>DATAAR010000266.1:0-27671 GCA_036259975.1 Solirubrobacteraceae bacterium | reverse complement strand
CGCCGGCCGAGACCCCGGCCGCCGCCGGCGACACGGCGTCGAGCGCGCTCCCGTTGGACGCGGTCGTGGCACCGGCCGAGCCGCCGGTGGCGGTGGCGCCTCAGCCCTGATCGCCGCGGCGCGAGCGAGGGTCCGTCCGAGCCGCCGCCACGGCGCATACGGTGACGGGATCAGATCCGATCCCGCCCGAGGCCTTACCCGATGACCACCACCGACGACGCCGCCGCGCGTGTCCGCGAGCTGGCCGCATCGATCACCTCCCATCGCGAGGCGTACTACCTGGGCGCGCCGGTCATCTCGGATTTCGAGTACGACCAGCTCGAGGACGAGCTGCGGGGGCTGCTCGCCGAGCACCCCGACCTGACGCCCGATCCGAACCCGCTCGAGCAGGTCGGGGCGCCGGCCGTCCTGCACGCGCCGGTGCGCCACGACCGACCGATGCTGTCGCTCGAGAAGGCCACGACGCCCGAGCAGGTCGAGGCGTTCATGGCGCGCTTTCCCGCCCAGCGCGTCGTCGTGATGCCGAAGCTCGACGGGCTCTCGCTGTCGATCGTCTACGAGCGCCGGCGGCTCCTGCGCGCCGCCACGCGCGGCGACGGGACGACGGGCGAGGACGTGACCCCGATCGCGCGCGAGCTGCTCGACGGGGTGCCGGACCGGATCGGGCGCGACGGCCGGATCGAGGTGCGCGGCGAGGCGGTGATGCTGCGCTCGACGTTCGCCGCGTACAACGCCGCGCACCCGGACAAGCCGCTGATCAACCCGCGCAACGGCGCCGCGGGGACGCTGCGCCAGAAGGACCCGTCCAAGGCGCTGGACCGGCGCCTGGCGTTCTTCGCGTTCGACATCCATCCGCCGGTCGACACGGACCTCGAGGACGCGCTGCAGGAGCTCGGGCTGCAGACCCCGCAAATGGTCCACGCGGACACCGCCGAGGAGGCGATCGCGGCGATCCGCGACATCGAGGCGACGCGCGGCGACTCGGACGCCGACCTCGACGGCGCCGTCGTGCGGCTGGCGAATCCGGAGGCGTACGCCGCGGCCGGCGCGCGCGCGAACAGCCCGCGCGGCGCGCTCGCGTTCAAGTTCCCGGCCGAGGAGAAGACGACCGTCCTGCGCGACGTCGTCTGGGACGTCGGCAAGATCGGCAAGGTCGCGCCGGTGGCGCTGCTCGAGCCCGTGTTCATCGCGGGCACGACGGTGCGCCGCGCGACGCTCGCGAACCAGGAGGTGATCCGCGCGCGCGACGTGCGCATCGGCGACACCGTCCTGGTGCGGCGCGCCGGCGACGTGATCCCGTTCGTGGCCGGACCGCTCGACGCGTCGAAGCGGACCGGCGAGGAGCGCGAGATCGAGCCGCCGACGCACTGCCCGTCGTGCGGCAGCGAGCTCGAGGAAGAGGGCACCGGGCGCGAGCTGTACTGCCGCGCGTCGGACACCTGCCCGGCGCAGGCGGTGCGGCGGCTGATCCACTGGGCGTCGCGCGCGGCGGCGGACATCGAGGCCGTGGGGCCGACCTGGATCGAGCGGCTCAACGAGACCGGCAAGCTGGCGTCGATCGCCGACTTCTACGCGCTCACGCGCGAGGACCTCCTGGAGTACGAGGGCATCGGCGAGGTCAGCGCCGACCGGATGATCGACTCGATCGCCGCGAGCCGCGGCGTGGGCCTGCGCCGCGCGCTGATCGGGTTCGCCATCCGCCACGTCGGCGAGGGCGCCGCGACGCGCCTGGTGCGCGCCGGGTTCTCGTCGATCGAGGAGATCGCGGACGCGTCGGTCGAGGACCTCGTGCGCGTGGAGGACATCGGCCCGGCGGTGGCGTCGTCGCTGCGGGCGTTCTTCGACCGCGAGGAGGCGCGCGCGCAGATCGCGCTGCTGCGCGACCGCGGCGTGAACCTCGACGTGCTCGACGAAGACCGCCCGCCCGAGGTGGCCGCCGACGCCCCGCTCGCGGGCAAGACGGTCGTGGTGACCGGCGCGATGGCCGACCCGCGCAGCGGCGAGAAGATCCCGCGCCCGGCGTTCTCCCGGCTCGTCGAGCGCGCCGGCGCGACGGTCGCCTCGTCGGTGAGCTCGGCCACGGACATGCTCATCTGCGGGGACGGCGTGGGGGCGAGCAAGACGGAGAAGGCGGCGAAGCTCGACGTCGAGGTGGTCGGCCAGGAGGAGGTGTGGCGGCAGCTCATCGAGGCGGGAATCGCATGACTGCGGCGTTCCGCTCGGACGTGTCGGGTCCGCGCGGCGTGCGCCGATCGGCATCGAAGACGGGTCGCACCGGGGCTGGTGGCAGGGGGTGATGCGGAACATGGCTGCCATGGCGAAAGAATCCGCACCACGCCGCTGCACGGCACGCCCGAGGGAGGACCCACATGAAGGTTCAGGCGACCATCACGCTCGAGTTCCAGGCCCGGACGCTCGCGGAGGCCGGCGCCCTGCTTGACGACGTCCTCGAGCGGGCCCGCGAGCGCGACGACGTCGGCGTCGGCCGCGTCGAGGTGGTCACGCCGCCCGGCGATTCACCGGTCACGCTCCCGTCCGTCACGCGAACCGGGTTCGCGGCCGGGACGCCCGCGCCCGGCCACGTGCGCAACGGGACGTAACGGGGCGCGTGCCGCGCGACGACCGACGCGTCGCCGTCGTCACCGGCGCGAATCGCGGCATCGGTCGCGAGGTCGTGCGGCGTCTGGCGCGCGAGGGGTTCGGCGTCGTCCTCGGCGCGCGCGACGCCGAGCGCGGCCGGGCCGCGGCGGACGAGCTGGGCGGGGTGGACGCGGGGATCGTCGCGTGCCGGCTCGACGTGGCCGACGACGCGAGCGTCCACGCCGCCGCGGCGTGGGTCGAGCAGGAGCTCGGGCGCTGCGACGCGCTCGTGAACAACGCGGCGATCGACTACGACACCGACGCGCGCGCGGCCACCGCCGACCTCGATCGCATCCGTCGCGCGATGGAGACGAACCTCTACGGCGCGTGGCGGTGCGCCCTCGCGTTCCTTCCCCTCCTGCGCCGCAGCCCGCACCCGCGCCTCGTCAACGTCTCGAGCGGCGGGGGCTCGATCTCCTCGATGGGCGCCGGGACCCCGGCCTACAGCGTGTCGAAGGCGGCGCTCAACGCGCTCACCCGCATCCTCGCCGCCGAGCTGCGCGCCGACCGCGTCCTCGTCAACGCCGTCTGCCCCGGCTGGGTGGCGACGGACATGGGCGGCGTCGGTGGGCGGCCGGTCGTGGACGGCGCGGCGAGCGTGGCCTGGGCCGTCCTGCTCGACGACGACGGGCCGACGGGCGGCTTCTTCCGCGACGGGCGGCCGGTCGACTGGTAGGGCCCGTCAGCCGGCCCGCCGCAGCACGTCCACGCGCATCGGCTGCACGAAGCGATAGCCGTCCGCCAGGCGCTCGGCGGCGCGCTCGAACCGCTCGCGCAACTCGTCCTCCATCCCGGCGAACGCGGCGGCGCGGTCGGCGTCGGCGAGCACGACGCGGTCGCGGAACCCCTCGAAGCCAGCGTGCACGACGTCCGTCTCGAACCGGATCTCGCGCTCGTGCGCGAGCCCGTGCCGCCCCGCCCGCCCGATCGCCGCGTGCGCCGCCGCGCGGACGGCGGTCTCGTCGTCGACCGGCCGCAGCAGCTCGAAGTACGGCCCCTCGGGCAGCGGCTCCTGCGCGTACACGAGGCCGCCGGGGTGCAGCACGCGCGCGGCCTCCGCAAGCGCCGCGTCCAGCAGCTCGCCGGGCACGTGGTGCAGGCTGTTCATGAACAGCACCGCGTCGGCGGTGCCGTCGCTGAGCGGCAGCGCCTGCGCCCCGGCCTGCTCGTAGCGCTCATCGCCGACCGGCTCGTGCGCCCGCGCGCGCCCCAGCGGCTCGTCGGCCACCTCCACGCCGATCGCCCGCGCGCCGCGCCGGGCGAGCCACCGCACGAGGGCGCCGTCGCCGCAGCCCACGTCGACGACGACGGGCGCGCCGTCCGGGAGGACCGATTCGAGGACGTCGCGGGGCGAGCGGGTGGCCGGCACGGCGCGCATCATGCCGGAAGCCCACCGAGCGATACCTGCGGCGGGAGAACTGGAACAACCGGCGGTGTGCGAGTCCTTCCGCGAGTTCGGCTACCACGAGATCCCGATGTACGCGAGTTCAAGGGCGCCTGGCGAACCTCGAGAACGACTCCAGCTGCGCGAGCGCCACCCGGACCGGGTGCGGATCTACGGCGGCGTCAGCCCGTCGAGCCGAACGCGGTGGAGCGGGTCGACATGCTCGTCGAGGAGCACGGCGTCAGCGCGCTGAAGCTCTACCCGGCCGACCTCGACGAGTCGGACGTCGCCCCGTACGGCGCCGTGCGCCAGTACAAGATGGACGATCCCGACCTCGTCTACCCGAGCCTCGAGCGTGCCCGCCACCACGGCATCGTCGTCGCGATCCACGAGGCGATCCTGCTCGGCCCGGTCCCATGGAGCTCTTCAAGCCGGAGGACCTCGACGCGGCGTTCATGGCCTACCGGGACCTGCCGATCGAGATCGCTTACGGCGGCTTTCGTTCCTCGACGAGACCGCCCAGCAGGTCGGGCGCTTCCGCAACCCGTACGTGACGCTCGAGGCGACCGCGAGCCTGCTCGCCAGACGCCTCGCCGCCGCTCATGAAGGACATCAAGCGCAAGATCCTCGGCGAGAACGCGGCGCGCCTGCACGGGATCGACATCGAGGCGCTGCGCCGGCTGGCGCGGGGGGAGACCTGACCGGCGACGGCCTGCGCGAGCCGTGGTCGGTGGCGCCCTCGGGCGCCGCGGAGATGGCCTGGAGCATGGCGGCCGAGACGACCGCCCGAGGC
Source organism: Solirubrobacteraceae bacterium (assembly GCA_036259975.1). Classification (GTDB taxonomy): domain Bacteria; phylum Actinomycetota; class Thermoleophilia; order Solirubrobacterales; family Solirubrobacteraceae; genus JAOPZW01. Next base: position 22,854 of record DATAAR010000266.1, on the reverse strand, counting down.
CGCCGCCGCACTCCGCGCGCGCATCGGCGAGCTGCTCAACGAGGTCGTCGACCCGTGCAGCGCGGCGGCCGGCGCGCCCGCGGGACCGGTCGACATGTGCCTGATCCGCGGGCTCGACGTGGCCGAGGGCACCGCCGGAGCGGAGGTCACCGTAGTGGTGCGGGTCACGCACCCGAGCTGCACGATGGCCCCGATCTTCCCGCCAGGGTGCAGAACCTCGTCCACGAGCTGCCGGAGGTGACGGCGATCCACGCGTCGCTCGGCACGGCTTCGACTGGACGCCGAACGACATGACGCCCGAGTACCGCGAGCGCCTGTCGCGCCATCGGGCTGCGCCGGGCGCGGGCCGGAGCTCCCGGTCTACACCGGTCCGCGACGCCCGGCCTACCGTGGGGGCGTGGCCGCGGACACGCCCCCACAGCCGATGCTCGCGCGGCTCGTGCGCGAGCTGCCCGAGGGCGACTACCTCTACGAGCCGAAGTGGGACGGGTTCCGCTGCCTGGCGCGCCGCGACCGGGGCGCGGTCGAGCTGCACAGCCGCCACGGCCGCCCGCTGGCGCGCTACTTCCCCGAGGTGGTCGCGGCGCTGGGCACGCTGTCGCCGGTGCGCTGGATGCTCGACGGCGAGCTGCTCGCGGTCGTCGGCGGCCGGTTCGACTTCGCGGCGCTGATGGGCCGCCTGCACCCGGCGGTCTCGCGCGTGCGCGCGCTCGCGGCCGAGACGCCGGCGATCTTCGTCGCCTTCGACGCGATCGCGATCGGCGACGAGGACCTGCGCGAGCGCCCGTTCGCCGAGCGCCGAGAGCGGCTCGTCGCGCTCATGGACGACGCCGGCCCGCCGCTCTTCCTGACGCCCGCGACCGCCGACAGCGCAGTGGCGGCGCGGTGGCTGCGGGAGTTCCGCGGCGGGGGGCTGGACGGCGTCGTCGCCAAGCACCGCGACCTGCGCTACGAGGCGGGCGCGCGCGCGATGCTCAAGGTCAAGCACGAGCAGACCGCGGATCTCGTCGTCGCCGGCGCGCGGGTGAGCGCCGAGCCGCTCGAGGTGGTCGCGCTGCTGCTCGGCGCCTACGACGACGACGGTGCGCTCCAGCACGTCGGCGTGGCCAGCTCGTTCGCCCGGCCGTTGCCCGCGGCGCTCGCCCGCGAGCTCGCGCCGCTCGTCGTCGAGCTCCCCGGCCACCCCTGGGAGCACGGCTTCCTGCTCGGCGGCGGGCCGGTGGGCCGGCTCAAGGGCGCGGCGGGACGCTGGGCGCCGGGCATGGTCATGGACTGGGTTCCGCTCGCGCCCGAGCGGGTGGCCGAGGTGCGCTACACGCAGGTCGATGGCCGCCGACTGCGTCACCCCGCGCGGTTCGTGCGCTGGCTACCGGACCGCGAGCCGGCCTCGTGCCGCGCCGACCAGCTCGACGTCGAGGCGCGGGCGGCGGACGAGGTGCTCTGACCCGAGTCGCTACGGTCCGCCCGTGCGAGCGGTGGCGAGCGTCGACGGGGCCCAGCGCTGATGGGTGCGCACGACGACCTCCTGCGACGCCACCAGCCGCAGCTGCGCTATGACTCGAACGAGCAGTACTTCGCCGACGACGCGGCGCAGTGGACGGACAACCCCGGCAACGAGCTGCGCCGGGCCGACACCCGCGACGGCCGCGGCGAGCTCATCGCCGCGGCCGTGCCCGCGGAGGGCGCGCAGCGCCTCACGCTCGGCTTCCTCGGCCCCGAGGCCTACGGCGACGGGTCGCCGGTGCAGGACGGCGACTACATCGGCGACCGCGGCCGCGACTACCGCGAGCAGTACGTGCGCCTGCGCCGCGACCGCCCCGAGCTGCGCAACAAGATGTACGGCCACGCGGTCGAGTCGGCCGGGCGCGTCTGGCTGCAGTACTGGTTCTGGTACTTCTACAACGACTACAGCCTCGCGCTCGGCGCGGGCCGCCACGAGGGCGACTGGGAGATGGTGCAGCTGCGCCTCCTCGACGGGCGCCCCGACCTGGCCGTGTACGCCCAGCACTCGTACGCGGAGCGCCGGCCGTGGACCGACGTCGAGCGGGCGCCGGATCGGACCGACAGCCCGGTCGTCTACGTCGCGCGGGGCTCGCACGCGTCGTATTTCGAGCGCGGCTTCCACGAGACCGAGGCGTGGTACGACCTCGCCGACGGCAAGCGTGCGACGCCGTGGCTCGCGCTCGAGATCGTGGAGCACGATGCGCCGCCGTGGGTGCGCTGGCCCGGGCGCTGGGGCGACACGCGGCCGTCGCTCGGCGCGGTGCACCAGTCCAGCCCGGTCGGGCCGGGGCGCAAGGGCCACTGGCGCCGGCCGGAGCGCCTGCTCGAGGACGCGCGCCGGCCCGCGCGGCCCGCGGCGCCGGCCGCGCCCCAGGTCGACGTCAGGCGCGAGGCCGGCAGCCTGCGCCTCGCGTTCGACTTCTCCCGTCACCCCGGCGACGCGCCGCGCGCTCTCGTCGTGACGGTCAACTCGCGCGACGAGCCGGGGGTGCCGCCGCGGGCGTACACGTTCGGGGTGGAGGAGGCGGTCCGCGGCACGCTGAGCACCCGCATCCCGGTCGATCCCGCCAAGCACTACGACATCTACACGAGCACCACTAGCGGCGACCCGCCGGTGCCGTCGGAGTCGCGCCTCACGGAGCTCGACCCGGTCGGCGCCCGGAGGCCGCGGGCGGCGTTGGCCCTGGGCCTGCTGCGCGACCTCGGCCGCGGCGTCGCGTGGCTGCGCGGGCAGCTGCGGCGCCGCTAGCGTTCCTGCGCCGCCGTGGCAAACGACATGTCCAGATCAGACACGGAGGTCGTCGGCTGCGACGTGGCGCGCGGCACGTGGGTGGCGGTCGTCCTGCGGGGCGGCGCGTTCCGGCGCGCGCTCACCGGGGCGTCGCTGCTCGAGATCGCGCGGGCATGCCGGTCGGCGGCGGTCATCGCCGTCGACATCCCGATCGGGCTTCCCGACGTCTGGCCCCGCGCCGCCGACCTCCAGGCGCGCGACTTCGTCGGCCGCCGGCGCAACAGCGTCTTCCTCACGCCGCTGCGCGCCGCCGTCGAGGAGCCCGATTTCGCGACCGCCACAGCGGCGCACGCCGCGGCGACGGGCAAGGGGATCTCGCGCCAGGCGCACGCGCTGAGCCGGATGATCCTCGACGCCGAGCCGGTCGCCGCCGCGGACGAGCGCATGCACGAAGGCCATCCGGAGGCGAGCTTCCGCGCGATGGCGGGCATGGACCTCCAGGAGCCCAAGACGTCGTGGAACGGGCTGCAGTCGCGGATCGCCCTGCTCGCCGAGGAGGGCATCGAGCTGCCGGCGGACCTCGCCGCGGCGGGGCGCGTGCGGCCGGACGACGTGGTCGACGCGGCGGCGCTGGGCTGGACCGCGGCGCGGATCGCCGCCGGGACGGCGACGCGCCTCGGCGACCCCGCCGTGCGCTCGCGCGGCCACGCGATCTACGTCTGAGCCTCGCGCGGGCGCGCGAGCGGCCGGGTTGACGGCATCCGGCCGGTCGATCCGTCAGATTCAGCGCCGGACGCCCGACCCTGGCTTCGGACCACTCGACGACGCCCACCAACCACCGTGCTGCACATCCACCGTTCCGACCGCGCCGACGGCCTCGTCGAGGCGCTGCGGGAACTGCTCGCCGCGCCGCCGGGCGACCCGTTCGCCCCCGAGGTCGTGTCCGTGCCGACCCGCGGCATCGAGCGCTGGATCACCCAGCGGCTGTCGACGCGCCTCGGCACGTCGCCGTCCCGCGAGGACGGCGTGTGCGCGAACGTCGTGTTCCCGTCCCCGTGGCGGCTCGTCGGCGACGCCGTGGCGACTGCCTCCGGCGTCGAGCCCGACGCCGACCCATGGCTGCCCGAGCGCGCGGTGTGGCCGCTGCTCGACGTCGTCGACGAGTGCGTGGGCGAGCCGTGGCTGGCGCTGCTCGCCGATCACCTCGGCGGTGATCCGGCCTCCGCCGATCCGCTCCGGCGCTCGCGGCGGTTCGCCACCGTGCGGCACGTGGCCGAGCTGCTCGACCGCTACGCGCTCCATCGCCCCGACGTCGTGCGCGCGTGGGCGTCGGCCCCCGCCGACGCCGACCTGCACTGGCAGGCGCGGCTCTGGCGGCGCCTGCGCGCGCGGATCGGCGCGCCGGGGCCGGCCGAGCGCCTGCAGACCGCGTGCGCGCGGTTGCGGGACGCGCCGGGCGTGCTCGACCTCCCCGAGCGCCTCTCGCTCTTCGGCCTCACGCGCCTTCCCGCCGCCTACCGGGACGTCCTCGCCGCGCTGGCCGAGCGCCGGGACGTGCACCTCTTCGTGCTGCACCCGTCGCCGGCGCTCTGGGGCGCCGTGGCCGGCGCCCCGCCGGTCGTCCGACGCGGCGACGATCCCACGGCCACGCTGGCGAGGAACCGCCTGCTCGCGTCCTGGGGCCGCGACGCGCGCGAGATGCAGCTGGTCCTCGCCGGTGCGCCGAGCGTCGACCATCAGCACCCGGTCGCGCACCACTCCGAGACGCTGCTCGCCCGCATCCAGGAGGACGTCCGCCACGACCGCCCGCCGCCCGCGCTCCCGCTCGGCGACGACCCCGACGACCGGCCGCTGCTCGACCCCGGCGATCGCAGCCTCGAGGTGCACGCCTGCCACGGGCGCGCGCGGCAGGTCGAGGTCCTGCGCGACGCGATCCTGCACCTCCTCCAGGACGACCCGTCGCTCGAGCCGCGCCAGGTGATCGTCATGTGCCCCGACATCGAGACCTTCGCGCCGCTCATCCACGCGACGTTCGGCGCGGCCGCGCCCGCCCAGGACGACTACGCCGCCGCGCCGCCCGACGGGCGCCCACCCGACCTGCGCGTGCGCCTCGCCGACCGCGCGCTGCGCCAGACGAACCCGCTCCTCGGCGTCGTCGCCGAGCTGCTCGAGCTCGCCCACGGCCGCGTCACGGCGTCGCAGGTCCTCGACCTGGCCGGCCGCGACCCCGTCCGCCGCCGCTTCCGGCTCGACGACGACGACCTCGTCCGGCTCGAGGAGTGGGTGACCGAGAGCGGCATCCGCTGGGGCCTCGACGCCGCGCACCGCGCGCCGTTCGGCCTGGAGCAGCTGCGCCAGGGTACCTGGGACCACGGCGTGGCGCGCGTGCTCGTCGGCGTGACGATGACCGAGGACGACCGTCGCCTGGTCGACGGCGTCCTGCCGCTCGACGACGTCGACAGCGGCGCGATCGACCTGGCCGGTCGGTTCGCCGAGCTCGTCGACCGCCTCGGCACGGCCCTCGACGACCTGACGATCCCCAAGCCCGTCACCGCCTGGGCCGCATCGATCGTGCGCGCCGCGGACCTCCTCGCCGACGCCGGCGCCCGCGACGCGTGGCAGCGCGCCGAGCTGCAGCGCATCCTCGACGACGTCGCGGGCGAGGCCTCCGGGAGCGGCACGCCGCTCGCGCTCGCCGAGGTCCGCGCGCTGCTGGGCGAGCGCCTCGAGGGCCGCCCGACCCGCGCCAACTTTCGCACCGGGCATCTGACGATCTGCACGCTGCACCCGATGCGCTCGGTCCCGCACCGGGTGGTCTGCCTGCTCGGGCTCGACGACGCCGTCTTCCCGCGCAAGGTTTCGCGCGACGGCGACGACCTGCTCCTCGACGACCCGCGCGTCGGCGAGCGCGACCCTCGCGCGGAGGACCGCCAACTCCTGCTCGACGCGCTCATGGCCGCCCAGGAGCGCCTCCTCGTCACGTACACCGGCAACGACGAGCGCACGAACGCACCGCGCCCGCCCGCGGTCCCGGTCGGCGAGCTGCTCGACGTCGCGGACCGCACGGTGCGCCTCCGCGACGGCCGGGCGGCGCGCGACGCGGTGGTGATCCGCCACCCGCTGCAGCCGTTCGACCCGCGCAATTTCACCGCCGGCCGGCTCGCCGGGACCCGCCCCTGGAGCTTCGACCGGGTGACGCTCGCCGGCGCCCGGGCGCTGACCAGCGGCCAAGCCGATCCGCCGCCGTTCCTGGCCGAGCCGCTCGGACGGCAGCGCTCGGCCGTCGTGCAGCTCGACGATCTCGTGCGCTTCGTCCAGCACCCGGTGCGCGCGTTCCTGCGCGGGCGGCTCGGCCTCAGCCTCGGCGACTTCTCGACCGACGTGCACGACGCGCTGCCGGTCGACCTCGACGCCCTCGAGCAGTGGGACATCGGCCAGCGGCTGCTCGACGCGCGGCTCGACGGCTGCGACGCCCGCGCCGCGTACCGCGCGGAGATCGCGCGGGGGCACCTGCCGCCCGGGCTGCTCGGCAAGCCGGTGATCGAGGCGCTCCTGCCGACGGTGGAGGACCTCGTCGCGGCCACCCAGGCCGAGGCGGGCACGCAGGCGGGCGACGCGATCGACGTCCGCGTCGTGCTCGACGACGGCCGACGGGTGACCGGCACGGTCGCGGGCGTGCGCGGCGACGCGCTCCTCACGACGACCTTCTCGCGCGTGGCGCCCAAGCACCGCCTCGCGGCTTGGGTGCGCCTGCTCGCCGTCGCCGCGACGGCGCCCGAGGCGGCGCACCGGTCGGTGACGATCGGCCGGGCCCGTCGCGGAGACGGCATCACGGTCGCCACCATCCCGCCGCTGATGGCCGACGCCGCCTCGCGGCGCGCGTTCGCGCGCTCGCGCCTCGCCGCGCTGGTCGACCTGTACGACCGGGCCCTGTGCGAGCCGCTGCCGCTGGCGTGCAAGACGACGGCTGCGTACGCGCGCGCGCTGCGCGACGGCGACGGCGCCGACGGCGACGGCGCGGCCCGCGAGGCGTGGGAGGGCACGTACAGCCGGCCGGGCGAGGCCGACGAGCCCGAGCACGTGCTGGCCTTCGGCCGCGGCCTCTCGTTCGCCGAGCTCTGCGGCGAGGACCCGCGCGACGACGAGCGCGGGCCCGGCTGGGAGCCGGCCGCGGCGACGCGCTTCGGCCGCTACGCGGCCCGGCTGTGGGCCGACCTCCTCGACGTGGAGGAGGTGGTGGACCGGTGACCTTCGCGGTGGCGCCGGCCGCGTTCGACGTCTGCGGGCCGCTGCCTGAGGGCGTGACGGTGCTCGAGGCGAGCGCCGGCACCGGCAAGACGTTCACGATCGCGGGTCTCGCCGCGCGCTATGTCGCCGCGGGCGTGCCGCTCGACCAGGTCCTGGTCGTGACGTTCACCCGGATGGCGACGGCCGAGCTGCGCGACCGGGTCCGCGAGCGGCTCGTCGCCGCGGAGCAGGGGCTCGACCGGGCGCTCGCGGGCACGCCGCCCGACGGCGGCGACCGCGTGCTCGCGCTGCTCGCCGACGCCCCGCCCGAGGAGGTCGAGCTGCGCCGGCAGCGCCTCGCCGCCGCGGTCGCGGACTTCGACGCCGCGACGATCGTGACGACGCACGGCTTCTGCCAGGAGATCCTGGGCGGGCTCGGCATCGCGGGCGACCTCGAGCCGGGAATCGAGTTCGTCGAGGACCTGCGCGACCTGGTCGAGGAGGTCGTCGACGACCTCTACGTCGGTGCCTTCCACGACCGTGAGGAGGTGCTGTTCGACCGCGCGCAGGCGCTCTCGATCGCGCTCGCCGCCGACCGCAATCCGGGCGCGCCGCTCGAGCCGGCCGACCGCGGCGCGGGCCGGATCCCGTATGCGCGCTACCGGCTGGCCGAGCGCGTCCGCGCCGAGCTCGAGGTCCGCAAGCGCCGGCGCGGCGTCATGACCTACGACGACCTGCTCACGCGCTTGGACGACGCGCTCCACGGGCCGGGCGGCGAGGAGATCGGGGAGCGGCTGCGCGCGCGGTACCGCATCGTGCTCGTCGACGAGTTCCAGGACACCGACCCGATCCAGTGGCGCATCGTCCGGCGCGCGTTCGGCGACGGCCGCACGACGCTCGTGCTGATCGGCGATCCGAAGCAGGCGATCTACGCCTTCCGCGGCGCCGACGTCTACGCCTACCTCGACGCGGCGCGGGTGGCGGCCGCCACTCGCACCCTCGACATCAACTGGCGCAGCGACCAGGCCCTGGTCGACGCCTACGACGCGCTGTTCGGCGACGCCCAGCTCGGCCACCCGGGCATCGTCTACCGCCGCGTGCGGGCGGCCGCGGGGAACGTCGCGCCGCGCCTGTCGGGCGCGCCCGACGCCGCCGCACTGCGCGTGCGCGTCGTGCATCGCGAGGACCCGGGCGTCGGCACGACGTTCAACGGCTTCGCGCCGGCCGACGCCGCGCGGGCGCACATCGCCGAGGACCTGGCCGGCGACGTCGTCGTTCTGCTCGACAGCGCGGCGGTCATCGAGGAGCGCGGCTACGACGGCGCGGTCTGCGACCAGCGCACGGTGTCGCCGGGCGACGTCGCCGTGCTCGTGCGCCGCAACCTCGACGCGGAGCTCGTCCGCGACGCGCTCGCGCGCGCCGGCGTCCCGGCCGTGCTGGCCGGCGCGGGGAGCGTGTTCGACACGCAGGCGGCCGACGAGTGGCTGCGGCTGCTCGAGGCGCTCGAACGCCCGACGTCCGGGGCGCGGGCCGGGGCCGCGGCGCTGACGTGGTTCCTGGGCTGGAGTGCGGCCGACGTCGCGACGGCGAGCGACGATCGGTGGGAGGAGCTGCACGGGCGCCTGCACGGGTGGACGCACGTGCTGCGCACGCGCGGCGTCGCCGCGCTGGCCGAGACGATCATGCACTCGGAGCGTGTCCCGGAGCGGGTGCTCGGGGTGACCGACGGCGAGCGGCGGCTGACCGACCTGCGCCACATCGGCGAGCTGCTGCACGGCGCCGCGATGGAGGAGCAGCGCGGGATCGCGGCGCTCACGATGTGGCTGCGCCACCGGATCTCCGACGCTGCCGACGAGCTCGGCATCGAGGAGCGCAGCCGCCGGCTGGAGTCCGACGACGCCGCGGTGCAGGTGCTCACGATCCACCGCAGCAAGGGGCTCGAGTTCCCGGTCGTGTACCTGCCGTTCCTGTGGCACCCGTCGCCGGTGACGCGGACGGGCGAGCCGGTCAGCTTCCACGACCCCGACGACGACGACGTGCGCAAGGTCGACGTCGGGCTGGAGGGGCGTTCGTACCGGGCTCATCGCTCGCGCTCGATCGCCGAGCAGCGCGGGGAGGACCTGCGGCTCATGTACGTCGCGCTGACGCGCGCGCGGCATCAGGCGGTCGTGTGGTGGGCGGGGACGAAGGACTGCCGCTTCTCGCCGCTGGGCCGGCTCGTGTTCTTCCGCGGCGAGGACGGGTCCATCGCGGACGCGGGCGACCACTCGCCGTCGGACGAGGCCGCGATGGCGCGCTTCGCCGCGCTGGCCGCGGGCGCGGCCGGCTGCATCTCGGTCGAGCGCTCGTCGCTGGGCGCGCCGGCGTCGTGGTCGCCGCGGGTCGAGGGGCTGCCCGACCTCGATGCGGCGGCGTTCGCGCGGGGGCTGGACCGGCGCTGGCGGCGCACGTCGTACAGCGACCTCACCGCGGGCACGCACGAGGCCGTCGTCGGCAGCGAGCCCGAGCCCGATGTGGTGTCCGACGAGCCCGCGGAGCCGGTGACGCTCCCCGGGGCTGGTGCGCCCGCGGACGGGCCGCTCGCGGCGCCGTCGCCGTTGGCCGCGATGCCCGGCGGCGCGCGCGTGGGGACCTTCGTCCACGACGTGCTCGAGGCGGTGGACTTCGCCGCGCCGGACCTCGACGGCGAGCTCGCCGCGCACGTCGGCCGCGCGCGGGCGCGCCGGTCGGTCGACGTCGGCTCGCAGGCCGCCGTGGTCGCCGGCCTGCGCGGGGCGATCGAGACCCCGCTGGGCCCGCTGGTCGGCGGGCGGCGGCTGCGCGACGTGCGCCGCGCCGACCGGCTCGACGAGCTGGCGTTCGAGCTGCCGCTCGCAGGCGGTGATCGCGCCGCCGGCGAGGTCACGACCGCGGCGATTGCGGCGGTGCTGCGCCGGCACGTCGCCGCCGGCGATCCGCTGGCCGGCTACGCGGACCGGCTCGCGGACCCGGAGCTGCGGCATGCCGTGCGCGGCTACCTGACCGGCAGCATCGACCTCGTCCTGCGGGTGCCCGGCCCGGTCCCGCGCTTTGCGGTCGTGGACTACAAGTCGAACTGGCTCGCGGCCGCGTCGGAGGAGCTCACGATCGGCCACCACCGGCCGGCGGCCCTGACCGCGGAGATGCAGCGGATGCACTACGTGCTGCAGGGGCTGCTGTACACAGTGGCGCTGCACCGGTACCTGCGGTGGCGGCTGCCGGGGTACGACGCCGAGCGCAACCTCGCCGGGATCCTGTACCTCTTCCTGCGCGGCATGGCCGGCGCGGACACGCCGGTCGTCGACGGCGCGCCGTGCGGCGTGTTCGCGTGGCGGCCCCGGGGAGCGCTCGTGACCGAGCTGAGCGACGTCTTGGACCGGGGAGCAGCCGCGTGAACGCGACGGCGCCCCAGATCGATCTCGACCGGCTCGACGTCCGCCGGGCGGTGCACGCGCCCGGGCTGCTGGGCGAGTTCAACGGGGCGGGCGTGCTCGCCGCCGCCGACGTGCACGTCGCCCAGCGCCTCGCGGCGCTCGGCGGCGGCGCCGGCGACGACGTCCTGCTCGCCGCCGCGCTCGCCGTCCGAGGCCCGCGGCTCGGTCACGTGTGCGTCGACCTGGCGACGATCCGCGACTCGGCGGCGGTCGACGCCGAGGAGGCGGTGGACCTCGGCGCGCTGCGGTGGCCAGAGCCGGATTCGTGGCTCGCGCACGTGGCGCGGTGGTCGCTCGTCGCTGTCGGCGACGACGGCGACGGCGCCGACCGCCCGCTACGGCTGATCGGGACGGCGCTGTACCTCGACCGGTACTGGCGCGAGGAACGGCGGGTCGCCGAGGACCTGGCCGCGTTCGCCGCACCCGCCGACGGGATCGACGACGCCGTGCTGGGCGCCGGCCTCGTGAGGGTCTTCGACGGCGCGACCGGCACCCGGCAGGCCGTTGCCGCCGCCGCCGCCGTGCTGCGGCGCTTCGCGGTCGTGGCCGGCGGCCCGGGCACCGGCAAGACGACGACAGTCGCGCGGATCGTGGCGCTGCTCGCCGAGCAGGCCGAGGCGGCGGGGCAGCCGCCGCCGCTCGTCGCCCTCGCCGCTCCGACCGGCAAGGCGGCCGCGCGCCTCCAGGAGGCCGTGCGCGGCGCGGCGGACGACCTGGGGGTCGACGCTGCGATTCGCGAGCAGCTGCGCGCGCTCGAGGCCTCGACGCTCCATCGCCTGCTGGGCTGGCGGCCCGGCAGCCACAGCCGCTTCCGCCACCACCGCTCGAACCGGCTCCCGCACGACGTCGTCATCGTCGACGAGACCTCGATGGTCTCGCTGTCGCTGATGGCCCGGCTGGTCGACGCGGTCCGGCCGGGCGCACGCCTGATCCTCGTCGGCGACCCCGGCCAGCTCGCGTCGATCGAGGCCGGCGTCGTCCTCGGCGACATCGTCGGCCCGACGACCGCGGGGCTGCGGATCGGTCCCGCGACCCGTGCCCGACTCGCCGCTGCCGTCGGGCATGAGGTCGAGGCCGCCGACGCGCCGAGCGACACGGGGGTGGCCGACGGAATCGTCATCCTCGACCAAGTCCACCGCTACGGCGGCGCGATCGCGGGCGTCGCCCACGCGATCCGCCGCGGCGACGCCGACGCAGTCGTCGAAGCGCTCGCGACCGCCCCGCCGCACGCGGCGCACTGGATCGCAGCCGACCCTGGCGATCCCGGGTCGACGGCCGCCGTCGAGAGGATCCGCGCCGAGGTCGCCGCCTTCGCCGCGCCGGTCGTCGCCGCCGCCCGCGCCGGCGACGCGCGGGCCGCGCTCGAGGCGCTCGGAGGCTTCCGGCTCCTGTGCGCCCACCGCCGCGGCCCCCACGGCGTGGCATGGTGGACCGAGCGCATCGAGACCTGGTTGACGCACGACCTGGACGGCTTCGCCGCCGACGCTCGCTGGTACACCGGTCGCCCGCTGCTCGTCACGCGCACCGACTACGCCCTGCGCCTCTACAACGGGGATGCCGGCGTCGTCGTCAGGACCGCGGAGGGCGAGGTCGCCGCCGCCTTCGACCGCGGCACCGACATCGCGAGGATCCGCCCCGGCCGGCTGGAATCCGTCGAGACCGTCTATGCGATGACGATCCACAAGAGCCAGGGCTCGCAGTTCGACACGGTCGCCGTCCTGCTCCCACCCCGGACGTCCCCGATCCTCACGCGCGAGCTGCTCTACACGGCGGTCACGCGGGCGCGGGAGCGGCTGCTCGTCGTCGGCAGCGAGGAGTCCCTCCGGGCCGCGGTGGACAGCCCGATCGCGCGGGCATCCGGACTGCGGTCGCGGCTGTGGGGCATGTGAACGCGGCTCTGCGCCCGACGCCTGGATCGCTGGTCTCCGAAATGCAGCAAGCCCCGCCCGGGGCGGGGCTTGCGGTCGAGCTCCGCGGAAGCCTCGATCTCAGGCTGAGAGTTCCCTACCAGGGTCTGCGTCGTAGCGGCTGGGCACCGCCCGCAGCTTGCCACCGCGGTGGCGCCGGCGCGCCTCCCGCAGCCAGTCACCGCCGGTCTCGCCGCTCTTGCGTGCCGCGCGATCGACGACGCTCCACGACGGGATCCGCGGGTCCTGCCGCGCCAGCGTCCTGAGGACCCGCTGAGTCAGGATCGCGTTGCGCTCGTCCGCCGCGCGGCAGCCGATGAGCAGGCCGTCGATGATCTCGTCGCGCTGCCACGGGCCGCTGCGCGGGCTGCTGGACCGGCCGGCGTCGTCCGCGAGCTTCTCCGGCTCCGGGGCGGGCGCGGGAACGGCGATCGGGCGCGGCGGCGGCGTGGTGGTCTCGGCGCTCGACGGCTCCGGGGCCGCCCTGAGGGCGGCGCCGCTCGCAGCGATGAACATCGCGACCTCGGGGCTCGACAACGCCGTGCCGAATCCCGCGGCGGAAGGCCCGAAGGAGCCGCTCGCGGTCTCGCGGGCGGCGATGAACCGCAGCCGCGCCCGCATGAGCGCGTAGGCCGCGAGGAAGAACCCGAGTCCGACGAGTAGGCCGTATGCGAGCGCGTCACGGATGCGATGCGTCGCGACCTCGATGAACTCGGACGTCTGCCCGGCCGCCCTCGAGCCACGCGTCGGAGGCGTCGGACCGCTGTGCTCCGACGGTGTCGCCGCTCCGCGGCGGTCCTCTGAAAGAAGCGACAACGAGGGGACGGCCACGAGCAGCGGCGCGCTGCGGAGGGGCGAGCCCACGTCGGCGAACCGGTCGACATCGGCTGTCGCCCGGCCGGCGTCGACGAGGTGCTCGAGCCCACGCTTGCCCCAATCGTGGCCGCCGGTCTTCGCCGCGCCGGCGGCCGACAGCACGTTGGCGACGGCGCGATGGTGCGCCAGGTCTCGGAGCGTCAGCTTCGTGTCATGGCCGGTCTTCGCCGGCGAGGTGGGCGCCCTCGGCGCCGTCGCCGCGGCGGTGGGCGTGAGGCGGCTCAGGGTCGCCTTCGACACGACGATCGGCCGGATCGGCGGAGAGGCGCTCGGCGAGATGGGCGGCTCGCGGCCCGGGCCGGACGGCACCGGCCCGTCGTTCGGCCGGGGCTTCGGGGCCGGGACGTACCCACGGCCAGGCTTGGGCTTGGAGCCCGGGGCGCCGCCCCGGCGAGGCTTGGAGCGGCCGGGCTTCCGGTCCGCGCGCCCGTTCCCGTGGCCGGAGCCGCCGTGCTTGCGGTCGGAGCCCTTCCTTCCGCCGCCCGCCCCGTTTCCGTGCTCAGCCGGCCTGTCGTGCGAGCGGTCCCCGCCGCGCGGCGCCTCGTACCTGGGCCGCTCCGGTGCGCGCGGGGTCTCGGCCCGCGGACGGTCGGGCCTGCCTGAGCTTTCCGCCCGCGGGTGGTCGCGCTTGCCGGAAGACTCGGCCCGCGGACGGTCGTTGTTGCGCGGGGCCTCGGACCTCGGGCCGTCGGGGTTGCGCGGGGACTCGCCCCCGCCCCCGCCATGGCGTCCGGACTGCTGCCGGCCGCGCTGTCCGCCTCCGTCGCGATCGCGCCAGCCGCCGCCTCGCCCGGAGGACTGCTCCGCGGGGCGCTGCGGGGTGACCGGGCGATTCTGCTGGTTGTCGACCGGAGCCGGACGCTGCGGTGCCGCGGGCGCCGGGCGGTTCGCGTTGCGGCCTCCACCATCGTGGCGGCCACGCGACTGCGTCGCCGGCGCGTCGGCCTGCGCCTGGGGCTGCGGCTGCCCCGAGCCACGCTGCGAGCTGCGGCGGGCCGCCTCGGCCTGCGCCTCCTGCGCCCGCGCCTGCGCGTTCGCCCGGGCCTGGGCCTCGGCGCGTGCCTGTGCCTCCGCCTGGGCGCGGGCCTGTGCCTGTGCGTTCGCTCGGGCCTGGGCCTGGGCGTTTGCGCGGGCCTGCGCCTCGGCGTTCGCTCGCTGGGCGGCTGCCTGTTGCCGCGCGGCGGCCTGCTCCTGGGCGGCCTGCGCCTGCGCGTTTCGCTGCGCCTGCTCCTGGGCGCCCTGTGCCGCTGCGCCCTGCCCCTCACCCGAGTCGCGGCTCCAGCCCTGGTCCTGGCCGCCGCTGCCGCTGTTCGACGACTCGCCGGCGGCTGCGCCCGAGGAGCCAGACCCTGATCCCGAGTCGGCTGCCGCGCCGGCGGGCACCGCAGCGCCCGCGGCCGTGAGCGCCAGCGTCAGCGCGGCGATCTCGACGAGATCACCCGGCGAGCGGACGGAACGTCGGAGACGGCCAGCTTGGGGCGGTGTGGCCATGGGGTTCCTTGCGCCGGTGACAGGGGGCCGCCAAAGCATGCATCCTGGGGCCCTTGGCTTTGGCACAGTGTGGCCCTGCCCGATAGGGGGGTTGAGTCGGGGTGGGGCCCGCGTGCCTCCCGCATTCGGTCAGCGAATGCCATCGAGATAACCGTCGACTCGAGGTCGAACTCACATCCGGATGCCGTCCCAGCTCTCCGATGGTCGAGGACGCCATGCGTGCGCGGAGGTGCACGCGACCGCGCGCGTTCGGCGCCGACGCCGAGCACGCCGGACGCGTCGCGGGACGCCCCCGACGGCGGCCGTCGCGTCGAAGGACGCACGCGACGAGCGCGCGCCTGCGCGTCCGGTTCGGGCCGTCGGGCGCGCCGATCGCGTGCCGGCGCCGGCTCCGTCGGGCACCGATGGAACCTGGCAGGCCGCGTGCCGATCGCACTCCGCCGGCGCCGCAAGACACGTCTGAACTAGGCGAACGGCCTGTTGCCCTCGCCCTTCGCAAGCGCTTACAGTCGCCTCGGTCGCGGGATCTGCCCGCCTCTCCAGCAGACGGCGCGCGGACCTGGCGACCACGGAATGCCTTCGGTGAGGGAGGGCGCTTGGCCGCCACGTGCCTATCGAGCAACGAGACGTCGACCGCTGACGGCCTGGCCAAGGTCGCGTTCATCGGAGGCTCGGGACGGTCCGGGACGACGTTGCTGGCGCTGGCGCTCGGAAACGTCGCCGGATGCGTCGCGGTCGGCGAGCTTCACTGGCTGTGGGAGCGAGGCCTCCTCCGCAACGAGCTCTGCGGCTGCGGAGCGCACTTCCGCGATTGCGCCTTCTGGTCGACGGTCGGCACGGAGGCATTCGGCGGGTGGGACCAGGTCGATGCCCGTGAGCTGGGCGACCTGCGCAACGAGCTCCTCCAGCTGCGCACCGTTCCGCTGTCGTTCGCCTCGCGCGTGCGCCCGGACTACGCGCAGCGGATCGCCGCCTATGCGGAGCACATGGAACGCCTCTACCTGGCGATCCGAAAGGTCACGAACTGCGACGTCATCGTCGACTCGTCGAAGTCCGCGTCCGCCGCGCTCCTGCTGGCGCGGATGCGCCTGGACCCGTACCTGGTCCATGTGGCCAGGGACAGTCGCGGCGTCGTCTTCTCGTGGTCCAAGCGCGTCGTCCGGCCAGAGGTCACGGACGAGGTCGTCTACATGGGCCGTCGTTCGACCACCCGTGCCGCGGTTGGCTGGGTCGCGCTCAACGCCGCCTTGCACGTCGTCGGACGCGCCGCCGTGCCGCGGCTGTTCGTCTCGTACGAGTCGTTCGTCGCCTCGCCACGCGCCGAGATGGATCGGATCGCGGAGTTCCTGGGCCTCGCACCAGAACGCGACCTGTCGTTCCTCGACGACCACGCGCTTCCCGTCGCGCCAATGCACACGGTCGCAGGCAATCCCCTGCGATTCCGGCACGGATCGATGCCGATCTCCTCTGACGAGGAATGGAGACAGAAGATGGCGCGGGGCGATCGGATGCTCGTCTCGGCGCTGACCTGGCCGCTGGAGGTCACGTACGGCAAGTCGCGCAATGGTCGTCGAGCGCACGGCTCCGCCGGTGGGTGAGCGCGCATGGTCGCGGGCGGCCGCGCCGCAGCTCTCGCGGGCGTAGGGATGGGCTACGAAGTCGCACACCTGCGCGTCCTCGAAGCCGAGGCGATCCACGTCATGCGCGAGGTGGCGGCCGAGGTCGGTCGCGCGGTCCTGCTGTTCTCCGGCGGCAAGGACTCCGCCGTGCTGCTGCGGCTCGCCGAGAAGGCGTTCTGGCCGGGCCGGATCCCGTTCCCCGTGATGCACGTGGACACGGGCCACAACTTCCCCGAGGTGATCGAGTTCCGCGACCGCCGCGTCCAGGAGCTCGGCGCCCGCCTCGTCGTCGCGTCCGTGCAGCGATCCATCGACGAGGGTCGCGTCGTCGAGGAGCACGGCGCGCGGGCGTCTCGCAACCGCAGCCAGTCCGTGACGCTCCTCGACGCCATCGCGGAGCACGGATACCGGGCGGCGTTCGGCGGCGCCCGGCGCGACGAGGAGCGCTCTCGGGCCAAGGAGCGCGTCTTCTCGTTCCGCGACGACTTCGGCCAGTGGGACCCGAAGCGGCAGCGGCCCGAGCTCTGGAACCTCTACAACGGCGAGACGCGCCCCGGCGAGCACATCCGGGTGTTCCCGCTGTCGAACTGGACCGAGCTGGACGTCTGGCGCTACATCCGCGAGGAAGGGCTGGAGCTGCCGAGTCTCTACTTCGCCCACCGCCGCAAGGTGTTCGCCCGCGACGGGATGCTGTACGCCGTCTCGCCCTACGTCGAGCTGCTGCCGGACGAGGCGCCGTTCGAGGAGTCGGTGCGCTTCCGGACGGTCGGCGACATGAGCTGCACCGGCGCGGTCCGTTCGACCGCGGCCACGCTGGACGAGGTGATCGCGGAGATCGCGGCGACACGTGTCACCGAGCGCGGGGAGACCCGCGCCGACGACCGCGTCTCGGACGCCGCGATGGAGGATCGCAAGCGGGAGGGCTACTTTTGACCCCGGGCGCGGCAACGAACGGCCACGCGCTCGCGACCGCGACCTCTGAGCTCGTCCGGGTCGCGACCGCCGGCGCGGTCGACGACGGCAAGTCGACCCTGATCGGCCGGCTCCTGTACGAGACGAAGCAGATCTGCGAGGACCAGCTCGAGCACGTCGAGCGCGCGAGCCGCGAGCGCGGGGACGGCTATGTGGACCTGGCGCTGCTCACCGACGGACTGCGAGCGGAGCGCGAACAGGGCATCACGATCGACGTCGCCTACCGCTTCTTCGACACCCCGCGGCGGAAGTTCATCCTCGCCGACACCCCTGGGCACGAGCAGTACACCCGCAACATGGTCACGGGCGCCTCGACCGCGGACGTGGTGCTCGTCCTCATCGACGCGCGCAAGGGCGTGCTCGAGCAGTCGCGCCGCCACGCCTTCATCGCGTCGCTGCTGCGCATCCCGCACCTGCTCATCGTGATCAACAAGATGGACCTCGTCGGATACGACGAGTACGTCTACGAGCGGATCTCCAGCGAGTTCGCCTCCTGGGCGGCGAGGCTCGACATCACGGACGTCACGTTCATCCCGATCTCGGCGTTGCACGGCGAGAACCTGGTCGAGCGCTCCGAGCTGATGCCCTGGTACGAGGGTCCCTCGCTCCTGTACTACCTCGACCACGTCCACATCGCCTCGGACCTCAACCTGATCGACTGCCGCTTCCCGGTGCAGTGGGTGGCGCGACCGATGTCGGAGGAGTGGCACGACTACCGCGGCTACGCCGGCCAGGTGGCAAGCGGCGTGTTCAAGGTGGGCGACGAGGTTGCGGTCCTGCCCTCCGAGGTGACCACGCGGATCGCCGCCATCGACACCTTCGACGGACCGCTGGAGGAGGCGTATCCGCCCCTCTCGGTGATCCTCCGCCTCGAGGACGACGTGGACGTCTCGCGGGGCGACATGATCTGTCGCGCGCACAACCATCCGAGCCCCACGCGGGAGATCGAGGCGATGGTCTGCTGGATGTCGGAACGTCCCCTCGAGCCGCGCAGGCGCTACCGGATCAAGCACACCACGCGAACCACGCTCGCGATGGTGAGCGAGCTGCGTTACCGGCTCGACGTCAACACGCTGCACCGCGACGAGGAGGCGAGCGGTCTCTCGCTCAACGAGATCGGCCGCCTGCGCCTGCGGCTCGCGTCGCCGTTGCTCGTCGACGACTACCGCCGCAATCGCGCCACAGGGAGCTTCATCCTGATCGACGAACACACCAACGACACCGTGGGCGCCGGCACGATCCTCGGGAGCGACGGCTGATGGTGCTGCTGCGAAGCCCAGACGTGACCTGGCACGCGGGCGCGCTGACCCGCAAGGACCGCTGGCGGACGCTCGGCCAACGCGGGGCGACGGTGTGGTTCACGGGACTGCCCGGCTCCGGCAAGTCGACCATCGCCGCTGTCGTGGAGGAACTGCTGATCGAGGAGGGCCGGGCCGCCTACCGCCTCGACGGAGACAACCTCCGCCACGGGCTCTGCCGGAACCTCGGCTTCTCCGCCGAGGATCGCGCCGAGAACATGCGCCGCGTCGCCCACGTGGCGTGCCTGCTCGCGGACGCGGGCGCGGTGGCGGTCGTCGCGCTCGTCTCGCCGTACGCGGCCGGGCGAGCGCAGGCGCGGCAGATCCACGCGGAGGAGGACCTCCCGTTCATCGAGGTCTTCGTCGACACGCCGCTCGAGGAGTGCGAGCGACGCGATCCCAAGGGCCTGTACGCGCGCGCCCGCGCCGGCGACCTGCCGGGCTTCACGGGCGTCGACGACCCGTACGAGCCGCCCCTCGCGCCCGAGCTGCGGGTGACGAGCGCCCAGAGCGTGCACCTGGCCGCCCAGTCCGTCCTCGCCCTGGTGCCGCCCGTGGAGAGCTGACGTGATCGCGGTGGACCCGGGCCTCGTCGCGTTCGGGTTCGCCGTCGGCCTGCTCGTCGGGATGACCGGCATCGGCGGCGGCTCGCTCATGACGCCGCTGCTGATCCTGGTGTTCGGGGTGAAGCCGGTGATCGCGGTCGGAACCGACCTGGCCTATGGCGCGCTGACCAAGACCCTGGGCGGCTACAAGCACTGGCGCCAGCGGACCGTCGACGCGCGGCTGTCGGGCTGGATGGCGCTCGGCTCGGTGCCCGCGGCGATCGGCGGCGTCTGGGTGCTGGACGCCCTGCAGCGGAGCCATGGCGGGAACATCGACGGGCTGCTGCTCAAGATCCTCGCCGGCGCCCTGCTGGTCACGGGGGCCGCCACCCTCGCCCGCGCGCTGTTCCTCAAGCAGCTCGTCGCGCGCGAGCGCGCCGAGATCCGGCTCGGCCGGGGACAGAAGGCGGCCGCCGTCGTGCTCGGGGCCGCGGTCGGGTTCGTGCTCGGCCTGACCTCCGCGGGCAGCGGTGCGCTGATCGCCGTGGGACTGATCCTGGTGTTCCAGCTCGTCCCCACGCGGGTCGTCGGAACCGACGTGTTCCACGCGGCGATCCTGCTCTGGGCGGCGGCCCTCGCCCACCTCGTGGCGGGGAACGTGGACTTCGGCCTCGCCGCCACGATCCTGCTGGGCTCGCTGCCCGGCGTCTGGATCGGCAGCCACTGCTCGACCCGGGTCCCGACCGGAGCGCTGCGGACGACGCTCGCCGTGCTGCTCATCGGCTCGGGCTTCGCGCTGCTGTCCAAGACCGGCGTCGCGGTGCCTGCGCTCGCGCTCGCCGCCGTGCCGCTGCTCGTGGCAGCCATCGTCGTGGCCGCCGTCCACGGCGAGCGGCGCAAGCGCCGTCCGGCTCCCGAGCCGCCGGCCGTCCCGTGGGCCGGCGCGCTCCGCCAGGAGCCGTAGGCCGACCTGCCACGCCGCCCGCGCGCGGCCGCCTGCAAGGATCAGCGGTCCATGCTCGACAGCTCTCCACCTCGCGCCGGAATTCCCGACGCGGCAGAGGAAGTTCGCTTCGGGGCGCGGGCGGTGCTCGCCGGCGTCGCGATCGCGCTGGTCGCCGTGCCGTTCGGCCTGCTGCTGCTCATGGTCCAGAGTCGCTGGTCGCCGCTGGTGCGGATCGACGACGGTGCGCGCGACGCGCTGTACGCCATCGCTGTGGACGAGGCCGCGTTCGTCACGGCGCTGAAGCTCATCAGCATCATCGGGTCCGCGGCGGTCTACGTCCCGCTGTTCGCGGTCCTCGCCGCATGGCTGGCGTGGCGCAGGCTGGGCCGGCTGGCCGTGTTCGTGGTCGTCACGATGCTCGGCAGCTGGCTGCTCAATTCGCTGGTCAAGCTGGCGGTGGACCGCGCCCGGCCCGTCCTGCCCGACCCGGTCGCGCACGCCGGCGGCATGAGCTTTCCGAGCGGGCATGCGCAGTCGGCCACCGTCGCCGCCGCGGTCCTGCTGCTCGTGTTCCTGCCAGCGCTGAACGGGCGCCCCGGGCGCCGCCGGATCGCGGTCGCCGCAGCGCTGGTATGGGTGGTCGTGGTGGCCTTCTCGCGTGTCGGGCTCGGCGTGCACTACGTCTCCGACGTGCTCGCCGGGGCGGTCCTGGGCGCGGCGTGGGTGAGCGCCACGACCGCCCTGTTCAGCGTCTCGAGGCGGCAGCGCGGCCAGCCGCCGGTCGAGCCGTCGCAGGGGCTGGAGCCCGAGCACGCCGCTCGCCTCGGCGCGGGCGAGCCCCCGCGGTGAGGACGGGCTGCGGGACGCCGGAGCAGTAGTCATGGCCGGACCGCCCCACCGGCCCGCGCCGGGCCGGCGGGGCGTCCCACCGTCTTCGGCGGCTCAGACGCCGCCGATCTGCACCGGGTCGTGGAGCGGCCGGCGCGCCGACTTGGCCTTCACGACGGTCACGGGAACGCCGAGGCGCTGCACCCTCGTCGGGAGGTCCCGGCGCAGCCAGTGCGACACGCGCTCCGGGAGCGTCGAGATGATGACCTCGTCGAAGTGCTCGTGGACGAGCGTGCGCTCGACGGCGAGCATGGCGTCGGTCGGCCCGATGAGGGGCGTGACCGTCCCGCCGGCGGCCTCCTCGAGCAGCGGGATCGCCAGCTCGAGCGTCTTCCTGGCCTCCTCGTCGCCGTACATCTCCTCGGCCGCGAGCTGGGGCACCAGCAGCGCGAACGAGCAGGGACCTCGGCGGGCTCGGTCCCGCACGGCGTCGATGAGGATGGGCGTCGCGGCCGTCCGGTTGGCGACGATCAGCACGCGCGCCGGTGTGGACTCGGGCATCTGTCCTCCTCTTGCCGCTTGTGCCGATCGTGCCACAGTCGCTCGCGCCGGGCAACGCCTCCGCGCCCTTACTACGAGCGCGTCAGGACCTCCTCGACGAACGCGACGACCTCCGGGGCGGCGGGATCGATCAGGTGTCCGCCCCCCACGCGTGCGGTACGCGCGTTCGGGAGGACCCCGGCCAGCGCGTCCGTCGGCTCGCGCAGCTCCGGCCGCGAGTCGGCTGCGGCGACCAGGAGCGCTGGCCGCGTCACGGTGGCGAGCGTGGCGGCGTCCGCGTCCAGCCACCACTCGCCCTGCATCTCGGCGAGAATCGCCGGCCCGTTGCCGCGGAGGATCCGCTGCAGACCGTCGGGTAGCGAGCGCCACGCGCCCTCGCCGAGCACCTCGTCGATGAGGGCCTCGCCGACCGCATCGACACCTGCCTGCGCGGCCACGTCGCGAAGCCGGTCCGTCAACTTGTCGCCCCACGCGGCCGTCGCGGGGGCGAGCGCTCGCGGCGCGTCGCCCTCGAGGACGACGAGCGCCCGCACGTGTTCCGGGTGTCTGAGCGCGAGGTCGAGCGCGACCGTGCCGCCGTAGCTGCGGCCGATTACCACGGCTGGCGCAGCGTCGAGGGCATCGAGCAGCGCTGCCGCATCGTCGGCGTGCTCCGCGACGCTCGTCCGCTCGTAGGGATGCGGGCGCTCGCTTCGCGTGCAGCCCCGCCGGTCGTAGGAGATGACGCGCCCCAGACGCGCCAGCTTCCGGACCGCGTCGGTCCAAGCGAGCGCGGAGCTTCCGGCTCCGTGGACGCACAAGATCGGCGCGCCCTGGCCGCGCTCCTCGTAGTACAGCCGGACTCCGTTGACCGGGCACGTCCCGGGCCGGGGGTGCTGACGGTTGGGCGTGGACGTCGATGTCGTCGGCATGGCGAGCCTCCGCGGTATGAGTGGTCACGCACGACGCTATGCCGCGGTCCGTGCCCGGTCATCGGGCGAACTCCCCATCCTTCGGCTCGTCGGCCGCGGTCAGCCCGCGAGGTCGTGCCGCATCGCGAAGAGCGCCGCCCCGGCTCGGCTCGAGACGCCTGTCTTCGCGTAGATGTGCTCGATGTGGTGGGCGGCCGTCTTCTCCGTAATCACCAGGGTGGCCGCGATCTGCCGGGCCGTCCGGCCCTGCGCGACGAGGCGCAGGACGTCGACCTCGCGATCCGTCAGGCCCGCGGGGTGGCGCTGCCGCGTCCGCAGCGGCGCTGCCCCCGCGGCCTGCAGGACCGCGTCGACCGCCCGGCCGTCGAGCGTCCTGCCTCGGACCATCCCGCCGAGAGCCTCGCGCGCGGCCCGCGGCTCCAGTGCCGCCCGATGCGGGCGGTCGTGAGTCATGGCATCGTACGCGTCGGCCGCGGC
The DNA here is from genome assembly GCA_036259975.1 of Solirubrobacteraceae bacterium. Lineage (GTDB taxonomy): Bacteria > Actinomycetota > Thermoleophilia > Solirubrobacterales > Solirubrobacteraceae > JAOPZW01. The sequence goes on along the minus strand of DATAAR010000266.1, from coordinate 10 downwards.
CAGCAGCCGC
>DATAAR010000265.1:0-6960 GCA_036259975.1 Solirubrobacteraceae bacterium | reverse complement strand
GCGGTCGTCACCGACCAGGCGCGTCGCTGGGCCGAGGCCGCCGCCGCGTGGGACGAGCTGGGCCGGCCGTACATGGCCGCGATCGCGCGCTGGCGCCATGACGAGGCGCTCGTCGCCGAGGGCGACCGCGAGGGCGCGGCGCCGATCGCCGGCGCGGCGAAGGAGATCGCGGACCGGCTCGGGGCGGCGTGGCTCGGCGGCGAGCTCGACAGCCTCGCCGCGCGCGCCCGGCTGCGGCTGGACGAGCCGGGCGAGGCGACCGTCGCGCCCGCGGACGAGAACGGCGACGACCCGTTCGGCCTGACGCCGCGCGAGCGCCAGGTGCTGGCGATGCTCGCCGCCGGCGCGACGAACCGCGAGATCGGCGCCGCGCTCTACATGGCCGAGAAGACCGCAAGCGTCCACGTGTCACGGATCCTGGCCAAGCTCGACGTCCGCAGGCGGACCGAGGCCGCCGCCGTCGCGCACCGGCACGGCCTCGCCGCCTGAGCGCGCCCTACCATCGCCCGGCGTGATCCACGCGGGCGGGGCCAGCCTCGACGTGCTGTCGGCGGCGTTCGCCGCCGCGCTCGGCGCCGCACTGCTCGCCGGCACGGTGCGCGGCTTCTCGGGCTTCGGCTCGGCGCTGATCCTGTCGCCGCTGCTGTCCGCCCTCTACGACCCGGCCACGGCCGTGCCCGTGGCGCTGCTGCTCGAGCTCGCGCTGGCCGTGCCGTTCGTGCCGCCCGCGCTGCGCCTGGCCGACCGCGCGCGCGTCGCCCTGCTCTGCGTCGCCGCGGCGATCACCGTGCCGGCGGGCGCATGGCTCCTCGTCGCGGTAGACGAGGAGGCGCTGCGCTGGGCGATCTGCGCGCTGGTGCTCACCGCGGTCGGCATCCTCGGCTTCGGCTGGCGCCACCATGGCCGCCCGCGCCCGGCGGCGACGGCAGCGACGGGCGCGCTCAGCGGGCTGCTCGGCGGCTCGACCGGGCTGTCGGGGCCGCCGGTGATCTTCTACGAGCTGTCGGGGACGGCGCCGATTCCGCGCGTGCGCGCGAACTTCATGGTCTTCTTTGCGTGGATCGACGTGGTCGCGCTCGTCGCGTTCGCGATCACCGGCACGCTGGCCGGGCTGCCCCTGGTGCTCTCGGCCGTGCTGGTCATCCCCTACCTGGCCGCGGCCGCCGCCGGAGCGCGCGCGTTCCGGCGGGCCGGCGAGGCGTTCTACCGGCGCCTGGCGCTGGCGGTGCTCGTCTGCGTCGCGGTCGTCAGCCTGCCGCTGTGATCGTGCGACCGGCGAAGCAGGGCGGGGTCGCAAGGCCGATCGAGGCTGTCTGCCTTTAGACTGCTGAAAACGACCGTTCGCCGAAAGCTCCATACCGACTGGCAGTTTTCGGGGCAGAGCGTGCGCAAATTCTTCATCGCGCTCTCGTTGTGGCGCAATCATGCCAATAAGACGTGCAGATGGTCCCGTTTGAGGACAGCGTGGATCCGCGCCGGCGCGCCGGTCGCCGCCAACGTCCGGCCGCGAGCGCGCCACGCCCGTGGCCGAGTCCGCAGGGATCGCCCGTCGCCGGCCGTCTGCTGACGGTCGAGGACCGCTGCTGGCAGTGCCGCTCGAAGGTCCGCGCGATCGTCGGCGTGCTCGTCGACCCGCAGCTCACGACGGACAGGAACGGCTTCTTGCCGTTCGACGCCGTCGGCCCGCAGCTCGCCGCCACGCTCGACCGGCGGACCCTGAGCGCACGGCGCATCGGCGAGCTCAAGCACCGCGAGAGCCCAGGCGTTCCCGGGGGCTATCTGTCCAACGGGTGCATCGAGTGTGACGCCCTCATCGGACGGTTCCACCTCGAGGACCTCCTCCACGAGCACCTGATGGACGGCGGGACGTACTCGCAGCTCGACATCGGCGTGCCGGTGGAGCTGCCGCTCGGCGTGCCGGCGCGCCTGACCGCGCTCGGCTGATCGCGCCGCGCGGCTCGACCGGCCGGGACCAGACCGGCCGCGCGCGCGGGCCAGCGACCGCTCGTGACGCCGCCATGTCCCCCGACCGGCGGATATTCCAACCACCCCGGTTTCGCGTGCGGTCGCGATGGGGAAACCGCCCTGTCAGCGCGGCCCGGCCCGTCCGGCCGGGTCGGTAACGAACGACGTGTTTCCAGCGAGGTTTTGGTTTTCGGGCTCCCTTTGGAAGAATGACGTTCAATCCCGCGGCACGGCGGCTGAGCCGCCGAGCGCCCGGGATTCGCTGGCGTCATACCCCCCTTCTCTTTTCCCCTCCCTATGCCAATCGCTTTCAAGGAATGGGCGGACACCGTCCGTGCGCTCGCCGAGGGTGAGCAGCTCGTCACCCTGCGCAAGGGCGCCGGCTTCCGCGACTCCGCCAAGGAGTTCGAGCTCGAGCACGACCGCTTCTTCCTCTATCCCACCTTCGAGCACCAGCGCAACGACGTCGGGCGCGCCTCGCATCAGCCGGAGCTCCGGCGCGCCCTGGAGGAGGGCGTGTGGCCCGACGGCGAGCCGTCCGTTCAGGCGCTGACGCGCGACGGCGGCATCCCGCAGCCCGAGCGCGTGCGCATCCGTGCCTGGGCCGAGGTTGCCGGCCACTGGCAGATCACGGACTCGCGCACCGTGGACGCGCTCTCGCCCTACTACGTCTGGACCACCGACTACGCCGAGAAGCGCCTGTCCTGGAAGCGGCGCCATCCGCTGAACGTGGTCCTGCTGCGGACGTACCGGATCCCTCGGCCGGTCACGGTGAAGGTCCGCGACGACTTCTACGGCTGCAAGACCTGGCTCGAGGTCACGCGCGACCTCCCGTTCGAGGGCACTCCGGTGCTGTCGGACGACGAGTTCGAGCGCGCCTACGAGGAGATCGAGGCGATCGTCGCGGGCGGCGTGATCGACCGTACCCCGGCGCTCGTCTGAGGCGCTCGGCGGCAGACATCCTGCGCGCCGCCCGGCGCGCGCTGTGCGTGGGCATCGGCGGCGGCGGCGACGTCGTCGGCACGCTGGCCGCCGCCGGCGTCGCGGCCGCCGGCGGCACCCCCGCCGTCCTCGGCGGGCTCACGTGGGAGCGGCGCCCGATCGACCCGCTTCCGGGCGCGCGGCGCCTCGACGAGATCACCGGCGTGCGCGTCCTGCACCCGGCGGTCGCGCTCGCCGGTCCGAACGCGGCCGGCCCCGGCGGGTTCCGGTTCGCCGAGGGCCGCATGGCGGAGCTGCTCGGCGAGCCCACCGTGCTCGTCGACCCCAACGGCGGTCCGGCGGCGATCGCCGCGGGCCTCGCGCACGCGTGCGCCGCGCTCGACGCGGACGTGGTGGTGCTCCTCGACGTCGGCGGCGACGCGCTCGCCCACGGGGACGAGCCGGGCCTCGCCAGCCCGCTCGCCGACGCGGTCGTGCTCGCGAGCGCACCCGCGCTCGCCGCCGCCGGCGTCACCGTGCTCGGCGCCGTGTTCGGCGCGGGCTGCGACGGCGAGCTGACGCCCGCGGAGGTCGCGGCCCGGATCGCCGAGGTCGCGGCCGCGGGCGGCGCGCTCGGCGACCACGAGCTCGACGCGGCGACGCTCGAGCGCGTCGCGGCCGCCGTCGAGGCCGTCCCGACCGAGGCGAGCGCGATGGCGCTGCGCTGCGCGCGCGGCGAGACCGGCCGCGCAACGATCCGCGAGGGCCGCCGCACGGTGCCGCTCACGCCCGCCGGCGGGCGGGTGTTCTTCTTCGATCCCGAGGTCGCCATCGCCTCAGCCGCGCGGCTGGCGGCGGCCGTCCGCGGCGCCCGCGACATGGAGCACGCGCACGCCATCCTCCTCGGCCTGGGCGTCGCGCGGACCGAGCTGCGCTACGAGCGCGACGCCGCCGCCGCGGCGGGCTGAGCGCCTCCCCGCGCGCTCCGCGCAGGGTCGCGCGCGGCGGTGAGCGAAGATCGCACGCGTGCCCTGGGTCGAGACCGCCTCGCCGCACTTCGCCGCGCGCCACGAGCTCGTGGACGACGACGATGTCGCGGGCGTGCTCGAGCTGCTGGAGGGCACGCGCGAGCGGCTCGCGAGCGCCTTCGCCATCGTGCCCGACGAGGTCGAGGTCGTGGTGCACGGCTCCGACGCGGCGCTCGCGGCCGCGCAGCCGTACCTGCCGCTGCTGCGGCGCATGGTCGCCCCGCCGACGCGCCGCTATCTCGTCGGCTGGTTCGGCGCGAGCTCGATCCACGTGCTCGCGCCGCGCGCGCTGATCGCCCACGCCTCGGCGGTGCCCGACTCGCGCGAGATGAACCTGCTCGCGCCGGCGGCGCTGTACACGCAGCTCGTGGTGGGCATGAACAACTCCCGCCTGCCCCCGCCGTTCCGGATGGCGAGCTTCGCCCGCTACGTGCGCTGGGCGTGGCTGCAGGCCGGCGCGGGCCAGTGGTTCTCGGGGCAGACCGCCTTCGCGCGCCCGGCGATCGCGCGGCGCCTGCGCGAGGGGCCCGAGCCGGAGTTCCCGCCGGGCGTCCGCGACGCGCACGTGCTCGGCGGCACGGTCTTCGACCTGCTCGCCCTGGAGGAGGGCGAGAAGGCGTGCGTGAAGCTGGCGACCGCGCTGCCCGGCGGCGGCGCCGCCGAGGCGCTGCGCGCGGCCTTCCACGGCCGGCCCCTGCGCCATACCGAGTCGACGTGGCGCGCGCACCTGAGGCGCATGGCGCGCTACTAGATGGTTGGTCCCGCGACCCACGCACCCGGCTTCCGCCCACCACCCGCGGGTCGGCTTCGCCGACGGCCGTCGGTGCCGCGGCGCCGGATCGGCACCCGCGTCGGGGTGCGTGGTTCCGCCACTGTTGCCCCTCCGCGGTCACCGCCCGGCATCCACGGTGCGGCGAAATCCGGGCACGTCGGCCGCGGAACCAACCACCTACGCCCGCGGCACCTCGATCAGCCACGTGCCCGCGAGCCGCACGACGTGGCGGTCGGGCAGCGTGGCGATGCGCGCCGCGAGGTCGCCGCACACCGGGCAGCGCAGGACCGTGCCCGCGCCGCGATACGCGCGGTGCGCGCCGACGACCCGGTGCGCGCCGCAGGAGCCGCAGCCACGGTCGACGGCGGTCATCTCGGTCTCGAAGACCTCGGTCAGCAGCCCGGCGATGCCGTTGCCGTCCAGCCAGTTCGCCTCGTCAGCCATCGCGGCCTCCTGTCGGGCCGAAGCGCTCGGCGCGGATCGCCTGCGGCGGGTGGCCGATCGCGATCAGCAGGTCGGCGGCCCGCTCGGCGAACGCGGTCGGGCCGCACACGAAGATTCGCGGACCGGCGTCCGGTGGCGGGCCGACCTCGCGCAGCATGTCCGCGTCGATGCGGCGGTCGAAGCCCTGCCAGCCCGGTGGCGCGTCACGCGTGAGGGTGTGGTGGACCCGGACCTCCGGCCATCCGGCGAACCCCGCGAGCTCGTCGCGGTACAGCACGTCGTGCCAGCCGCGGGCGGACACCAGGAGCCGCGCGTCGATCTCGGCCTCGTGCGCGGCGAGGTGGCGCAGCATCGCCATCAGCGGGACCAGGCCCGATCCCCCGGCGACGAGCAGGAGCGGCCCGCCGTCCGCCACGCGCCACGTGAAGTGCCCGCCCACCGGCCCGCGCACCTCGAACTCGTCGCCCGGGCGCACCTCGTCCGTGAGATACGGCGAGACCTCGCCGTCGTCGATCCGCTCGATCGTCAGCGCGAGCGCCGCGTCCTCGGGCGCCGAGGCGATCGAGTACGAGCGCTGCGCCTGGTAGCCGTCCTCGGCGGTCAGGCGCACATCGACGTGCTGGCCGGCGACATGGCCCGGCCAGCCCGGGACGTCGAGGACCAGCGTGCGCGCGTGCGCGGTCTCGGGCTGGGCCGCCCGCACCGTCGCCACGCGCCAGACGATCGGCGCGCGCGGCACCCTCAGTCGCTCCAGTACCGCTGCTCGCGCCACGGGTCGCCCCGGTTGTGGTAGCCGGCCGCCTCCCAGAACCCCGGCTCGTCCTCGAGCGTGAGCGAGATCCCGCGGATCCACTTGGCGCTCTTCCAGAAGTACAGGTGCGGCACGAGCAGGCGCGCCGGGCCCCCGTGTTCGGGTTCGAGCGGCTCGCCGTCGTACCGGTGCGCCACCCACGCCTTGCCATCCGTGACGTCCTCGAGCGGGAGGTTGGTCGTGTAGTCGCCGTCGCACCAGGCGCTCACGTACTCCGCCTCGGTCTCGACGCCCTCGAGCAGCGTGTCGACGGAGACGCCTGCCCAGGTCGTGTCGAGCTTCGACCACTTCGTCACGCAGTGGATATCGACCGTGACCGTCTCCTGCGGCAGGCGCAGGAACTCCTCCCATGTCCACGTCCGCGCCTCGTCGACGGCGCCGTCGATCGTGAACGTCCACTCCGACAGCGGCGTGCGCGGCGTCGGGCCGGCGGACAGCACCGGGAAGTCGCCGACGAGGTACTGGCCCGGCGGCGTGCGGGCGGGGTCGACGTCGCGGCGGCGGCCGCGGAAGCCACGGGAGATCGGCGCCATCGGCTCCTCCGAGCGGGGTTGGGTGGATCCTACGGGGCAGGGAGATCTCCGCGGCCGCGGCGCGACCGATGGGCCAGAGTGGGGCTGGCCGCACTCGACGCGCCCCGGAGGAGCGCTAAGGTCGCGGGCGTCATGATCGCTCACCGACGCCGCTGATCGCGCGCCTCTCGCCCGCCGTCGCCGGCGGGCCCGCGCCCGCCGCTCGAGGCGGGCTCGCGCGCCGCCCCGGCCGTCCGCGTTCCTGACGTTCCTGTCCTCGCCGCCGCCCGTTCCGGGCCGCCGCGAGCGCGGACGGACCGCTCCCCGTCGACCCACGTCTGAAGGAGCGCCGCACATGCACCGCCGTCCCCACGTCCCGAACCGCCGCCCGGTGCGGCCCACGCCGCCGCCGCGCGTCGTGCGGCCCGTGCCCCGCAAGCTGCCGCCGCCACAGCAGCGCGGCGGCCGCTGAGCCGACTGGCCGCGGCGCGCGGGCGCTCAGCCCGC
>DATAAR010000264.1:0-2591 GCA_036259975.1 Solirubrobacteraceae bacterium | reverse complement strand
ACACGAGGCCGCGCGATCGTCGATGACCACGGGCGTCACGACCCGCCCAGGCCTGAACAATAATCAGCCGCATGTGGGAGGCCGTGCGCTGGGCGCATCTCATCGCCATGGCGTTCTTCGTGGGCGGGCAGCTGGTGCTCGCCGCCGCCGTCGTGCCCGCCTTCCGGGGGGCCGAGGGCGCCGATCGCGCGCCGTTGCGCGCGATCGCGCGCGGCTTCGGCCAAAGCACGCTCGTCGCGATCGCGGTGCTGCTGGCCACCGGCGCGGCTATGGCCGGCCACTACGACGCCTGGGGCGAGGGCGCGCTGCACGTCAAGCTCGCGCTGGTGGCGCTCGCCGCCGCCCTCGTCGTCGCGCACATGCGCCGCCCCGAGGCGCACGCGCTCGAGGGCGCCGTCTTCCTCGTGTCGCTCGCGATCGTGTGGCTGGGCGTCGCGATCGCCCACTGACGCCCCGCCGCGTCAAGATCGCGGCCCGCGTGCCGATCACGCCGGGCATGGAGCTCCATGACAGCCTCGTCGAGCACCTCGGCCTCGACGCCGAGCTCAGCGCCGAGCAGGCGGCCCGCATCGTGATCGGCGCGGCCGGTTACGCGCGCGACGCGCTCCGCGCGCTCGACGAGTGCACGCGCCCGGAGGTCGACGAGGCCGAGCTCGGCGACCTCGACCGTCGCGCAACCGTCATCGAGGCGCATCTGCGCGCGCTGCACCGCCTGACCGTGGAGATGTGCGGGGACTGGCCGATCGGCGACATCCCGGCGGTGGTGGAGGCCAACCTCGAGATGGCGGCGAAGTGCCGCAACCTGATCCAGCAGCGCCGGCTCGACGTCGAGCACGAGGTCATGATCCTGCGCGCCCCGCTGCCCGCCTACGGACTGCCCTGCTAGCGGTCCCGCAGGGCGCTCGCAGCGCGGCGTGATCGCGCCGAGCCCAGGGTTGGTGGTGCTCCGCTCGCTGGCGACTGCTGTGCGTGTGCGTCGCCGGACTGCGCGGCAAGGCGGAAAAGAGCCGAACGCGGCGGGTGCTCCGCCCTCCAGTCGGGCGGTGCGCATTCTTTCGCGATAGCAGCCATTTGGCGCACCAGCCCCCCGCTGACGCCGGGCCCCTTCTCCTCGATGCCCACCCGCGTACGCCGCGCGGCGCGGCGCCGCGACGCGCGCGCGGAGCGCCGGCGCCGCCCGCTAGCTTGCGCGGCCGCATGAACTTCGCCCGCGACCTCGTCGACGCCGCGCCGCCGGAGCGGCTCGCGCTCGTCGCGCTGGACCGCGACGGCGGCCGGCGCGAGTGGTCCTTCGGCGAGGTGTCCGCGAGGGCCGGGGCGCTCGCGGGCGCACTCGCGGCCCGCAGCGTCGGGCGCGGCGATGTCGTCCTCACGCTGATCGGCAACCGGCCCGAGTGGGTCCTCGCGATGGTGGCCTGCTTCCGGCTCGGCGCCGTCGTGCTGCCGTGCACGGAGCAGCTCCGCGCCCGCGACCTGCGGCTGCGCCTCGGGATCGCGCGGCCCGCCGCGATCGTGTGCGACGAGCGCAACCGCGCCGAGCTCGACGCCGGGCGCCCGAACTGCGAGATCCTCACCGTTCCCGACGAGGCGCTGTTCGCGTCCGCCGCGCCCCCGCCGGTCGAGCTCGACGCCCAGGACCCATGCCTGATCACGTTCACGAGCGGCACGTCCGGCGAGCCGAAGGCGGTCGTCCACGCCCAGCGCTACCTCGTGGGCCAGCGCGTGCAGGCCGAGCACTGGCTCGGCGCCCGGCCCGGCGACCTGGTCTGGTGCACGGCGGCGAGCGGCTGGAGCAAGTCCGCCCGCAACGCGTTCATCGCGCCGTGGATCCGCGGCGCGGCCGCGCTCCTCCACGACGCGCGCTTCGACCCGCACGAGCGCCTGGACGTGCTCGGCCGCGAGCGGGTCACGCTGCTGTGCATGGCGCCGACCGAGTACCGAGTGGCCGCCAAGCGCGCCGACCTGCACCCGGTCCCGGGCCTGCGCGGGCTCGTCGCCGCGGGCGAGGCGCTCAACCCCGAGGTCCTGCGCGCCTGGCACGAGGCCACCGGCCTGTGGATCCGCGACGGCTACGGGCAGACCGAGACCGGTCAGCTCACGGGCATGCCGCTCGGCGAGCCCGCGCGGCCCGGCTCGATGGGCCGCCCGCTCCCCGGGATGCGGCTCTGCGTCGACGACGGCGAGCTGTGCCTCGATCCATCCACGGTCCCGACGTTCTTCCGCGGCTACCTCGGCGCCGGGCCCCCCGCGCGCGACCTCTGGCGCACCGGCGACCGCGTCACTGCCGACGAGGACGGCTTCCTGCACTTCGAGGGCCGCACCGACGACGTGATCATCTCCGCCGGCTACCGCATCGGCCCCTTCGAGGTCGAGTCAGCGCTCGTCGAGCACGCGGCGGTCGCCGAGGCCGCCGTCGTCGCCGCCCCCGACGACGAGCGCGGCGCCGTCGTGCGCGCCGTCGTGGTGCTGCGGGACGGCTTCGCCGCGTCCGACGGCCTCGCGCGCGAGCTCCAGGACCACGTCAAGGCGCAGACCGCGCCGTACAAGTACCCCCGGATCGTCGACTTCACGGGCGAGCTGCCGAAGACGCC
>DATAAR010000263.1:0-10419 GCA_036259975.1 Solirubrobacteraceae bacterium | reverse complement strand
CGATCCCGCAGGCGGTCGAGTCGCTCCGGGAGCTCGGCATGCACCGCGAGGTCCAGCTGATCGTCTCGGGCGGCATCCGCTCGGGCGCCGACGCCGCCAAGGCGCTCGCGCTCGGCGCCGACGCGGTCTCGATCGGCGTCGCCGCGCTCATCGCGCTCGGCGACAACTCGCCCGAGTTCGAGGAGGGCTACGAGGAGATCGGCAGCTCGGCCGGCTTCTACGACGACTGGCACGAGGGCCGCGACCCGGTCGGCATCTCGACCCAGGACGACGAGCTCGCCGCCCGCTTCGACCCCGAGCTCGGCGGCCGGCGGCTCGCCAACTACCTGCGCACGATGACGCTCGAGCTGCAGACACTGGCCCGTGCGTGCGGCAAGTCGCATGTCCACAACCTCGAGCCGGAGGACCTCGTCGCGCTGACGATCGAGGCCGCCGCGATGGCGCGTGTGCCCCTGGCCGGGACGAGCTGGATCCCCGGCGCCAACGGCGCCTAGGCCGCCGCCGGCACCGCTTGCGTGCGTTGTACCTATTTGTCTAGGATCGCCATGCCTGCCCCCTGTCCGTCCCCGACCCGCGGAGCGCTCGTCATGTCCTACCTCCTGACCTGCCCGAACTGCGGCGTCCGAGAGGTCACCGACTTCGGCTACGGCGGCGAGATCGCGGCGCGGCCGAAGGAGCGGCCGAGCTTCCGCGAGCTCAACACGTACAACTACTTCCGCCGCAACGTCGCGGGCGTGCAGCGGGAGTGGTGGTTCCACCGCTCGGGCTGCCGCGCCTGGTTCGTCGCCGAGCGCGACACGCGCACCAACGAGGTGCACTGGACCGCGCTGCCCGACCAGGCCCCGGCCGCCGAGGAGCCGTCCGCGCAGGTGCCGGCCGGCAGCGCCGGCGGGGAGGCGACGCTGGCATGAGCCGCCTGCCCGAGCAGCCCGGCGAGCGAATCTCGCGCTCGAAGACGATCAGCTTCCGCTTCGACGGCAAGACGGTCCAGGCGTACGAGGGCGACACGATCGGCTCCGCGCTCTACGCCGCCGGCCGGCGCACGTTCTCGCGCTCGTTCAAGTACCACCGCCGCCGCGGCCTGATGTGCTGCGCCGGGCAGTGCCCGAACTGCCTCGTCGCCGTCGACGGCGCGCCGGGCGTGCGCGCGTGCACGGAGCCGGTCCGCGACGGCATCGACGTGCGGCACATGAACGCCAGGCCGGGCCTCGACTTCGACGTGATGCGCGCGACCGACCTGGCGCCGAGCGCGCTCACGCCGCCGGGCTTCTACTACAAGACGTTCATCCGTCCGCGGCGGCTGTGGCCCGTGTACGAGAAGGTGCTGCGCCACGCGGCCGGCCTCGGCGTGCTGCCGAAGAAGCAGGCCGAGCGCGAGTGGCGCACCGAGTACCGCCGCCGCCACGCCGACGTGCTGGTGATCGGCGCCGGCGCGGCCGGGCTGCGCGCCGCGACCGCGGCGGCCGAGCTCGGCGCGGACGTCGTGCTCTGCGACGAGGGGCCCGAGCCGGGCGGGCGGCTGCTCGCGGAGGGCCACCACGAGCGCGCGCGGGCGCTCGCCGACGAGGCGCGCAGTGCGGGCGTCGAGATCCTCGTCAACGCGCCCGCGCTCGGGTACTTCGACGGGCTGGTTCCGGTGTGGCAGGGCGCGACGCTGCACCAGGTCCGCGCCAAGCAGGTGGTGTTCGCGACCGGGACGATCGAGCAGCCGCTCGTCTTCGCCGGCAACGACCTGCCCGGGGTGATGCTGTCCGACGGCGCGCGCCGGCTGGCGGCGCTGTACGCGGTCCGCCCCGGCGCCCGCGCGGTGGTGGCCACGACCTCCGACCGCGGCCTCGAGGCCGCGGTCGCGCTCCGCGACGCGGGCGTCGAGATCGCCGCGGTGGCCGACCTGCGCCCGGACGCCGCGGCGGGCGGCGCGCTCGGGGACCGCCTGGCGGCGGGCGGCACCGAGGTGCTCGCCGGGCACACGATCCTCGAGGCGCGCGGGCGCACGACGGTCACCGGCGCGGTGCTCGGGCGAGCGGACGGCTCGGGCGGCGAGCGCGAGGTCGACTGCGACCTCGTCATCATCTCCGGTGGCGCGGCCCCGGCCACGTCGCTGGTGGCGCAGGCCGGCGCGAGGACGACCTACGACGCGGCCCGCGGCGTGTTCCGTACGGGCGAGCTGCCCGACGCGGTGCACGCCGCCGGCGACCTGACCGGCGCGGTCGGCGGGGAAGCCGTGCGGCTGTCCGGGTCGCTGGCGGGGACCGAGGCGGCCCACGCGCTCGGCCTGGGCGACGGCGCCTCGCGGGCACGGGTCCAGGAGGCCCACCGGCGCCTCGCCGACCTCAACACCCAGGCGGTCGCCGTGGCCGTGCCGCCGGCGGTCGCCGGCGGCGAGCGCGGCAAGTGCTTCGCCTGCTTCTGCGAGGACGTCACCGCCAAGGACATCAAGGCCAGCATCGCGGAGGGCTACGACTCGATCGAGCTCTCCAAGCGCTACACGACCGTGACGATGGGTCCGTGCCAGGGCCGGATGTGCCAGCTGACGTCGGTAAGGGTCATGGGCCAGGAGACCGGGCAGACGCTCGAGCAGGTCGGCCTCACCACCGCCCGCCCGCCCTGGTCGTCGGTGCCGATGGGCGCCCTGGCCGGGCGCCCGATCGAGCCGGCCAAGCGCTCGTCGATCCACGGCCGCCACCGCGAGCTCGGCGCGAAGATCCTGTGGGCCGGCGACTGGCGCCGGGCCTACGACTACGGCGACCCGCAGGGCGAGGCGGTGGCGGTGCAGCGCGCCGCCGGGCTGATCGACGTCTCGACGCTCGGCAAGATGCTGGTGCGCGGCCCGGAGGCGGGCGCGTTCCTCGACCGCCTGTACCCCAACCGGTTCTCCAACCTCAAGCCGGGACGGATCCGCTACGGCGTGATCAGCTCCGACGCCGGGCGGATCGTCGACGACGGCACGATCTGCCGCCTGGACGACGAGACGTTCTACGTCACCACGACGTCCAGCGGCGCGGGCGCCATGGAGGAGTGGTTCGGCTGGTGGCTGGCCGACTGGCGGATGGACGTCCACATGACGGACGTCACGCAGGCGATCGCGGCGGTGAACCTCGCCGGTCCGCGCGCGCGAGACATCATGGCCACGGTCTGCGACCTCGACGTCTCCAACGAGGCCTTCGCGTACATGGACGGCAAGCGCGGGCTGGTCGCCGGCGTGCCGTGCCTGATCCTGCGCATCGGCTTCGTCGGCGAGGTGGGCTACGAGATCCACTACCCCGCCGCGCACGGCGAGCACCTGTGGGACGCGCTGATCGCGGCCGGCGCGGAGCACGGCCTGCGCCCGTTCGGGCTCGAGCCGCAGCGGTTGCTGCGCCTGCAGAAGATGCACATCCTGGTCGGCCAGGACACGGATTCCGAGTCGACGCCGTTCGCGGCCGCGATGCCGTGGATCGTGAAGCTCGACAAGGCGGACGACTTCATCGGCAAGTGGGCGCTCGAGCACTACGCCGATGTCGAGCCCGAGACGGCGCTGGTCGGCTTCACGATGGCCGACGGCCACGTGCCGACCGAGGGCGCCGTCGTCGTGCAGGGGACGACGCCGGCGGGCCAGGTCACCAGCTCGCGCTACTCCCCGCAGCTCGGCCGCGTCATCGGGCTGGCGTGGGTGGCGAGCTCGCTGGCGCGCGACGACGCGCGGATCACCATCTCCGACGCGGGCTCGACGTACGAGGCGACCGTGCAGAACAAGCCGTTCTACGACCCCGAAGGGGAGGTGCTGCGCTCGTGAGCTTCGAGTTCCTGGCCCCCGGCGCCGCGGTGCCCGGCGACCGCTTCGCGCCCGTGGCGCGCACCCCGATGGAGCGCGCCGCGCGTGCCGCCGGGGCGCGCTTCGAGGCCCGTGACGGCTGGACCGTGGCGACCGGCTACAGCTCGCTCGAGCAGGAGCGCGAGGCGTGCCGCCGGGCGGCGGGCTGGGCCGACGTGTCGCATCTCGGCAAGCTCGAGCTGCACGCCGCCGCCGACGACCTCGCCGCGATCGTGGCCGACGCGGCCGGCGGCGCCGCGCTCGAGCTCGGCACGGCGACCCGCGCCGGCGACGCCTGGTGGCTGCCCCTGACGACCGAGCGCGCGCTGGTGGTGTGCGAGCCGGCCGCGACCGGCAGCCTCCGCGAGCGGCTCGAGGCCGCCGCGGCGAGCGCCGCGCGCACCGTCACGGTCCTCGACGCCACGTGCAAGTACGCCGCGCTGACGCTCGTGGGCCCGCTCGCGCGCGAGGTGTTCGCGCGCTTCAGCGCGATCGACGTTCGCGCGCGGGTGCTGCCGGTCGCGGGCTTCCGACCCGGCTCGATCGCCCGCTCGCCGGGGCTGCTCGTGCGCGAGGGCGAGGAGCGCTTCCTGCTGATGATCGGGTGGGCGCTCGGCCAGTACCTGTGGGAGACGGTGGCGGACGCGGGCGCGCACCTCGGCGGCGCGCCCGTCGGGCTGGACGCGCTCGCGGAGGTCGCGATCGGCATCGCTCCGGTGCGCGAGGAGGCGGGCCGTGCTTGACATCTTCCGCAAGCGGCGCATGTGGCGCCGGCGGCCGGAGCTCAAGGACTCCTACGACGTCGTCATCGTCGGCGGCGGCTCGCACGGCCTCGCCACCGCGTACTACCTCCAGAAGGAGCACGGCATCACCGATGTCGCGATCCTCGAGAAGAGCTACATCGGCTCCGGCGCGGCCGGGCGCAACACGACGATCCTGCGCTCGAACTACAAGACGCCCGAGGGGGCGCGCTTCTACGACCGCAGCGTGAAGCTCTACGAGGGCCTGTCGCAGGACCTCAACTTCAACCTGCTCTTCTCGCAATGCGGCCACCTGACGCTCGCGCACTCCGACCGCGCGATGTTCGTCATGGCCAACCGCGCCGAGGTCAACCGCCTCAACGGGATCGACTCGCGCCTCATCTATCCCGACGAGATCCGCGAGCTCGCGCCCGCGATGGTGGTCAGCGGCGACGCGACGTATCCGATCCTCGGCGCGCTGTACCACCCGCCCGGCGGCATCATCCGCCACGACGCGGTGGTGTGGGGCTTCGCCCGCGGCGCGGACGCCGGTGGCGCGGAGATCCACCCGTACACCGAGGTGCAGGGCATCGAGCGCACGAACGGCCGCGTCGACGCGGTGCGGACGAACCGCGGCACGGTGCGCGCCGGCCAGGTGCTCAACTGCACCGCGGGCTGGAGCACGCTGATCTCTGACATGGCGGGCGTGCCGATGCCCATCACGACGCACATCCTGCAGGCGTGCGTCACCGAGCCGATGAAGCCGCTGCTCGACGTGGTGATCGTCTCCTCCCAGATGCACGTCTACATCAGCCAGACCGACCGCGGCGAGTTCCTCATGGGCGCCGAGATCGAGCCCTGGACGACGTACCGCATGAACGGCACGCTGAACTTCCTGCAGGAGGTCACCCGCCACACGCTCGAGCTGTTCCCCCAGCTCGAGCACGCCCGGCTCCTGCGCTCGTGGGCGGGCCTGTGCGACCTCAGCCCCGACTACAGCCCGATCCTCGGCCAGACCGAGGTCGAGAACTTCCACGTCAGCGCGGGCTGGGGCACGTACGGATTCAAGGCCGCGCCGATCGTCGGCCAGACGCTCGCCGAGCTGGTGGCCACCGGCCGCCAGCCCGATCTCATCGAGCCGTTCCGGCTCGAGCGCTTCTACGAGGACCGGCTCGTCTCCGAGCTGGCCGCCGCCGCCGTCAGCCACTGAGATCAGAGGGGGTCAGATGAAGTCGAGCCTGGAGATCGCGCAGGAGGCGGAGCTCCTGCCGATCGAGCAGATCGCGGAGCGAGTCGGGCTCGAGCCCGACGAGATCGAGCCCTACGGCCGCCACAAGGCCAAGGTCGGGCTCGGTGTCCTCGACCGCCTCGCGGACCGGCCCGACGGCAAGATCGTGTGCGTCACCGGCATGACGCCGACGAAGGCGGGCGAGGGCAAGACGACCACGCTCGTCGGCCTGACCCAGGGGCTCGGCGCGATCGGCAAGAACCCGGTCGCCTGCCTGCGCGAGCCGTCGCTCGGCCCCGTCTTCGGCGTGAAGGGCGGCGCGGCCGGCGGCGGCCTGACGCAGGTCGTCCCGATGGAGGACCTGAACCTCCACTTCACCGGCGACATCCACGCGATCGGCGCGGCCAACAACCTGCTCGCGGCGATGCTCGACGCCTCGATCCTGCACGGCAACCCGCACAAGATCGACCAGCTCCGGGTCGGCTGGCGCCGGGCGCTCGACATGAACGACCGCACGCTGCGCGAGATCACCATCGGCCAGGGCGGCCGCGCGAACGGCTACCCGCGCGAGTCTGGCTTCGACATCACCGCCGCCTCAGAGGTGATGGCCATCATGGCCGTCGCGCGCGACCTCCACGACCTGCGCGAGCGCCTCGGGCGGATCACCGTCGCGCATTCCTTCGACGGCGGCCGGCCCGTCACGGCCGAGGACCTCGGGGCCGCCGGCGCGATGACCGTGCTGCTCAAGGACGCGATCAAGCCGAACCTGATCCAGACGCTCGAGGGCCAGGCCTGCCTCATGCACTGCGGGCCGTTCGCGAACATCGCGCACGGCAACAACTCCCTCATCGCCGATCTGATCGGCATGAAGCTGGGGGACTACGTCGTCACCGAGTCGGGCTTCGGCTCGGACATGGGGATGGAGAAGTTCTTCGACATCGTGTGCCGCTTCGGCGACCTGCAGCCGAGCGCGGCCGTGCTCGTCACCACCGTTCGCGCGATCAAGCACCATGGCGGGATCGAGGACGACCCGCGCGTCGATCGCCAGCAGGGCCTGACCGCCATCGAGACCGGCATGGCGAACGTGCGCCGCCATCTGGACATCATCGCCCAGTTCGGGGTCCCCGCCGTCGTCGCCGTGAACCGGCGCCCGGGCGACACGAACGAGGAGGTCGAGCTGGTCAAGCGCCTCGCGCTCGAGGCCGGCGCGTTCGCCGCCGAGGCGAACGAGGGCTTCACCAAGGGCGGCATCGGCGCGGCGGACCTCGCCGCGGCCGTCGTGGACGCGTGCGAGCAGCCGAACTCGTTCCATCAGCTCTACGAGGATGACTGGACGATCCAGGACAAGATCGAGACCGTGGCCCGGAAGGTCTACGGTGCGCGGGACGTCTACTTCTATCCCGAGGCCGAACGCAAGATCGGCCAGTTCATGAAGGATGGGCTCGGGGAGCTCCCCGTGTGCATGGCCAAGACGCACCTGTCGCTGTCGTCCGATCCGAACCTGCTCAACGCGCCGGAGCACTTCACGCTGCCGGTGCGCGACATCCGTGCATACACGGGCGCGGGCTGGCTCGTGCCGCTCTGCGGCGACATCACGCAGATGCCCGGCCTGGGGCGGTCGCCCGCCGCGCTGAACGTCGACATCGACGCCGACGGGAGAACCGTGGGGCTCTTCTGAGCCCGGAGGACGCGCTTGGACCAGTACGCGGACCAGACGCTGCACCACCTGCTCGACGCCGTCGCCGCCCAGCAGCCGGCGCCCGGCGGCGGGTGCACGGCGGCCTGGTCCGGCGCGCTCGGCGCGGGGCTCGTCGAGATGGCCGCGAGCTTTACGCTCGCGCGGCCGAAGTACGCCGGCGTCCACCGCCGGATGGCGGACCTGCGCAAGGAGGCGAAGGGGCTGCGCCGCGACCTGGTGGCGCTCGGCCAGCGCGACGCCGAGGTCGGCTACGAGCCCGTGCTCGCGGCACTGCGCCTGCCCGAGAAGCACCCAGAGCGCGAGCGCCGCCTCGAGGAGGCGCGCTCGCAGGCCGCCGATGCGCCGCTCGCCGTGGCGGAGGCCACCGCGACCGTCGCCGAGCTGGCGGCCGAGACGGCGCGGACCGGCAGCGCGCAGCTGCAGGGCGACGCGATCACCGGTGCGCTGCTGGCCGAGGCGGCCACCCAGGCGGCGGCGCGGCTCGTCGCGATCAACCTCGTCGGGCGCGTGGACGACCGCCTCGGACGGGCCGCGGAGGCCAGCCGCCGCGCGACCGCCGCCCGCCACGAGGCGCTGCGCGTCCGCGAGGAGGTCGTGCGATAGCCCGGCCGCCCACCGAGCGCCGGCCGTCCCTCGTGGACAGCGCCGAGGAGGCGCTGCGCAACTGGCTGGCGCCCGGGCGTCACCGGACCGGCGACCGGCTGCCGCCCGAGCACGATCTCGCCGCGATGCTGGGCGTCTCGCGCGGCACGCTTCGCACGGCGCTCCAGCGGCTGGAGGAGACCGGCGAGATCGTGCGCCGGCAGGGCAGCGGCACGTTCGTCGGCCACGTCGCGACGCCGACGGCGTTCGTCGAGGGCCTGGAGCGGCTCGAGCCGTACTCCATGCTCGCCCGCCGGCGCGGCGTGGAGCTCGGCGTCCGCGACGTGCAGATCGACAGGCGGCCGATCGGCGCCGAGGTCGGCACGCTGTTCGGCGTGCCGGCGGACACCGAGGTCGCCCACGTCTCCCGCGTCGTGCTCGCCGGCGGCGAGCCCGCGGCGTTCATGACCGACGTCGTGCACCCCGACATCGCGCTGCCGGGCGAGGGCGCGCTGCGCCGCGCCTTCGAGCGCGGCGAGATGATCCTCGACGTCCTGCTCGCCCAGGGCGTCCCGATCGCGTTCGCCACCACGCGCGTGAGGCCGCGGCTGCTCGCGCCGCGCGAGCGCGTCGGCCAGCTCTTCGGCGTGCGCCGCACGACGGCCGCGCTCGAGCTCGAGGAGATCATCCACGTGACGTCGGGCGAGGTCGTGCACCACTCGCGCGACCTGTTCGGGCCGGGCGGGATGGACCTGCACGTGGTCCGCGCGCTGGAGGTCGAGCGGCCGGCGGCGGTGAACCCGGCCGCGGGCTGAGGCGCCGCCTACCGCGCGAAGACGCGCTCGATGTTCGCGAACTCCCGTTCGAGCGAGGCGCGCTGGGACTCGAACAGCTCGTCCGCCATGCCCGGGCCCTGGAACATCGTGAAGGTGTACGCGCAGCGGCCGTCGGGCAGCGCGACTGCGCGGGTCGGGAAGACCGCCATCGCATCCTCCGTGGGACCGGCGAACATGTCGATCACGCCCGTGCCGCGGTCGGCCCGGATGTCGAAGAAGAACTCGCCCAGGCCGTTGACGACCTTGTAGCGGTCGCCCTCGCGGCGGAGCTCGCGCGCGAACTCCGTGGCCCACGCCGGGAGGTTCTCGATGTCGGCCATCCAGTCGAAGACCGTCTCCGCGTCGGCGTCCAGCACAGTGGTCACGGTGGCGCTCCTCACAGCTCCATCACTCCTCTCAGCGCTCGGACGAGCGCGTCGCGTTGCCGGCGGCCGAGCGCGGTCAGCACGACCGCGTCGAGCTCGCCGAGGACCTCGTCGACGACCGCGCGGAACTCGTGCCCGCGGGGCGTCAGCAGGACGCGGAACGCCCGGCCATCGCCGGGGTCGCGCCGGCGGCTCACGAAGCCGTCGGCCTCGCACTGACGCACGAGCGACGTCATCGATTGCTTCGACAGGCGCGCCCGCGCGCCGATCTCGCCGAGGCGCAGGCCGTCCCGCTCGAACAGCGGCATCAGCACCGAGCCGTAGGAGGGCTTCACGTCCGCGTAGCCGCGCGCCGCGAACCGCGAGACAAGCAGCTCGTTCCAGCGCTGCGACGCCTTGGAGAGCAGGAACCCGAGGTTCGCGGTCGAGCGTCGCGCGTCTTCGGCGGCCGGTGCCACATTTAGTACGGTATCAGTACTAAATGCCACGGTCAACGTGGCCGCGGCCGCGGGGAGAGCCGAACGGCCCGGGTGTAGCCACCTCTGATGCGCCCGCGGCGATGTAGTTGTTCAATCAACTACATCGCCAAATGCTCACCGAGGAGCCCCAGATGCAGCTCAGAACATCGCTCCGCCGGACCGCTTCGCTCGTCGCCGCGACCGCCGCCGCCGTCGTCGCCCTCCCGGGCGGACCGGCCACGGCCGCAACGTTCGAGCCGGCCCGGATCATCGCGCCGGGCGCCACGCTGCCCGTCGACTTCCCCGGCTACCGCGAGCCCGCCGACGACCGGCTGCCCGCGAACCACCGCATCGTCGCCGTCGGCGCGACGATCGCCCGCGGCGAGCGCGCGGAGAGGATCATCACCGTGCCCAAGGGCTTCCGGATCGTCACGCTCGGCTTCGCCGAGCGCAGCCGGATCGGCGCCCGTGCGGAGAACGACTACCGCGGCCGGCGCTCGGTGCGGCTGACGCTCTTCGCCGACCGCAACGCGGTCGCGGCCGGCCAGAGCGGCCACGGCACGATCTACGTCCTTGCGCGGCGCGCGTACCTCCCGTCCGGGTCTTTGTCGGGGACGAAGTCGGCGACCGAGAGGCCAACGAGCCTCCGAGACCGTACCAGCGGTCTGAGCAGCGCCTCCGCGTGCTCCCAACCGAGCCCGTCGGGCAACGGGTAGGT
>DATAAR010000262.1:0-8921 GCA_036259975.1 Solirubrobacteraceae bacterium | reverse complement strand
AGCCCGAGTGAGCGGTTGACGAGGATCGCGTGACGCCGCGAGACGGCATGGTCTTCGAGGCGGATGTCCGCGCCCCAGCCGCGGCCGATGCGCGCGATGCCCGGCGCCAGCCGGAGCAGCCGCTCCTCGTCGCCATCTTCGACGACGAGGTAGCGGCCGGGCTCCGGGCGCGCGTGGGGGATCGTGCTCTCGCGCGTCCGGGGGGACAGACGCGGGAGGGCATCGAGCGCCGCGGTGGGCGCCTCGGTGGGGGAGGGGACAACAGCGGGCGCCATTGCGTGCAAGACTCGCGTGCGAGCCTCAGCGGTTCGTAAAGACGGCGTCAGTTTTCCTAAAGATCGTCAGGCGACCGCCCGGCGGCGCTACACCGGCGACGCGCGCGCCCGCGCCTCGGTCGGGTCGCCCGGTCCCGTCAGAAGTGGGCAGGCCGTGGCGACGTCGCTGCCCGCGGCGCGCGTGATTCGGGCGGCGAACGAGACGGTCGCCGGCGGCGTGGGGTCGGACGCCGACGCGATCGTGCTCGTCTGCAGCAGCTCCGTGGTGGCGCCTGCGATGGCGGGCGCCGCGATGGAGTCCGTGGTCGTCGCCTGCGTCGCGGTCGTTGTGCTCGTCGCCGGGGTCACGACGAGCTGCGGCCGGTTCGCGGCGGTCGTCGCCTCGCGGCTCGCGTAGTACTGGCTGTCCGAGCTCGTCGTCGTCAGGGCGAAGCTGACTTCGCCATTGCCGGTGACCGCGGACGTGACGTCGAGCTCCTTCCATGTGTTGACCGTCGTCGGCCCGGCGCGGGCCACCGGCGTGCTCGGGATGGGCGGCGCGTTGTTCCAGGTGATCCCGGTCTCTGTCCACCCGTTCCCGACGGCGGCGACGGCGCCTCCGTCGGCGCTCGCATCGGTGACGAACAACCGCAGCTTCGCGCTTGCCGGCGCGCCGGCCAGGCCCGTGACGTTGAACTTGAGATACGGGCGATAGTCGTCCGGGGTGGACGTGTTGCCGAGCCGCAGACGCAGCGTCGTCAGCGTGCCGTAGTTCGTGTTGGGGCTGCTGTCGCGAATCTGGGCGTCGGCGATCGGGTTGAACGTCTGCGGCGTGCCTGGTGTCCCGCCGCCACCACCCGCTGACACGGTGATGAGGCCGGTCTTGATCTCGTCATCCGAGCCGTTGGCGTTCGTCGCGGTCAGCTTGACGGTGTACGTACCTGCGGCGCTGTACGTGAACGAGGGGTTCGTCGCCGTGGAGTCGACTGTGCCGTCGTTCTGGAAGTCCCACGCGCGGCTCGTCGGCGAGCCCGTCGACGTGTCGGTGAACTGCACAGCCAACGGCGCGGTGCCGCTCGTGGGCGACGCCGTGAAGTTCGCCGTCGGCGCGCTGCCCGTGGGCGGCGGCGGAGGCGGCGGCACGGCGGTCCCTCCACCGAGCTTCACCCACTTCGCGACGGACGGCACGCCGGCACTGTTGGTGACGATGAGCATGTAGAAGCCGGGCGGCGCGTGGTTGGCGCTCGGCGGCGCCGTGACGGACAGCTCCGAGCCGGTCTGCGAGAAGGTCAGCGGCACGTACCGCTGGTTCATGTCTATGGCGTGCGTCACTGCGGAGGGACGCATGAGCGCGACCTTCGCGATGTTCGTCGCGTCCGTTCCGACGGTGAACGTGGCGCCGTACTCGGTGCTCGACGGCGCCGAAGTGATGGTCGGACGCGTGCCCTTGAAGAGGTACGGCGGCGAGTAGATCTGCGCGCGGAGGCGCCCGCCGGCCTCGCCGCCGGCGGTCACGACCCGCCCGTCGGGCAGCATGAGCGCGGTCGAGTGGTACATCCGTGGCTCGGCCATGGACGCGACGGTCTTCCAGGTCTTCGTGGCGGGGTTCCAGATCTCGCCGTCGAGGATCGCCTGGGAGGCGCTGTCGCTCGAACGGGTTCCGCCGACGGCCATGATGGATCCGTCGGCGAGGATCGGCGTGTTCATCCGCCGCCGGGGGAAGGCCATCGCCGCGGTCTCCTCCCACCTCGGCGTGGCCGCGGTCGTGTCGATGATCTGCGTCCGCGCGAAGGCCGGATCGCCGCCGCCCGCTCGGAGGATCTTGCCCGGGGCGTACATCGCGCCGGACTCGGCGTAGCCGGAGCTTCCGAACAGCGCGGTCGGGCCGCTCGACCACGTGCCGCTGCCGCCGAGCGTCAGGTACGCCGTGCTCGTCCGTGTGCCGGCCTCGTACACCTTGCCGTTCGGCAGCACGTACATGAACGGATACAGCCCCATGCTCCTGGATGTGACGTTCGTCCAGGTGTCGGACACGGGGTCGTAGATCTCGTGGCTGGTGACCCGTGTGCCCGTCTGGTCGTCGCCGGAGGTGACGAGCGCGCGGCCGTCGGGGAGCGTCGTCACGGTCGGATACCACCGGGCCTTCGCCATGTCGGCGCCCTTCGTCCACGTGCTCGTGAGCGGGTCGAAGATCGACGTGACCTTGATTCCGATGTGGGTGTTGACGTTCTGCCCTCCGGCGACGAGCAGGCGTCCGTCGGCGAGCGTGACCTGGCCCGCGCAGTGGATGTCGCCGAACGGAGCCGGTGCCGACGTCAGCGACCCGGTCTCCGGGTTCCAAATGCGCGCATTGGCGCCTGTCGACCAGACGACCACCTTGCCGGTGTGCACCAGCGCCATGTGCTTGCCCTGGACGCCCCAGTCGAGGACGGGCCCCCATTGGCCCACCTGGTCCGGCGGACCGGTGATCGCAGCACTTGGCGGCGCGAGCGCGCAGGTGAAGGCCAGCGCCAAGAGCGCGGCCCGCCCTGCACCCCGCCGGACGTGGTGACGTCGACGCGTGCCGGCCATGAGGTCCCCCCTTCGGATACGCGGCGGGTCGACCCTCCCAGCGCCTCCGACGCCGGTCAAGGTCGATGTTCGATTACTGAGCGTTATTCAGTGATCTGTGCGAGTCGCATGTAGGTAGTTCACGCAAATGCTCGCGAAGTGCTTACAGACAATCAGCGCGTACGGAAAGCGGCAGATGGAACTACCGAAAAAGCGCCGCTACGCGTGGCGCTCGTCACGACCGGCGTGCGGCGACGCCGTCAGGCGACCACCGCGGTGATCGTCACGGCGCCGCGCGCCCGCGCCACCGACACGCGGTGGTGGCCGTCGCGGATCGCGTAGGAGTTGCCGATCGCGGCGACCGAGATCGGCGGCAGGACCGCGCCGCGCTGCTCGGCGAGCCAGACTCGGAGCCATCGGCTGCGCGCGGGGGCGGACGGCCTGAACTCGCTGTCGAAGTGTGCCGCGCGGTTCGGTTCGAGGCTGCCGGTGATCGCGGCGAGCGGGATGTCGCGGACGCCCGGCCGCGCACCCGAGCGCCGTGGCCGATCCTCGTCGTAGATCACGAGCTGGGCGCACTCGGCGCAGCGGCGCAGGACGCGGCGCAGCAGCGACGCCCGCCGGCGCGCACGAACCGCCTTGCCGAACGCGCGCTCAGCGTCCGCGGCGGCCCACCCGGTCTCGGTCCCGTAGTCCACGCCGCCACCCTCCCAGCGCCGGGGGGCGGGCACGATACGGGTCCCTGGCCGGCGCGGGGTCGGCCGGTCGCCTCCGCGGGTTCGGCTTGCCCGATACCGCGCGCACGCGGCGCGGGCGAGGAACCGCCCGCGACTTCCGCCGGGCGAAGCGGTTTCCTTCATTCGATGCCGGGATTGCGGCCAGTCGCGCTCGCTGTCGCCTGCGCCGCCGGCCTGGCGCTCGCGCCGGCGGGCGCCGATGCGCAGTCGCGGCGGGGCCCTGTCCTCACGGGCCTGCGCTGCGTGCCGGCGACGCGCGCGGTGTGCCGGGAGCGCCCGCAGGTCCGGATCGGCGGCCAGGTCCAGCTGCGCGGGCGCCGCCTGCGCGCCGGCATGCGCGTGAGCTTCCGCTGGTCGCGCGGCGCGCTGGCGACGAGGCTGCGGCGCACGGGCACCGGCTGGGTGGTCCGCGTGCCGGCGGGGACGAAGGCCGGGACGGTGTCCGTCCGGGTCACCGATCGCGCCGGGCGGCGGTCGCGCGTCATCCGGCTCGTGGTCCTGCCGGTCGCGACCGTGTCGCCCGCCGCGAGCGGCGCGCTTCCCGCCGTCTTCCGGGACGACGGGATGTGGATCTGGCACCTGTCGCGGAGCAGTGGCGGCGACCCGGCCGCGATCGGCGCGCAGGCCCGGGCCGCGGGCATCGAGACCGTGTTCGTCAAGAGCTCGGACGGCACCACGCCCTGGCCGCAGTTCAACCCGGCGCTCGTCGCGGCGCTCCACGCGCAGGGGCTGCGGGCCTGCGCGTGGCAGTTCGTCTACGGCGCCGACCCGGCCGGTGAGGCCGTGCAGGGTGCGGCGGCGGTCGCCGCCGGGGCCGACTGCCTGGTCATCGACGCCGAGTCGCGCTACGAGGGCCGCTACGCGCAGGCCCAGCGGTACATCGCCGCGCTGCGGGCCGCGATCGGGCCCGCCTACCCGCTCGGACTGACGACGTTCCCGTACGTCGACTACCACCCGCGCTTCCCGTACTCGGTGTTCCTCGCGCCCGGCGCCGCCCAGGCCAACCTGCCGCAGGTGTACTGGAAGGACATCGGTGGCTCCGTCGACGCGGTGAGCGCGCGGACGTGGGCGCACAACCGCGTCTACGGCGTGCCGGTCGCCCCGCTCGGGCAGGCCTACCAGGCGCCCGCGCCGGCCGACATCCAGCGCTTCCGCCAGG
The DNA here is from genome assembly GCA_036259975.1 of Solirubrobacteraceae bacterium. Classification (GTDB taxonomy): domain Bacteria; phylum Actinomycetota; class Thermoleophilia; order Solirubrobacterales; family Solirubrobacteraceae; genus JAOPZW01. The sequence continues at coordinate 4,221 of DATAAR010000262.1, read as the reverse complement.
TCTGGGCGTCCTACGGTGCCCGCGGGCTGTCGTGGTGGAGCTGGCAGGCGAGCAGCGCCGCGACGTGGGCGACGCTCGCCGCGCCGCCGCCCGCGCCCGTGCCGCTGCCCGACCCGGGGTGGCCCGTCCTGGCGCGCGGCAGTCGCGGCGATGAGGTGGTCTGGCTGCAGCAGCACCTCGCCTCGATCGCGCCCGCGACGCCGATCGACGGCGTCCTCGGCGCGTCCACCGCCCAGGTCCTCGCCGCCGTGCAGTCGGCGCGGGGTCTGCCCGCCACCGGCGAGACCGACCCGGCGACGTGGCAGGCGGTCCTGTCACTGCCGCTCGCGCCGGTGGACTGGACGGCGCGCGCGGGCTAGCCGACGGATCCGAGTCCGAGGTCGGCTTCTCCCAGGAGGCGTAGAGTCGGCCGATGAGCGCCACAGAAGCCCCCACGATCGTGACCGGAGTCGACTTCGTGTCGGTCCCGACGCAGGACATCGAGCGCGCCGTCGCGTTCTACGGGACGACGCTCGGGCTGCGCCGCACCACCTACCGCCCCGAGCGCAACTTCGCGGAGTTCGACACCGGCACAGTGACGCTCAGCGTGGTGGATCCGCAGCGCATGGGGATCGGCGAGTTCCGCGTCAACGCGAACCACATCGCCCTCCAGGTCGACGACGTGGCGGAGTCGCGCGCCACGCTCGAGGAGCGCGGCGTCACGTTCATGGGCGACGTCTTCGACACCGGCGTCTGCCACATGGCGTTTTTCACCGATCGCGACGGCAACGCCCTCATGCTGCACCACCGCTACGCCCCGCGGGAGCCGCGGGCCTGAGGCTGGGCCGTGACCGGCGAAGGGGCGACGGAGGCGGCCGGCGGCCTCGTCGTCGAGCGCGTGCAGGCGGCGATGACCGCGCACGACATCGAGGCGCTCGTGGCGTGCTTCGACGATGAGTACCGAAGCGACCAGCCGGCGCACCCCGACCGCGGCTTCGGCGGTCGCGCGCAGGTGCGCGAGAACTGGTCGGCGATCTTCGCGGGCGTGCCCGACTTCGCCGCCGAGCTCGTGCGCGCCGCCGCGGACGGCGACATCGAGTGGAGCGAATGGCGCTGGCGCGGCACGCATGCCGACGGCACGCCGCTCGACATGGCGGGCGTGATCGTCGCCGGCGTCCGCGCCGGCCGCCTGGCGTGGGCGCGCCTGTACGTCGAGCCCGTGGAGCGGGGCGGGGCCGGCATCCGGGCCGCCGTGCGCGAGATGGCGGGCGGCGCGGGCGGCGAGCAGGGCGTCACCCCAGGCGACCGAGGCTGAGCGGCTGCCAGGACGTCCGCTGGCGCTGCGAGTACGTTTCCCGCCATGCGCGCGATCATCGTGACCCGTCACGGCGGCCCGGAGGTGCTCGAGCTCCAGGACGTCCCCGACCCGCAGCCCGGGCCGGGGCAGCTCCTCGTCGACGTCGAGGCGGCCGGCGTGAACTTCCGCGACATCTACGAGCGCGAGGGCCGCGGCGGCTACGCGGCCGACCCGCCGCTCGGGGCGGGCGCGGAGGGCGCCGGCGCCGTGGCGGCGGTGGGGGAGGGCGTGCACGAGTTCAAGGAGGGCGATCGCGTCGCGTGGAGCGCGGCGCCGGCCGGCTACGCCGAGAAGGTCCTCGTCGACGAGGACAAGGCCGTGCCGGTGCCCGACGGGGTGTCGACGGAGGTCGCGGCCGCCGCGCTGCTGCAGGGCATGACCGCCCAGTACCTCGCCACCGACACGTACGCCGTGCAGTCCGGCGACGACGTGCTCGTCCACGCCGCGGCGGGGGGCGTCGGCCTGCTCCTCACCCAGATCGTCAAGCTCCTCGGCGCCCGCGTGGTCGCGACGACGTCGAGCGAGGAGAAGGCGGCGCTCGCGCGCGAGGCGGGCGCCGACCACACGATCGGCTACGACGGCTTCGCCGAGCGCGCGCGCGAGCTGCTCGGCAACCGTGGCGTGGCCGTGGTGTACGACGGCATCGGCCGCGCGACGTTCGACGAGAGCCTCGCCGCGCTGCGCCCCCGCGGGACGATGGTCCTCTACGGCGCGGCCAGCGGGCCGGTCGAGCCGTTCGACCCGGCGCGCCTGCACCACGGCGGGGCGTTGTACCTCACGCGCCCGGGCCTGCCGTACTACACCGCGACGCGGCACGAGCTGCTGTCGCGTGCCGCCCAGGTGTTCGGCTGGATCGCCGACCGTCGCCTTCACGTGCGCATCGGCGCCCGTTACCCGCTCGCCGACGCCCGCCGAGCCCAGGAGGACCTCGCCGGGCGGCGGACGACGGGCAAGTTGATCCTCGACCCGAAGGCCTGAGCCGAGCGACGGAGGGACGCCCGGCCGGGCGCCCCTCCGCCGAACCGAGCGCGGCTCAGCGCATGTCGTGCGGTCCCTCGGCCTGCCGCCTGGCGCTCGCGTCGCGCCTGACGTCCGCGCTGTCGACGATGTCCCCCCGCGTGCGCGCGAGCTGCACGAGGACGTGCGCGGCCGCGTCGGCCATCTGGTCGAGCACGGTCGGGTTGACGTTGTCGATCGTGTCGCACGCCTCGTGGTAGCACGGGTCGTACGGCTGGCCCGCGGTCCCGCCGAAGATCGCCGCCTGCTCGGGCGTCTTGATCCCCTCCGCGCCGGTGAACGTGCCGCCGGCGGGGATCCCGGCCGCGATGAACGGACCGTAGTCCGAGCGGCCGTCGAACGCGGTCGGCTCCGTGGCCAGCCCCTGGTCGGCGAAGTAGTCCAGGAACAGCCGCTCGATCAGCCCCGAGCCGTCCGGCCCGGGAGCGCTCAGCCCCGCCGACCCGTCGCCGTCGTACACGAAGCGCACGTAGTTCGGCGACGCCACCATGTCGTAGTTGAGGTTGGCCTTGATCCTCGCGAGCTCCTCCTCCGACAGGTTCTCGACGAAGAGCGTCGAGCCGACGAGGCCCGCCTCCTCGGCGCCCCAGAACGCGAAGCGCAGGTGGTTGCGCACCCTGCCGGCGTGGCGCAGCTCCTCGGCGATCTCGAGGTTCTGGGCCGTGCCGGAGCCGTTGTCGTTGATCCCCGGGCCGCCGGGCACCGAGTCGAGGTGCGCGCCGATCACGATCATCCGGTTCGGGTCGCCCTTCCGCGTGTCGCCGAAGACGTTCTCGGTCTGGCGGACCTCCTGGAACGTCTCGGTGCGCAGCCGCACGACGGCGCCCGCGCTGCTCGCGAGCTCCTGCCCGACGGCGAAGGTCGTGCCCACGACCGGGATCTCGGTGAAGTTGTCGGCGCCGAGGGTCCCGCGGATCAGCTCGGTGCGGTCGGGGGCCTGGCCCTCGTTGAAGATGATCGCGCCCTTGGCGCCCGCGGCCTGGGCGTTGCGCGCCTTGACGCCGAAGCCGCAGGTTCCACGCTGCATCAGGGCGATGTTGCCTGCGACGAACCCGGCGAAGTCCGCGGCCTCGCAGCCCGAGGTGCTCGTGTTGGGCGCACCCGGCGGCAGCGTCAGGTCCACCGCCTGGACCGCGGCGGTGACCCCGCCGGGGGCCGAGCCCGAGTAGTCCATCGTCGCGAAGTCGGTCTCCGCCACGTAGACGTGGGCGCCCGGTGCGACCCGCGCCATCTCCGGCCGCGACAGCTGCTCGAAGAAGCGGAACTCGAACGGCTGGCGGGTGACCTTCAGGCCGGCCGCCCTCAGCTTCCGCGCCACGTAGTCGGCCGAGGCGTCGTAGCCCGGCGAGCCCGACGGCCGGATGCCGCCGTTCGCGTCGGCGATGAGCTGGAGCGCCTTCTCGTGCTCGAGAATGCCGTCGACGTTGACGTGCTTGCGCAGCGCGCTCGAGCTGAACGTGCCCGGAGCGGCCGAGGCCGCCGGCGCGACGGCGAGCGACGCGCACAGCAGCGCGCCGAGAGCCGCGAGGCTCATTCGCATGGTGCCCTCCTACGGCCCTCCGTGGCGGATGACCGCGGGCGCCCTCCCGTGCGCCGGCCTGCCGAATCGGTGCGGACCCTAGCGCGGGCGCCGGCTCGTCGGCGCGGGCCCACGCCAGGCGGTGCTCAGCGCAGGACGGGGCGCACCGCGGCGGCGGCGACCGCGTAGGCGGTGGCCGGCCGGCGGTCGGATCGCGCGAACAGCACGCCGGCCAGCCGCCCGCGGCGGTCGAGCACCGGCGCACCGGAGTCCCCGGGCGCGACGCGCGCGGCCAGCTCCAGGGCGGGACGGGCGGCCGGCGGCCCGCCGAGCGGGTCGTCGACGTGCG
>DATAAR010000261.1:0-19088 GCA_036259975.1 Solirubrobacteraceae bacterium | reverse complement strand
CGACGCGATCCGCGCGGCGAGGTCCTCGGCGTCGCGCAGGAGCGCCGAGCGCCGCTCGTCGAGCGCGGCCACCTCGGCGAGGATCGCGCCCAGGGCCGCCTCGGCGCTCTTCACCGCGGCGTCGAACGCGCGCCGCGCCTCCTCGAGCGACCGCTCCCCGTCCGCGGCCCTGGCCGTTCCGCGCGCCTCGGGGGCGGACGCCCGCCGGCGCGAGCGCGCGGGCGGCACTGTGCGGTCGTTCGGGGACACCGGCTCGGGACCTGACCTCGGCGCGAGGGACCTTAGCGCGTGACCGAGCAGATCCAGCCGCCGCCTCAGAGCGATCAGGTCCTGGCGGCGGCGCTGGACGCGGCCCGGGTCCTGGTCGTCGTCATCGACCGCGCCGGGCGCCCGAGCTACTTCAACGCCGCGGTCGCCGAGGTCACCGGCTACTCGCAGGCGGAGCTGTCCGCCATGCAGTTCACCGAGCGCGTCGCGCCCGAGGACCGCGAGCGAGCGACCGCGCTGCTCGAGTCGCTGCTGCACGGCGAGGACGCCGGTCCGCACACAATCCACTGGCTCGACCGCCATGGCGAGCGGATCCGCGTACGCTGGAGCTTCTCGTTCCTGCGCGACGCCGACGGCGAGGTCACCCAGGTCGTGGCCGTCGGCGTCGACGTCACGGCGCAGCACGCGGCGGAGGTCGCGCGCGAGGCCGCCGAGGAGCGCTTCCGGCTGTCGTTCGACAGCGCCCCCGTCGGCATGGCGATATCCGTGGACGCGGGCGACGACGAGATCCTCATCCTCAGCGTCAACCAAGAGCTGTGCCGGATGCTCGGGCATCGCGAGGCCGACATCACCGGCCGCACCGTCGCCTGGATCACCCACCCCGACGACATCGAGCCCGAGACGCGCTGGATCGCCGAGTGGCTGCGCACGGCGCCCGACGAGGTCTTCCAGTACGAGAAGCGCTATCGCAGGGCGGACGGCGAGACGCTGTGGGCGTCCGTGCACCTCTCGCTGATCCACGGCGAGTGGCGCCAGCCCTACTACCTCGCGCATGTTGTCGACATCGACGAGCGCCGGCGCGCGGAGCGCGCGCGTGTAGCCGCGACGGTCGACCCCGTCACCGGGTTGCTCAACGAGCCCGCGTTCCTGCGCGACCTGCGCGTCCGCCTCGCGGAGGACCTCCCCCTGTCGGTTCTGCGCTGGCAGCTGCTGCCGGCGTCCGACGTGCGGGCCGCGCACGGCCATGCGGCGGCGGACCGGTTCGTCGCCCGCGGCGCCGACCGGCTCGCCGCGACGCTTCCCCCGGACGCGCGCCTGGCGCGGACGGCGCCCGACGAGTTCGCCGCGTTCTTCAAGGCCACCGGTCGCGAGTCGCTGCGCATCGCGCGCGACGCCATGACCCGCATCTCGCGCGAGCCCGAGACGGAACCGATGGGCACGACGGCCACGATGGCGTTCGCGGCCGGCGTCGCGGCCTGCGACCCGGGCCAGCACGAGCAGGCCGAGGCGCTCTACGCCTACGCCGGCGTGGCGCTCGAGGACGCCGTGCGCGGCGGCATCAGCGCGGCGCTGTCTGGCCGCGCCGAGCGCGAGCGCGCCGGCAAGCGCCTGGCCTGGCAGCGGCGGCTGCGGCGCGCGCTCGCCGACGAGTCCGCGTTCCTCGTCCACGGCCAGCCGGTCTGCGACCTGGCGACCGGCGAGCGGCGCTTCACGGAGCTGAGCCTGCGCATGCTCGACGACGAGGGGAAGCTCGTGTATCCCGCGGTGTTCCTGCCCGTGGCCGAGAGCACCGGGCTGATCGTCGACATCGATCGCTGGCTGCTGCGGCGCGCGCTCGACCTGCTGCGCGAGCGTCCCGGCGAGCGCTTCGCCGTGCGCCTGTCCGCGGCCACCCTCACCGACCGGCCCGCGAGCGACCGCGCCGCCGAGCTGCTGGGCGACGATCCTGCGCTGGCCGAGCGGATGATCGTCGAGATCATCGGCGCGGAGGCGCCGGTCCAGCTGCGCGCGGCCGCCAGCCGGCTGCGCGAGCGCGGATGCGAGCTCGTGCTCCTGAACTTCGGGATGGCGCTCGGCTCGCTGTACCACGCGAAGACGCTCCCGGTGTCGGCGATCAAGATCCACGGGAGCTTCGTCCGCGACGTCGAGGAGAGCGAGAAGGACCGGGCGGTCATCCGCGCGATCACTCAGGCCGCGCGCGCGTACGACCGGGTCACGATCGCCGAGTTCGTCGAGAGCGCGGAGCTGGCCGAGGTGCTGCGCGAGCTCGGCGTCGACCACGGGCAGGGCTTCTGGTTCGGCCGCCCCGGCCCGGTCGCGTAGCCGGTTGGAGCCTCCCGCTAGCGCTCGGCCGCCGCCTGGAGGGCGCCGCCGTCGGCGTCGTCGAAGGACAGGCCGTCGTCGATGCCCGCCGGCAGCGGGGGGGCGTCGATGCCGTCGAGGGTGGCGAGGACGTGCATCCAGGCACAGACCGGCCCGGCGCGATCCGCCAGCCGTGGCCACTCGTGATATCCGACGGGCAGCGCTGCGGCGCTGACGAGGCCGCCGAGGCAGTGACGTAGGGCGATGACCGCGGCGAGCGTCATCCACCCGTGCAGCTCGCTCGGCGTTGTCTCGAGCGCCCACTCGAACGAGATGTCCGTCCCGTCTCGGCGCCACCGCAGCGGCCCTTCGACCGGGATCTCCATCGCCGAGGCGCCGTTCATGAAGACCAGGCGCCGGTGGTCCGCGCACACCGACCAGCCACCGTCGGCGCATCTGTGCAGAACCTGGAGGTGCTCGGACACGGCCAGCGCGAAATTCAACAGACCCCGCCCGCTCGAGGCAAGGCCGCAAGGCGGTTTGCTTACGCAGCCTCACCGCTCGCGCGAAGCTGTGAATCGTGGTTCACTTCTAAGCGTGCCGTACCGGCCCACCGAGCGCACCGAGGCCCGGCGCGCGGCCACCCGCGAGCGGCTCGTCGCCGCCGCCCGCGAGCTGATCGCGCTCGGCGGCTACCGCGAAGCGCCGGTCGCGGCGGTCGCGGCGCGCGCGGGCGTGGCCACCGGCACCGTCTACCGGCACTTCCCGTCGAAGGGCGACCTGTTCGCAGAGGTCTTCCGGCACGTCTCCCAGCGCGAGGTCGACGCCGCCCGCGCCGCGGCGGCCGCCGAGCCGACCGCGACGCGGCGCCTGCGCGCCGCGATCGAGACGTTCGCGCGCCGGGCGCTGCGCGCGCGCCGCCAGGCGTGGGCGCTGCTCGCCGAGCCCGTCGACCCCGCGGTCGAGGTCGAGCGCCTCGCGTTCCGCCGCGCGCACGCCGAGCACTTCGAGGCGATCCTCCGCGACGGGATTGCCGCCGGCGAGCTGCCGGCCCAGAACGCGGCGCTCGCCGCCGCCGCGCTCGTCGGCGCCCTCGCCGAGGCGCTGGTCGGGCCGCTGTCGCCCGTGGCGCCCCGCACCGACCCGGACGCGCTCGTCGCCGACCTCGTCGCCTTCTGCCTGCGCTCGGTCACCGACCGTGGAGTCGCCCATGCCGGCCCCTAGCGTGCCCGCCGCCACGCACGAGGTGCGCAACCAGCCGCCGCCGCTGGAGCGCCGCAACCTCTTCGCCGACAACGCCGCGCTCGCCGAGGCGCTCGAGCGCGAGGGCGGCGCATGGGCGCGCGAGCGCCTGCACGCGGCGGGCGAGTTCTGGGGCGGCGAGCCGATGGCGTGGGGGGCCGCGGCCAACGAGCACCCGCCCGTGCTGCACACTCACGACCGCTTCGGCCGGCGCCGTGACGAGGTCGAGTTCCACCCCGCGTGGCACGCGCTGATGGCGGCCGGGACGCGCCAGGAGCTGCACAGCCTGCCGTGGACGGCGACCGACCGCGGCGCCCACGTCGCGCGCGCGGCGCTCTACCAGTGCGCGGTGCAGGCCGACGCCGGGTTCGGCTGCCCGATCACGATGACGTTCGCCGCGGTCCCGGCGCTGCGCGCGCAGCCAGAGGTGGCCGCGGAGTGGATGCCGCTGCTCACGGCCGCGGCATACGACCCTACGCTGCGCCCCGCGGTCGAGAAGGGCAGCGCGCTGTGCGGCATGGCGATGACCGAGAAGCAGGGGGGCTCGGACGTCCGCGCGAACGCGACCGCGGCCACGCCGGTCGGCATCGGCGGGCCCGGCGCCGAGTACGAGCTCACCGGCCACAAGTGGTTCTGCAGCGCGCCGATGTGCGACCTGTTCCTCGTCCTGGCCCAGGCCGACGAGGGGCTGTCGTGCTTCGCGCTTCCACGCGTGCTCCCCGACGGCTCGCGAAACGCCGGCTTTCAGCTCCAGCGCCTCAAGGACAAGCTCGGCAACCGCTCGAACGCCTCGAGCGAGATCGAGCTGCGCGCCGCGTGGGCGCGGATGGTCGGCGAGCCGGGCCGCGGCGTGCCGACGATCATCCAGATGGTCAACCACACGCGCCTGGACTGTTGCGTCGGCGCGGCGGGCGCCATGCGCGCCGCGGTCGCGCAGGCTACGTGGCACGCCGCGCACCGGCGGGCGTTCGGCGCCCGCCTGGCCGACCAGCCGGCGATGGCGAACGTCCTCGCCGACCTCGCGATCGAGGCCGAGGCCGCGACGGCGCTGGCGATGCGCCTCGCGCGCGCGTACGACGACGCGGCGCTCGACCCGCGCGCCGAGCCGTTCAAGCGCCTGGCCACCGCGGTGGCGAAGTACCACGTGTGCAAGCGCGTGCCCGCCCACGCCGCCGAGGCGCTCGAGTGCCTCGGCGGCAACGGGTACGTCGAGGCCTCGGGGATGCCGCGCCTGTACCGCGAGGCGCCGCTGGGGTCGATCTGGGAGGGCTCGGGCAACGTGATGGCGCTCGACGTCCTGCGCGCCCTGCGCTCCGCGCCCGCGGCGCTGGACGCCTACCTCGGCGAGGTGGACCTGGCGGCGGGCGCCGACGCGCGGCTGGACCGGTTCGCCGCGCGCCTGCGCGCCGCGCTCGCCGACCACAGCGCGCTCGAGCACCGCGCGCGGCGCCTGGTCGAGGACCTCGCGCTCGCGCTGCAGGGCTCCCTGCTGGTCCGCCACGCGCCGCCCGCGGTCGCCGACGCGTTCTGCGCCGCGCGCCTCGGGGGCGAGGGCGGCCTCGCGTACGGGACGCTCCCGGCCGGCGCGGACGCGGCGGCGATCATCGCGCGCCACACGCCGCCGGAACGCTGAGCGCGGTGGGGACAACGCCGCGGCGCGCCGCGCGGACCGCGCGGCACGGCGGCATGTGGTCCGTCCGCCACCGACTGGCGGCAGGGCCGCAACGTGCCGGGGGCGCCCGACTGACGTTCGGCCCGACATGCCGGCCTTGTGTCAGTCCGTTCGAGCCTTTGCGCCGCTGCGGGCGTCGGTCGCCGCGTTCGTTCGGTCGCGGCCGCGCGCCGCCGCAGCGCCGCCCGAACCGACCGGCGCGCGCGGCGTGGTCTCGCGGACCGCCGTGTCATTGCGTAGCCCATACCACCCATCAGGTGACACGGTCGGACACGAGCGCCCCGGATCGCGCCACCGTCGATGCTGACTCGCGAGCGCCGCGTCCGCGGAGCCGAGAACGAGCGCTGCGGTGGCGTGCCCGAGAGGGAGGGAATGCGGCGTCCCAGTAGCGCCCCGACCACACGCGACCGACCTTCGGCCCGACATACGCGGACCGAGCGGCGGACCGCGCCCTCCGCGCGCCGCCGGCGCCAAGTGCGACGATGTGTGCATGGGGAGCGGGTCGATTCAGCTCGCGCGGCTCTTCGGTATCCGCATCGGCGCGAGCCCGAGCTGGTTCCTCGTGCTGTTCCTCATGATCTACTGGCTGTCGGGCTACTTCGGCGACGCCCTCGACGGCTACTCGAACACGACGGCGTACGCGACGGCGGTCGCCGGCGCGGTGCTGTTCTTCGTCTCGCTCGTGCTGCACGAGCTCGGCCACGCGCTGGTGGCGCGGCGCAACGGCATCCGCGTGACGAGCATCGACCTGTGGTTCTTCGGCGGCCTGGCGCGCCTGACGCGCGAGCCCGCCTCGCCCGGCCAGGAGTTCAGGATCGCGGGCGCGGGGCCGGCGGTCACGTTCGTGCTCGCGATCGCGTGCTGGGTGGCCGGGGTCCTCGCGGCGGGCTCGGAGGCCTTCGGCGACATGGTCACGCTCGGGCGGGACACGCCCACGCCGGCGCTGGCGCTCCTGAGCTGGCTCGTGTGGATCAACACCGTCGTGCTGCTGTTCAACCTCGTGCCGGCGTTCCCGCTCGACGGCGGGCGGATCGTCAAGGCGCTCGCGTGGCGGCTCACCGGCGACCCGAACCGCGGCACGCGCTTCGCCGCCCGCCTCGGCCAGGGGTTCGCGTACCTGCTGATGGGCGGCGGCGTGTACCTGCTGCTGCGCGACGACCCGGTGAGCGGCCTGTGGTTCCTCCTGCTCGGCTGGTTCCTCGCCCAGGCCGCGCGCGGGGCGGTCGTCACCAGCCGGTTCTCCGAGCGCCTGGAGGGCGTGACCGTCGCCGACGTCATGGACACCCAGCCGGTGACCGTGCCGGGCGAGCTGAGCGTGCTCGACGCCCACGACGAGTACTTCCTGCGCTACCGGTGGCCGTGGTTCCCGGTCGTGGACCGCATGGGCCGCTTCGTCGGCATCCTGCGCCAGGAGTCCGTCGAGGGCGCGGTCTCGGACGGGCGGGCGCTGACCGTGGGCGACGTGCTCGACCCGAGCGCCGACGCCGACAGCTCCGTGGGCCGCGACACGCCCATCGAGCAGCTCCTGGACTCGCAGGCCCTGCGCCACTTCGGAGCGCTGATGGTCGTCGACGGCGAGCAGCGCCTCTGCGGCGTCGTGACGCTCGAGCAGGTCCGCCGGGCGCTCGCGAGCGCCGTGCCCGGGCCCGTGTAAGCACGCCGCCCGCCCGCCGGGGGACGGCTCAACCCGTGGGGCGGACCTACTAGTCTCCCGCGGGCCATGCCTGCACACGACGTCCTGATCATCGGAGCGGGGCTCGCCGGTCAGCGCGCCGCGCTCGCGGCCGCCGACGAGGGCGCGACGGTCGCGATCATGAGCAAGGTGCACCCGGTGCGCTCGCACTCCGTGGCGGCGGCCGGCGGGATCAACGCGGCGCTGAACCCCGAGGACACCTGGGAGTCGCACGCCTTCGACACGGTGAAGGGATCCGACTACCTCGGCGACCAGGACGCCATCGAGGTCATGTGCCGCGAGGCGCCCGACGAGCTTTTGCACCTCGAGCACATCGGCGTCACCTTCCACCGCAACGAGCGCGGCGAGCTCGGCACCCGCGCCTTCGGCGGCGCGTCGGCCGCGCGCACGTACTACGTCGCGGACATCACCGGGCAGGCGATCCTCCACGTCCTCTACGAGCAGCTGCTCAAGTACTCGGCGACGGTGGATCGCTACGAGGAGTGGTTCACCACCTCGCTCGTCCTCGACGACGACGGCAGGTGCGTCGGCTGCGTCGCGCGTGACATCCGCAGCGGCGCGATGGAGACCTTCCACGCCAAGAACGTGATCCTCGCCTCGGGCGGCGCCGGCCAGTGCTTCAAGCCGACGACCAACGCGCTCATCTGCACGGGCGACGGCATCGCGCAGGCCTACCGGGTCGGCGCGCCGCTGATGGACATGGAGATGATCCAGTACCACCCGACGACGCTGACCGAGAACGGCTTCCTCATCACGGAGGGCGCGCGCGGCGAGGGCGCGCATCTGCTCAACGCCGACGGCGAGCGCTTCATGGAGAAGTACGCGCCGAACAAGATGGAGCTCGCCTCGCGCGACGTCGTCTCCCGCGCCGAGCAGACCGAGATCAACGAGGGCCGCGGGGTCGGTCCCGACGGCGTCGGCATCGCGCTCGACATCACCGTCGTGCCGCGCAAGCGCACGCTGGAGGCGCTGCGCGAGATCGTGAACATCGGCAAGGACTTCGCGGGCGTGGACATCACGCGCGAACCGATTCTCATCCGCCCCGGCCAGCACTACATCATGGGGGGCGTCAAGACCGACATCGACGGCCAGACCCCGATCCCGGGTCTGTACGCGGCCGGCGAGGTCGCGTGCGTGTCGGTGCACGGGGGCAACCGGCTCGGGGCGAACTCGCTGCTCGACACGCTGATCTTCGGGCGCCGCGCGGGCCAGCACGCCGCGCGTCGCTCGGCCGGCATGCCGATGCCGAACGCGTCGCCCGCGCGGCTGCGCGACGACGTGCGCACGATCGAGGCGATCATCGGGCGCGAGCGCAACGGGCGGCGGATCTCGGAGATCAAGGACGAGCTCGGCACGATCATGAACCGCCACGTCGCCGTGTTCCGCGACGAGGCCGGGCTGCGCGAGGCGCTCGAGGTCGTGCGCCGCCTCAAGGAGGAGGAGCGCACGGCGTACATCGACGACCGCGGCACCGTCTTCAACCAGGACGTCCTCGGCGCCATCGAGCTCGGCTACATGCTCGACTGCGCCGAGGCAATCGTGGTCGCCGCGATCGAGCGCAAGGAGTCGCGCGGGGCGCAGTTCCGCACCGACTACCCCCAGCGCAACGACGACGAGTGGCTCAAGCACATCGATCTGTCGCGAAACGGGGACGAGGCTCCTCAGATCACGTACTCGCCGGTGACCATCACCCGCTGGAAGCCCGAAGAGAGGAAGTACTAGAACCCATGGCCGAGTTCACCCTGAGGCTTCGGCGCTACGACCCCGAGTCGGGCGAGGCGCCGTACTGGGAGGAGCACACGGTCGAGCTCGAGCCGCACCGCTCGGTCCTCGAGGGCATCCTGCAGGCGAAGGCCCGCTTTGACGGCTCGATCGGGATCCGGTGCTCGTGCCGCGCCGCGATCTGCGGCTCGTGCGGCGTGCGCATCAACGGCCAGCCCGGCCTGGCCTGCCATACGCACCTCGACATCGCCCAGGAGTACGGGCGCGACGGCGTCATCGAGGTCGAGCCGATGGGCAACATGCCCGTGATCAAGGACCTCATCGTCGACATGGACGCGGTGCACTGGAAGAAGATCCAGCGCGTCACGCCGTGGCTCATCAACAGGGAGCCGATCCCCGAGCGGGAGTACATCGTCCCGCACGAGAACATGGTCGACGTCACGCAGTCGATGGCGTGCATCCAGTGCGGCGCCTGCGTGTCGGACTGCCTGTCGATGGAAGTCGACCCGTACTTCATCGGCCCGGCCGCCCTGGCGAAGGCGTACCGCTTCGTCGGCGACCCGCGCGACGCCCAGCAGAACGAGCGCCTGCGCGACCTGGCCGAGGACCCGGCCGGCATCTACGACTGCACGCACTGCTTCAAGTGCATCGAGGCGTGCCCGAAGGGCGTCGCGCCGATGAACCAGATCATGCGCCTGCGGCGGCGCGCGGGCGACCACGGCATCGTGGATCGCAACAACGGCCACCGCCACGAGGCCGCCTTCGCGACGCTCGTGCGCGACCACGGCCTGCTGTGGGAGGCCGAGCTGCTGCCGCGCTCCTACGGCGGCAACTCATTCTTCGGCAAGTTCGCGCCGAGCGCCGCGCTCGAGCTGGCCGACTCGCTGCCCGCGATCACCAAGGCGCTCGTGCGCCGCAAGGTGACGCCGATGGGCGCGCTCAAGGCCCACAAGATCCCCAAGCAGGACCTCCGCCACGTTCGCAGGATCTACGACACGGTCGAGAGCCACGACGACCGCTACGAGCTGAACCTGTACATCACCGGCTACGACGACGAGACCGGCGCCACCCCCGGCCCCGCCTCCGCGACCGGCGGCGACGGCATGTCCAGCGCCGAGGCCGGCCAGCCGGGCCAGACACCCGAGGAGTCGCCCACCCGATGACGATGAAGGTGGCCTACTGGCCCGGCTGTGTCAGCCGCGGCTTCACCCCCGAGCTGCACGGCTCGATGGCCAGGATCGCGCCGCTGCTCGACATCGAGCTCGTGGAGCTGGATCGGGCCAATTGCTGCGGCGCCGGCGTGATCGCCGAGCACAACCAGGAGCTCGCCGACACGCTGAACGCGCGGACGTTCGCACTCGCCCAGCAGGTCGACGCCGCGGCGATGATGATGAACATCTGCTCGACGTGTCAGGGCGCGCAGACCGAGTGCCAGGAGCGCCTCGACGCGAACGCCGACTACCGCGAGCACGTCAACGGCCACCTGCGCGATGACGGCCTCGAGTACCGCAAGGGGCTCACGAACAAGAACCTGCTGTGGCTGCTGGTCGAGGACATGGGGCTCGACGAGCTGGGCTCCCGCGTGAAGCGGCCGCTCGAGGACCTGCGCGTCGGGCCGTTCTACGGCTGCTACATCGTCCGCCCGACCGACCGCCTCGGCATCGACCGCGGCCACCCGCGCGACACGTACCTGCACCAGGTCATCGAGGCGCTCGGCGGCACCGTCATCGAGTACGCGGGCCAGTACAAGTGCTGCGGCTTCCCCATCATCACGATGAACAAGGACGCGTCGCTCAAGCAGGCCGGCCGCCATCTCGCCGACGCGGTCGACGCGGCCGCCGACTGCCTCGTGACGCCGTGCCCGCTCTGCCACCTCAACCTCGACCTCCAGCAGCCGCTGGCCGAGCGCAAGATCGGCCGCGAGCTGAACATGCCGGTCCTGCACCTGCCGCAGCTCATCGGGCTCGCGCTCGGGCTCGAGCCCAAGGAGCTGGGGATGCAGCGCCACGTCGTCAAGCCGGCGACGGTGATCGACTGGACGACGTCGGTGGTCGGCGGCGTCGAGGCGGCCTGAGCGCCGCGGCGAGCGCCTCAGGGCGGCAGCCGCACGCCCTCGCGGCGCACGCGAAACCAGTGCGCGGCGTACGGCCCAAGCGTCAGCGTCGCGGGCAGCTCGTGCTCGGCGTCGGCGAAGAGATCGACGAGCGCCTCGCCGTCGGTGACCGGAAGCGTGACCTCGACCTCGCGGCCGGCGAGCTCGTGCACCGCCACGACGGTCGAGCCGTCCCAGTCGCAGCGGTGCGCGAGCACCGATGGGGTCCCCGACTCGAGGAGCTCGAGCGTGCCGAAGCCGAGCTCCGGGCACTCCCGCCGGCGCCGGATGAGGCGCTCGAACCAGTTCAGCAGCGAGCCCGGGTCGCGCCGCTGCGCGGCGACGTTGACGCGCTCGGGCCCGAAGGGCCCCGTGGTGAGCGGCCGGCGCAGCCGGGCGGGATCGTCGACCGTCGAGAACCCGCCGTGGGGCTCGGGCGACCACTGCATCGGCGTGCGGACGGCCATGCGGCCCTCGACCTCCAGGTTCTCGCCCATGCCGACCTCCTCGCCGTAGAACAGCACCGGCGCGCCGGGCAGCGAGAAGGCCAGCGAGTACACCATCCGTAGCGCGCGCTCGTCGCCGGCGAGCATCGTGGGCAGGCGGCGGCGCAGACCCCGGCCGTAGAGCTGCATGCCGGGGTCGGCGCCGAAGCGGGCGAAGACCTCCGCGCGCTCGTCGTCGCTGAGCTTGTCGAGCGTGAGCTCGTCGTGGTTGCGGACGAAGCGTCCGAGCGACGCGGTGTGCGGCAGCTCCGGCGTCTCGCGCAGCGCGCGCGCCAGCGGCTCGGCCTCGCCGCGGGCCAGCGCCAGGAAGAGCGCCTGGTTGCCGAGGAAGTCGAACACCATGTGCAGCTCGTCGCCGTCCTCGTCGCCGAGGAACGCGCGCAGGTCGTTGGCCGGGAGGTTGACCTCACCGAGGAGCACCGCCTCGCCGTTGCGGCGGTTCAGGTAGGCGCGGAGATCGCGCAGCAGCCCGTGCGGGTCGACGATCGCATGCTCGGGCAGCCCGGTCGGCTCGATGAGGAACGGCACGGCGTCGACGCGGAAGCCCGAGAGGCCCTGCTCCAGCCAGAACCCCATGACCTGCGCCAGCTCGTCGCGGACGTGCGGGTTGGCGACGTTGAGGTCGGGCTGGTGGGAGTAGAACCGGTGCAGGTAGAACTGCCCGGCCTGCTCGTCCCAGGCCCAGTTCGACGTCTCCCGGTCGGGAAAGACGACGTCGCCCGGCTTCTCCTCGGGCTTGTCGTCGCGCCAGACGTAGAAGTCGCGGTACGGCGAGTCGCGGCTCTGCCGGGCGGACTGGAACCACGGGTGCTGATCCGAGGTGTGGTTCATGACGAAGTCGGCGATCACGCGCAGCCCGCGGTCGTGCGCCGTGCGGATGAACTCGGCGAAGTCGCCGAACGTCCCCAGGGCCGGGTCGACCGCGTAGAAATCGACGATGTCGTAGCCGTCGTCGCGGTTGGGCGACGCGTAGAACGGCATGAGCCAGATGCAGCTGACGCCGATGCCGCCGAGGTAATCGACGCGCTCGGTCAGGCCCGGGAAGTCACCGCGCCCGTCGCCGTCGAGGTCGTAGAAGGTCTCGACGTCCAGGCAGTAGAGGACGGCGTTCTTCCACCAGAGGTCGCTTGTGACCTTGACCCTCATCGCAACCGCGGGAGGACGTGCTCGCCGAAGGCGTCGATGAACCGGTCGAGGTCCTGGCCGACGTGATGAAGTGCCAGCTCGTCGAACCCGAGCGCCGCGAGCTCCGAGAGCCACTCGACGTGACGCTCGAGGTCGGCCGAGACAAGGACCTTCTCGCGCACGTCCTCGGGGCGCACGTACCTGGCGGCCTCGTCGAAGTGCTCGGTCAGCTCGAGGTCCCAGGGCACCGGGGGCGCGAAGATGTTCGTGCGCCACTGGTCATGCGCGATCCGCAGCGCCTCCTCGTCGGTCGCGGCCCACGACAGGTGGACCTGCAGCACGAGCCGCCCGTCGCCGCCGCCGGAGCGGTACGCGTCGATCATGCGGCGCAGGTGCTCGACGGGCGCGTTGACGGTGGCGAGCCCGTCCGCCCAGGCCCCCGCCCAGTGCGCCGTCGCCTCGCTGACCGCCGCCCCGATCAGCGGCGGCGGCTGCTCGGGCAGCGTCCACAGCCGGGCGCGATCGACGACCACGCGCCCGCGATGGGTGACCTCCTCACCGGCGAACAGGGCGCGCATCACGTCGACACACTCGCGCAGGCGTGCGTTCCGCTCGGCCTTCGGGGGCCACGGGGCGCCGGTGATGTGCTCGTTGGACGCTTCGCCGGTGCCCAGCGCGATCCACAGGCGGCCCGGGAACATCTCGGTCAGCGTCGCCGCGGCCTGGGCGATGATGGCCGGGTGGTAGCGCTGGCCGGGCGCATTCACGACGCCGAACGGCAGGCTCGTCGACGCGAGCGCGGCCCCAAGGAACGACCACGCGAAGCCCGACTCGCCCTGGCGCTCGCTCCACGGCGAGAAGTGGTCGGACGACATCCCGGCGCCGAAGCCCGCCTGCTCGGCGTGCCGTACGGCGTGCAGCAGCCGGCTCGGAGGGATCTGCTCGTGTGAGCAGTGCAGGGCCACGCGCGCCACGCGCGGGGTGATACCCGGGAGGCGGCGCCGGGGAGCGCGCGGCGTCCATCGATCGGGGGAGGGACCCAATCCTCCGGCTCATGCTCCGCAAGAGGGATAAAGCGCCGTGTCGGGCGTGCCGATGCTGCGGCCAGATCCCGAGGAGCCACCCGCAATGCCCGAGGCCGACACCCCCCAGCCCCGCCCGTCCTTCCCGGTCACGCAGCGCGAGCTCGTGGGCCTGGCGCTCCAGCGCGGCGCGCGCCGCCCGTCGGCCCGCCCCGCCGCTCCCGGCTCTCAGCGCGACCGCGTCCGCCAGTCGCTCGCGCTCGGCGTCGGCGGCCCGCCGAAGTCGAGCCGCCGCGGCGCCCACCGCTAGCGCGCGACGCAGCGCCGCTCACGCGCCGAGCACATGGCGCTCGAGCCACGGGGTGCGGAACGCGCCGCGCGGGTCGAGGCGCTCCGCGTCGGCCGCGCGCGGGTACAGCGGCGCGTGCCGCTGCACCCGAGGGAGAAGCGCGCGCGGCCCGCCGCGCGGCTACGCCACGCGCGCGCCGATCAGGCCGCGCTCGTGCAGCGCCTCGCAGAGCTGGATCGCGTTCGTCGCGGCGCCCTTGCGCAGGTTGTCGGACACGATCCACATGTCGAGCGCCTGGTCGTGGCCCGGATCGCGGCGAATGCGCCCGACGAAGACGTCGTCCTTGCCGTCGGCGTCGATCGCGAGCGGGTAGCCGGCCGCGTCCGGGTCGTCGACGACGGTGACGCCCGGCGCCGCGCGCAGGAGCTCGCGGGCCTGCTCAGGGCTCAGCGGCGAGCGCGTCTCCACGTTGACCGCCTCGGAGTGGCCGTTGACGACGGGCACGCGGACGCACGTCGCGCTGACGCGGATCGACGGATCGCCGAGGATCTTGCGCGTCTCGTTGATGAGCTTGCGCTCCTCGTCGGTGTGGTCGTCGCCGGGCGCGAAGTTGCCGGCGTGCGGCAGCGCGTTGAACGCGATCCGATGCGCGTACGCACGCGGCGACGGCGGCTCGTCGCCGGCCAGGATCGCGCGGGACTGGGCGAGCAGCTCGTCGACCGCCTTCTTGCCGGTCCCGGACACCGCCTGGTAGGTCGAGATCACCAGGCGCTCGATGCCCGCGGCGTCGTAGAGCGGCTTGAGCGCGACGACCATCTGCATCGTCGAGCAGTTGGGGTTGGCGATGATCCCGCGGTGGCCGTCGAGCGCCTCCGGGTTGACCTCGGAGACGACGAGCGGCACGTCGTCGGCCATCCGCCACTTCGACGAGTTGTCGACCACGACCGCGCCCGCCTCCACGAAGCGCGGCGCCCATTCGCCCGAGGTCGAGCCCCCGGCGCTGAAGATCGCGACGTCGAAGCCCTGGATCGTCTCGTCGGTGAGCGGCTGCACGACGAGCCCCCCGTCGAGCTCGCGGCCGGCCGAGCGCTCGGACGCGAACGGGACGATCTCGCGCGCGGGGAAGCCACGCTCGCGCAGCAGGTTGAGCATGACGCCGCCCACCTGCCCGGTCGCGCCGACGACGGCGACGCGGTAGCCGTCCGACGCGCTCATGCCGCGAACTCCCCGAACGGCTGCTCAGGCCGGATGGTGCCCTCGCCGGACAGGTCGAACGCGGCGTGCAGCGCCTTGACGGCGTCCGGCACGCGGTCGCCCGGCACGACGCAGGAGATGCGGATGGGTGACGTGGAGATCATCTCGATGTTGATGTCGTTCTCGCCCAGCGTGGTGAACACCTTCGCCGCCACGCCCGGGTGAGTCTTCATTCCGGCGCCCACGATCGAGACCTTCCCCATCGACTGGTCGGCCACGACCTCGATGCCGAGCTCGGCCGCGAGGGGCTCCAGAGCGCGCTGGGCGGCGGGCACGTCGTCGCGCGGGACGGTGAACGACATGTCGGCCGCGGCGCCCTCGGACTCCGGCTCGTTCTGGATGATCATGTCGATGTTCACGTTCGCCTCGGCGAGCGCCGTCGTGACGCGGCCCGCGATGCCGGGGGTGTCCGGCACGCCGAGGAGGGTGAGGCGCGCCTCGCCGAGCGAGTGCGTGACGGCGGTGATCAGCGGCTGTTCCACGGTGTCCCCCTCGGAGACGACAACAGTACCCGGCGCATCGTCGAAGCTCGACCGGCAGTGGATGCGCACGCCGTGGTTGCGGGCGTACTCGACGCTGCGCAGCTGGAGCACCCCGGCGCCGGAGGCCGCCATCTCGAGCATCTCCTCGAACGACACGACCGCCAGCTTGCGCGCGGTCGGCACGATCCGCGGGTCTGCGCTGAAGACGCCCGGCACGTCGGTGTAGATCTCGCACACCTCGGCGCCGACGGCGGCGGCGAGGGCGACCGCGGTCGTGTCCGAACCGCCGCGGCCCAGGGTCGTCACGTCCTTGGCCGTCGACACGCCCTGGAAGCCGGCCACCAGGACGATCGAGTCCTCGTCGAGCGCCCGGAAGATCCGGTCGGCGCGCACGTCCAGGATGCGCGCCTTCGTGTGCGACGTGTCCGTGACGATGCCCGCCTGCGAGCCGGTCAGCGAGATGGCGCGGTGCCCGAGGTCGTGGATCGCCATCGCGCACAGCGCGCACGAGACGCGCTCGCCCGTGGACAGCAGCATGTCCATCTCCCGCGGGTCGGGCTCGGGCGAGACCTCGAACGCGTCGGCGATCAGGCGGTCGGTCTCCTTGCCGCGCGCGCTCAGCACGGCGACCACGCGGTGGCCGGCCTCGCGCTTGCCCACGATCCGCTGCGCGGCGCGCCTGAGGCGCTCCGCGTCCGCCACCGAGGTCCCGCCGAACTTCATGACGACCGTGCTCATCGAGCGGTGAAGGATAGGCGGCGGGTGATCCGCCCGCGGGGCCGCTGCGCAGTAGCCCCCGATCCCCGAGCACCGCCGCCGCCGTCCGACACCCGCGCCGCGCAGCGCGCCGGTGACGCCCTGCCCTCGACTCCCGACGAGGAGGTCATTCACGTGCCCGAGACCGACACCCAGCCGGGTGCCCTGCGCGAGCTCCAGGCCGACGCCGGAACGCGCAAGCGGTTCCTGAAGATGATCGGCGGCGCCGGCGCCGCCGGCGCGCTCGCTCTGCTGGCCGCCGCGTGCGGCGGCGACGACTCCACCGGCCGTCGCGCCGCCGAAGGCGCCGCCAAGACGCCGATGGGAGGCGTCGGCAACGACCTCGCGATCCTCAACTACGCCCTCACCCTCGAGTACGTCGAGGCCGACTTCTACGACCAGGCCGTGCGAAGCGGGCAGATCACCGATCGCGCGGTCGCCGACCTGGCCAAGCGGATCGGCGAGGCCGAGCACGCGCACGTCGACGCGATCACCGCCACGGTGAAGAAGCTCGGCGGCACCCCGGCCCGGAGGCCGGCGACCAGGTTCGACGACGTCATCGCCGGTGGCCCCGCGAGGATTCTGCGGACCGCCGCGATCGTCGAGAACGTCGGCGCCGCCGCCTATCTCGCCCAGGCGCCGCGCATCACGAGCGCGGAGATCCTCGCCGCCGCGCTGTCGATCCACTCGGTCGAGGCGCGCCACGCGGCCGCGCTGAACCAGCTCACCGGCCGTGGGTTCTCCGGGGACGGGCCGCTCGACGGCTCGGTGCCGACCGGCGCGTTCGCCTCCCCGCTGCCGATGAGCCGCGTCCTCGACGAGGTCAAGCCGTTCCTCGCCTCGTGAGCCCCCGACCACTGGAGACCATCACCATGAGCCGCACCCCGACCCCCGCCCCCCAGCTCGAGGCCGTCGCCGTCGAGGGCCTTTCGCGCGGCGCCTTCCTCCTGCGCGGCGCGCTCGCGACCGGCGCCGTGCTCGGCGGCTCCGCCGTCGGCCCGTTCGTGCGCCGCGCGCTCGCCCAGGAGGGCGGCGACGTCGACGTCCTGAACTTCGCGCTGACGCTCGAGTACCTCGAGGCGACCTTCTACTCGCGGGCGATCCGCGAGGGCCGCGGGCTCGGCGCGGACACGCGGCGGCTGGTCCGCGAGATCCACGACAACGAGGTCGCGCACGTCGACGCGCTGCGCGGCACGATCAAGCAGCTCGGCGGCCGACCGGTCGACGCCCCGAAGGTCGGCTTCGGGGACGTGTTCACGAACCGGCGGCGGTTCGTCGGGCTCGCGCAGACGCTCGAGGACACGGGCGTGAGCGCCTACAACGGCGCCGCGCCGCAGATCCGGTCCTCCGAGGTGCTCGCCGCGGCCGGCTCGATCGTGCAGGTCGAGGCCCGCCACGCCGCGCTCATCCGCCTGCTGAACGGCGAGACGCCCGCCCCGTCCGCGTTCGACGCCGCGCTCGCCGAGAAGAACGTGCTCGACGCGGTGACCCCCTTCCTCAAGTCCTGACCCCGACGGAAACGAAGGAGCAGCCCCATGCCCGGCATCGGCCCCCTCGAGCTCATCGTCGTCCTGGCGATCGCGCTCGTCGTCCTGGGCCCCAAGCGGCTGCCCGACGCGGGCCGCTCGCTCGGCCGCGGTCTGCGCGAGTTCAAGGAGTCGGTCTCCGGCCGCGACCCGGACGCGGCCGAGCTCGCGCCGCCCACCGCGGCGGACCGCTCGTAGCTACAGCGCGCGACGGCCGGCGAGCGCCTTGCCCAGCGTGACCTCGTCGGCGTACTCGAGGTCGGCGCCGACCGGCAGCCCGGAGGCCAGCCGCGTCACGGCGACGTCGGGCGCGCGCTCGCGCAGCGCCGCGGCGATGTGAAGCGCGGTGGCCTCGCCGGTCGTCGTGGGGTTGGTCGCGAGGACGACCTCGCGCACGCCGCCGGCGTCGACCCGCGCGTACAGCTCCGCGATCTTCAGGTCCTCGGGGTCGACGCCGTCGATCGGCGACAGCGCCCCGCCGAGGACGTGGTAGCGACCGCGGTACTCGTGGGTGCGCTCGATCGGGATGACATCGCCGGGCTCCTCGACGACGCAGATCAGCGCCGGGTCGCGGCGCTCGTCCTGGCAGATGCGGCAGCGCGGCTCGTCGGCGAGGTTGAAGCACACCTCGCACAGCCCGATGCGCTCCTTGACCTCGCGGATCGCGTCGGCCAGCGCGTGGGCGTCCTCCGCGTCCGCGCGCAGGATGTGGAACGCCAGGCGCTGGGCCGTGCGCTGCCCGATCCCGGGCAGCTTGCCGAGCTCGGTGATCAGGCGCTGGACGGGCGGGGCGTACAAGCGCGGGCCGGCCTAGTGGCCCACTAGAAGCCGGGCAGGCCCAGCGATCCGAGGTCCATGCCGCCGGTCAGCCCGCCGAGCTTGCTCTGCTGGAGCTCCTGGGCGGCGCGCAGGCCCTCGTTGACCGCGGCGAGCACCATGTCCTGGAGCAGGTCGGGGTCGTCGGGATCGATCGCCTCGGGGGCGATCGTGATCGACTTGACCACGAGGTCGCCGGAGACCTTGACCTTGACCATCCCGCCGCCCGCCGAGGCCTCGACCTCCTCGTGCTTGAGCTGCTCCTGGGCCTGCATCATCTCCTGCTGCATCTTCTGGACCTGCCGCATCATCTGCTGCATGTTCGGGGGCTGGGGCATCAGGCCTCGCCTTCCTTGCTGTCGTCGGGGTCCGGGACGATCTCCTCGGCATCGAATTCTGACTTGAACCGCGCGACCCACTCGTCCTCGGACGGCGGCGCCTCCTCCGCGGCGCCGCCGCCGGCGGGCTCGAGGTCGCGGAGCTCGAAGCGGATCTGTAGCGGCGCGCCGGTCAGGCCGCGCAGGGCGCGCTCGACGACGCGCCGGTGCTCGGTCGTGTCGGCCAGGCGGTGCTTGAACGTGTCCACGCGGGGGAAGGCGACG
>DATAAR010000260.1:0-2383 GCA_036259975.1 Solirubrobacteraceae bacterium | reverse complement strand
GCGCGCGACCTGGGCCTCGATCGCCCCCTCCAGCGGCTCGTGGTCCACGCGCAGGTCGTGCGGGCGCACGAGCGTCCCGTCCAGCCGCGCCACCGGGCCGAGGAAGCCCATCACGAAGGCGTTCGCCGGCCGGTCGTAGAGCTCCCGCGGCGGGCCGTGCTGCTCGACCCGCCCGTGGTTGAGCAGGACGATTCGGTCGGCGACCTCCATCGCCTCCTCCTGGTCGTGCGTGACGAGCACCGTCGTCACGTGGACCTCGTCGTGCAAGCGGCGCAGCCACTCGCGCAGCTCCGCGCGTACCCGCGCGTCGAGCGCCCCGAACGGCTCGTCGAGCAGCAGCACCTCGGGCTCGACGGCCAGCGCGCGCGCGAGCGCCATGCGCTGGCGCTGCCCGCCGGAGAGCTGCGACGGGAAGCGCGCCTGGTAGCCGTCGAGCCCGACGACCCGCAGCAGCTCATCGACCTTGGCGGAGATCTCGGCCTTCGGGCGCCGGCGCACGGTCAGGCCGAACGCGACGTTGTCGCGGACCGTCATGTGCTTGAACGCCGCGTAGTGCTGGAACACGAAGCCGATGCCGCGCTTCTGCGGCGGCACCGCCGTCGCGTCGCGCCCGGCGATGGACACCGTGCCCGCGTCGGGCGCCTCGAGGCCCGCGATCACCCGCAGCAGCGTCGACTTCCCGGACCCGCTCGGCCCGAGCAGCGCGGTCAGCGACCCGTCGGGCACCTCGAGCGACACGTCGTCGAGCGCCTGGAAGTCGCCGAAGCGCTTTGCCACGCCGTTCACCTGGATCACGTCCCGTCCCTCCTGGGCTTCAGCCGGGTCATCACGAGCAGGGTCGCGAGCGCGATCAGCGCCAGCAGCGCCGACGCCGCGTACGCCCCCGCGACGTCGAAGTTCTGGAACCGCTTCTCGACGAGCAGCGTCAGCGTCTCGGTCTGGCCGGCGACCTTGCCGGAGACCACGCTGACCGCGCCGAACTCGCCGATCGCGCGCGCGGTCGACAGCACAACGCCGTAGGCGATCCCGTAGCGGATCGACGGCAGCGTGATGCGCCGGAACGTCTGCCACCGCGACGCGCCGAGCGTCGCCGCCGCCTGCTCCTGCTCGTCGCCGACCTCGCGCAGCACGGGCTCGACCTCGCGCACCACGAACGGCAGGCACACGAAGATCGTCGCCAGCACCATGCCCGGCACGGCGAAGATGATCTGGATGCCCTGCTCGGCGAGCCACCCGCCGAGCCAGCCGCTGCGGCCGTAGACCAGCACCATCGCCAGGCCGATGACGATCGGCGAGATCGCGAACGGCAGGTCGATGATCGCCTGCAGCAGCGCCTTGCCGCGGAACCGCCCGCGGACGAGCGCGAGCGCCGTCACGACGCCGAGGACCGCGTTCAGCGGGACCGCGATGAGCGCGATCTCGAGCGTCAGCCACAGCGCGTGGATCGCCGCCGGGGTCGTGATCGAGGCCCAGACGAAGCCGACCCCGTTCTGGAACGTCCGGTAGAAGACGATCCCGACCGGCACGAGCAGCAGCGCGGCGAGGTAGCCGAGCGCCAGCACGCGCAGGCCGATGCGGGCGCGGCGGTCAACGACCATCGTCGAGCTCCCGGGCGTGGCCGAACCGGCCGAGGCCGCGGATCGCGAGCAGCACGACCAACGACAGGGCGAGCAGCACGACCGACACCGCGGCGGCCGACGTCACGGCGTCCGACTCGATCCGCCCGAAGATGAACACCGACGCGACCTCGGTCTTGAACGGCAGGTTGCCGGCGATCAGCACGACGGAGCCGAACTCGCCGACCGCCCGCGCGAACGCGAGCGCCGCGCCGGACACGATCGCCGGCGTGAGGTTGGGCAGGACGATGCGCCGGAACGTCGTCCACGCGCCCGCGCCGAGCGACGTGGCCGCCTCCTCCATCTCGCGGTCGAGCTCCATCAGGACCGGCTGCACCGACCGCACGACGAACGGCAGGGTCACGAAGAGCAGCGCGAGCAGGATGGCCCAGCGCGTGCCGACGACGTTGACGCCGGCCGGGCCGTCGGGCCCGTAGAGGGCGAGCAGCGTGATGCCGGCCACGATGGTCGGCAGCGCGAACGGCAGGTCGATGAGCGCATTGACGGCGTCACGGCCGCGGAAGCGATCGCGCACGAGGACCCACGCGATGAGCGTACCCGCCACCGCGTTGACCGCGGCGACGGCGATCGACAGCCCGAGCGTCAGCCGCAGGGCCGACACCGCCTGGCGGTTCGACACCGCGGTCCAGAACGCGTCGAGCCCGCCCTCGGTCGAGCGCGCGACCACCGCCGCGAGCGGGATCAGCACGATGACGCTCAGCCAGAGCGTGGCGACGCCCAGCGACAGCGCGCCGGACCCGCCCCGC
>DATAAR010000259.1:0-19438 GCA_036259975.1 Solirubrobacteraceae bacterium | reverse complement strand
CCGCGGGGCGGCGGGCGAGCGACCGGTCGGTGCGCCGCGCGGCGGCGTGGGTCGCTCGCCAGCAGAACCGCGACGGCGGGTGGAACTTCGGCGGCCGGGGCGCGCCGAGCGGCATCGACGACACCGCGGGCGCGGTGCAGGCGCTCGTGGCCGCGGGGCGCTCGCGGCGCGGCGGCGCGGTCGCCCGCGGCGTCGCCTTCCTCGTGCGCCGGCAGAACCCGGACGGCGGCTTCCCGCTGCAGCCCGGGGCGGGGTCGAACGCCCAGTCGACCGCCTGGGCGGCGCAGGCCCTCGTCGCAGCGGGGCGGAATCCGGAGCGCGTGCGGCGCGGCGGCTCGCGCAGCCCGCTCGGCTACCTGCGCACGCTCGTCGCCGCCGACGGTAGCGTTCGCTACTCGCGGACGAGCGCGCAGACGCCGGTGTGGGTGACCGCGCAGGCGCTGACCGCGCTGGCGCGCAAGCCGTTCCCGATCCGCGCTCCGCGCGGTGTTTGAGCACCGCCGCTCCGGCCTGCCGGAGCGCGCCGTTCGCGCCTGATCGGCTAACTTCCCCGCCCTCATGGTGGTAGGTGTCCCGAAGGAGACCGCGCCCGGCGAGCGGCGGGTGGCGATGGTGCCCGACGTCGTCAAGCGGCTTGCGGCCAAGGACGTCGAGGTCGTCGTGGAGTCCGGCGCGGGCGAGGCCGCGCTGATCCCCGACGCGTTGTTCGAGGAGGCGGGCGCGAAGATCGGCGACCCGTGGAGCGCCGACGTCGTCGTGAAGGTCGCGGCGCCGTCGCAGGACGAGCTCGGCAAGCTGTCCGACAACGCGGTGCTCATCGGCTTCCTCGCGCCGCTGACCTCGCCAGAGACGACGCGCGCGCTGGCCGACGCCAGGGCGACCGCGTTCGCGATGGAGGCGATCCCGCGCATCAGCCGCGCGCAGTCGATGGACGCGCTGTCATCGCAGTCCAACGTCGCCGGCTACAAGGCCGCGCTGCTCGGCGCCGAGCACGCGACGCGCTTCTACCCGATGCTGACCACCGCCGCAGGGACGATCCCGCCGGCCAAGGTGCTCGTCCTCGGCGGCGGCGTGGCGGGCCTGCAGGCGCTGGCCACCGCCAAGCGCCTCGGCGCGCGGACGACCGGCTACGACGTCCGCCCCGAGGTGGCCGAGCAGGTCCAGTCGCTGGGCGCGAGCTGGCTCGACCTCGGCATCGAGGCCGTCGGCGAGGGCGGGTACGCCCGCGAGCTGACCGAGGAGGAGCAGGCCCAGCAGAAGCAGGCGCTCACCGACGCGATCAAGGACTTCGACGTCGTCATCACGACCGCGCTGGTGCCGGGCCGCCAGGCGCCGGTGCTCGTAACCGCCGAGGCGGTCGAGGGCATGAAGCCGGGCTCGGTGATCGTCGACCTCGCCGGCGAGGCGGGCGGCAACTGCGAGCTGACCGAGCCCGGCGAGGTCGTCGTCAAGCACGACGTGACGATCGTCTCGCCGCTCAACCTGCCGACGACGATGCCCGAGCACGCCAGCCAGCTCTACGCGCGCAACGTGCAGTCGCTGCTCGAGCTCATGCTCGACGACGAGGGCAACCTGAACCTCGACTTCGAGGACGAGATCATCGCCGGCGCCTGCGTCGTGCGCGACGGCGAGATCGTCCACGAGGGCGCCAAGAAGACCGTGGAGGCCGCAGCCGCCTGATGACCGCCGCCGTCAGCATCCTCATCCAGAACCTGTCCGTGCTCGTGCTCGCGGCGTTCGCCGGCTACCTGGTGATCTCCAAGGTCCCGAACACGCTGCACACGCCGCTGATGAGCGGCACGAACGCGGTGCACGGCATCGTCGTGCTCGGCGGCATCATCGTGCTCGGCCTCGGGGTCGAGGACTGGTTCACGAAGCTCCTGCTCGTGATCGCGGTCGCGTTCGGCACGATCAACGTCGTCGGCGGCTTCCTCGTCACCGACCGCATGCTCGAGATGTTCAAGAGCAAGCCCAAGGAGGCGGTCGAGACGTCGGAGGACCTGAAGTGAGCGTGCTGGCCGACTCCTTCCTGCAGGACGACGACTTCATCGCCGTCCTGTACATCATCGCCTTCGCGCTGTTCATCTACGGCCTGATGGGCCTGACCGGGCCGAAGACGGCCGTGCGCGGCAACCGCATCGCCGCGGTCGGCATGGCCATCGCCGTGTTCGCGACGTTCCTGATCCCAGGCATGGGCAACTGGGGGCTGATCATCCTCGGCATCGTCATCGGGACGATCGTCGGCATCCCCTCGGCGCGGAACGTGCGCATGACGGCGATGCCGCAGATGGTCGCGCTGTTCAACGGTGTCGGCGGCGGCGCCATCGCGCTGATCGCCTGGGCGGAGTTCCGCCACACCGGCGGCTTCGAGGATGAGCCGACGTACGTCGCGATCTTCAGCCTGTTCGCGGCGATCATCGGGTCGATCTCATTCTGGGGCTCGAACATCGCGTTCGGCAAGCTCCAGGAGATCGTTCCGGGCCGGCCGATCACGATCGGCCGCGCGCAGCAGTTCGTCAATCTCGGGCTGCTCGCGGTTGCGGTGGCGTGCGCGGCGGCGATCGTGTCCGGCACGAACGAGGAGTGGCTGATGATCCTGCTGCTCGTCGCCGCCGCCGTCCTGGGCAACCTGATGGTCCTGCCGATCGGCGGCGCCGACATGCCGGTCGTCATCTCGCTGCTGAACGCGTTCACGGGCCTGTCGGCCGCCGCGGCCGGCATCGCGCTGAACAACACCGCGCTGATCGTCGCCGGCATGATCGTCGGCGCGTCCGGCTCGATCCTGACGAACCTCATGGCGCAGGCCATGAACCGCTCGATCCCGTCGATCGTGGCGGGCGGCTTCGGCGGCGTCGTCACCACCGGCGGCGGCGCAGAGGACGGCGACAGGACCGTGCGCTCGACGAGCGCCTCGGACGCGGCCGTGCAGATGGCCTACGCCAGCCAGGTCGTGATCGTCCCGGGCTACGGCATGGCGGTCGCGCAGGCGCAGCACGCCGTGCGGGAGATGACGAAGCTGCTCGAGGACAAGGGCGTCGACGTCAAGTTCGCCATCCATCCGGTCGCCGGGCGCATGCCGGGGCACATGAACGTGCTCCTGGCCGAGGCGGACGTCCCGTACGACCAGCTCAAGGAGATGGACGACATCAACGGGGACTTCCCCCGGACCGACGTCTCGCTCGTCATCGGCGCCAACGACGTGACGAACCCCGACGCGCGCAACAAGCCGGAGAGCCCGATCTACGGCATGCCGATCCTCAACGTCGACGAGAGCCGGTCGGTGATCGTGCTCAAGCGGTCGATGTCGAGCGGCTTCGCCGGCATCGACAACCCGCTGTTCTACGCGGACAACACCGCGATGCTGTTCGGCGACGCCAAGGCCTCCGTGGATCAGATCACCGAGGAGCTCAAGGCGCTGTAGGGCCGCGGTCCTTGTGGCGTTGCGCTCCGGCGCGGCGGCTGCCGTGGCCTGGGCGGACTGCGCATCGAGGGGGAAGATCGGCCCCGCGCGAACGTTCTGCCGTCGGCGAGGCGCACGTTCACCATGGAATAGCTGCCGAACGTGCGGTTCGCGATGCGAACGCCCTGGACGCGGGCGGGGAACGCCAGCGACGCGGGGTGGCCTCCCTCTTCGATGCCCATCCGGTAGCGACGGCGGCACGCCCCCGCCGGAGCGGAACGCCGGAACGCCCTCAGTCCCGCGCGTCGGACAGCAGCGCCCGCAGCGAGGCGTGGTCCTCCGCGCACGCCGGGCAGCCCGCCAGGTGCGCGCCCATCCCGGGCACCGCGGCCTCCGCCGCGCCCTCCCCGCGCGCCAGCTCGATCTCGACGTACGCGTCCAGGTGCTCGAAGCACTCCTCGCAGGTCAGCTCGGGGCCGGCCGGGCCGAGGAGGCGGGTCAGGCGGTCGCGGTCGGCGTCGCTCATCGGCTCCCTCCGTCCGGGTGCAGGCCCTGCCGCTCGAGCTCGGCGCGGAGCTTGCGGCGGGCGTCGTGCAGGGTCTTGTACAGCGCGCCGCGCGTGGTGCCCAGCCGCTCCGCGAGCACGTCGATCGGCACGTCCTGGAGCGCGATCGCAACGAGCACGGCGCGCTGGTGCGGAGTGAGG
The DNA here is from genome assembly GCA_036259975.1 of Solirubrobacteraceae bacterium. Classification (GTDB taxonomy): domain Bacteria; phylum Actinomycetota; class Thermoleophilia; order Solirubrobacterales; family Solirubrobacteraceae; genus JAOPZW01. The sequence goes on along the minus strand of DATAAR010000259.1, from coordinate 15,332 downwards.
CACCCGTCGATCGCGACGCGCACGGCCGCCAGCAGCTCCGCCGTCTCGGCGTCCGCGCCGGGCCCGTGGCGAATGTCGGCGAACGCCGCCCAGCCCTCGTCGGGCAGCGGCACCTCGCGTCCCTGCCAGGCGCGGCGGCGCGCCTTCACGCCGGCCTCGAGCAGCCCGAACTTGTAGGCCCACGTGGTGAAGCGGCTCTGGCCGCGGAACGTGTGCAGCTTCGCGAGGATCGCGACGAGCGCGTCGTCCGCCGCCTGCATGGCCAGGTCCTCGACGTCGGCGCGCGCCCCGCGGCGGCGCAGCTCGAACCGGGCGGCGCGCAGGAGGAGCGCGTGCAGGCGCGCGACCGCGGCGTCGTGGTCGGGACCGCGGGCGCCGAGTGCGGCGACCCACGCCGCCGAGCCGACATCGGCGTGGCTGCGGACGGGCTCGGCGGCCGGCACGGGCGCGACGCTAGCAGCGGCGCTCAGCACGGCCGCCCGCCATCGTCGAGCGGCGCCAGGATGCGTGCGGCCAGGTGCGGGGGACAGCCGCGGTCGACGAGGTCGAGCAGCGCGTGGAGGTCCATCGCGCAGTCGCGCGCCACCGCGGCAGCGAGGTCGGGAGCGAACCCCGCGCGGCGGAGGCGGCGGCGGCGCCAGCCGACCAGCTCGTCGTCGGGGATCTCGCGGGCCCGGGAGGTCATCACACCCGTGTATGCGACACCCGGCCGGAAAGCCTTACCGACGCGTGCCCGATCGCCGTTCGCGGGCCTCGGCGGCATCGTCGCGGGCAACGGCGCCGCGCTGCTGCGGGCGAGCCGCCTGCTGGCGCGCCACGGGCGCGAGCGCGGCGTATGTCTGCTCCGCGAACCGCGCTCGCGCACGGCCGCCGTCGGCCGGGGGCTGATGGACGCCCGCGACTTCTACGTCGCGTAAGACCACGCGGCCGGCTGACGCGAACTGCGCATGACCATCACGCCCCTGCATCCGCTCCCATCAGAGCCGGCCGACCCGATCGACCTGCCCGCCGCCGAGCGCGCCGCCCGCGAGCTGCTCCTCGCCCTCGGCTGCGACCTGAGGCCCGAGGGCGTGCGGGACACGCCGCGCCGCATGGCCGGCGCGCTCGCCGAGCTGCTGACGCCGCGCCCGTTCCGTGCCACGACGTTCCCCAACGACGAGGGCTACGACGAGCTTGTCGTCGCGCGCGACATCCCGGTCCACTCGCTCTGCGAGCACCACCTGCTGCCGTTCCACGGCGTCGCGCACGTCGGCTACCTGCCCGGCGCGCGGATCGTAGGCCTGTCGAAGCTCGCCCGGGTCGTCGAGCTCTACGCCCGCCGGCTGCAGGTGCAGGAGCGCCTCACGACCCAGATCGCCGGGTGGCTGCGGCGCGAGCTCGACCCGCGCGGCGTCGGGGTGGTCATCGAGGCCGAGCACCTCTGCATGTCGTTGCGCGGCGTGCAGAAGCCCGGCGCGCGGACGATCACCTCGGCACTGCACGGCCTGGTGCGAGACGATCCCCGCACCCGCGACGAGTTCCTCGCCCTCACCGGAGGTCACGCATGAGCAGCCCCAGCACGTTCGTCATCGTCGGCGCCGGCATGGCCGGCGGCAAGGCCGCCGAGACGCTGCGCCAGGAGGGCTTCGACGGGCGCATCATGCTCGTCGGCGCCGAGCCGCACCGCCCGTACGAGCGCCCGCCGCTCAGCAAGGACTACCTGCGCGGCGAGGGCGGCATGGCGTGGCTCCAGGAGGACACGGGCTGGTACGCCGCGAACGACGTCGAGCTGCGCACGGGCACGGTCGCGGAGGCGCTCGACGTCTCGGGCCGCGCCGTCGTCCTCGCCGGCGGCGAGCGGCTCGCATACGACCGCCTGCTGCTCACCACCGGCGCCGAGCCGCGCCGCCTGCCGCTGCCCGGCGCGGACCTCGACGGCGTCCACCTGCTGCGCACGGTCGAGGACTCCGACGCGATCAAGGCGGCGATCGAGGCCGGCGGCCGGCTCGCCGTGATCGGCGGCGGCTGGATCGGCTGCGAGGTCGCCGCGTCGGCCCGGCAGAAGGGCATGGACGTGACGCTCGTGGAGCCGCTCGAGCTGCCGCTGCTGCGCGTGCTCGGCCCGGAGCTCGGCGGCTTCTACCGCGACGTGCACGCCGACCAGGGCGTCGAGCTGCTCCTCGGCACCGGCGTCGAGGCGATCGAGGGCTCCGGGCGCGCCGAGCGCGTGCGCACGTCCGACGGACGCTCCATCGACTGCGACGCCGTGGTCGTGGGCATCGGCGTCGCGCCGCGCACCGAGCTGGCCGACGGCGTGCTGCAGGTCGACGACGGGATCCTCGTCGACGAGCGCCTCCAGACGAGCGCCGACGGCGTCTTCGCGGCCGGGGACGTCGCGAACGCCGCCCACCCGCTTTTCGACCGTCGCGTGCGGGTCGAGCACTGGGCCAACGCGCTCGAGCAGGGCCCGGCCGCGGCGCGCGCGATGCTCGGGCGCGACGTTCGCTACGACAAGGTGCCCTACTTCTTCTCCGACCAGTACGACGTCGGGATGGAGTACGCCGGGCTGCACGACCCGGGCTCCGACGCGCTCGTCGTGCGCGGCGACATGGCGGCACGCGAGTTCATCGCGTTCTGGCTGCGCGGCGATCGCCTGGTCGCCGGCATGAACGTGAACGTGTGGGATGTCAGCGACGCGATCCAGGAGCTCGTGCGGTCGGGCGCCCACATCGACCGCGCGCGGCTCGCCGACCCCGACGTGCCCGTCGAGGAGATCTCCTCCTCGCACGCGCCCGGGTAGGCCGCCGGCGCCTGGGCCGGGTGGCGCGGCGGCCCTCGCGCCGCGCCGCGCCGCGGCTCGGCGCGTCGCACAAGCAACCCTCGAGTCGGTCGATCGCACGGAGCGCCCCTTCGTGGTCGGGGAAGCGGTCGTGAATCACGGCCACGATGAGCGCCTCCGCCTCGCGGTCCACGTGCGTGACGACGTCGCCGCGCTCGCCCTTCGGCTCGGCCAGCACCTCGCGGCCGAAGTCGGCGCGCGCAATCGAGCCCGCCTCGCGGACGATGGCGATCGCGAACGCGCGGACGTCCTCGAGCGGCTCCCCGACGGCGTCCGGATCAGGTGCCGTCACGGTCGATCCACTTGGGCTGGGCCGGCGCCCGCCACGCGGCGAAGCGGTCGAGCAGCGCCTCCAGGGAGACGTCGAACGCAAGCATCGCGCGGGTCTCCGGGCGCAGGAAGCGCTGGTCGACGGCGTGGTCGAGCATCGCCCGCAGCGGCGAGTAGTAGCCCGCCACGTCGAGTAGCCCCAGCGGCTTGCGGTGCAGCCCGAGCTGGGCCCACGTGTAGATCTCGAACAGCTCCTCGAGCGTGCCGATGCCGCCGGGCAGCGCGATGAACGCGTCGGCGAGGTCGGCCATGAGCGCCTTGCGCTCGTGCATCGAGCCCACGATCCGCAGGTCGGGCAGGTCGCGGTGGCCGATCTCGAGGTCGAAGATCTGCCGCGGGATCACGCCCACGACGTCGCCGCCGGCCTGGAGCGCGCCGTCGGCGACGGCGCCCATCATGCCGACGTTGCCGCCGCCGTAGACGAGGCGCAGGCCCCGCTCGGCCAGGCCGCGCCCCGCCTCGCGCGCGGCTTCGACGTACGCCGGGTCGGCGCCGCCGTTGGAGCCGCAGAAGACGCAGACGCTGGATAGGGAGGGCACGCCTGCATCCTGTCAGCCGGGCCCCGCGCCGGCGCGTCCGCGCTCCCGTGGCAGGGACCGGGCCGTCGCGCGCCCCCGTCCACGGCCGAGGCAGGACCAGCGCCGTCGTGGGGGAAAGCCGGTGGTCCCCGTAACTTTCCCGCGCCCCGCCGGTTGCAAGAGCCGTTCACGCCTCGTGCGCGCGCGTCGGCGTGCGCTCACGCCAATCCCCCGATTCAGGAGCCCCCACCATCCCGATGCGCCGCCGCCTTCTCGTGACCTCCGCCGCCGTCCTCGCCGGCCTGGCCATCGCGCCGGCCGTCGCCCAGGGCGCCGTCGGGCGGTTCGTCGCCGGTGAGCTCATCGACGGACCGAGCGCCGACGTCCAGCGCGTCGGCGACGTCGACCTCGCTCGCGACGGCGGCGGGGCGCTCGTGTACGTCAAGCGCGAGGCCGGCGTCGACCACGTCTTCGTCACGCGGCTCGTGGCAGGCGCGTGGCAGCCCCCCGAGCGGCTCGACGCGGCGCTGCCCACGCCCAGCGCCCAGCCGGTCGTGTCGGCCGCCGACGGGGGACGGCTGGCCGTCGCGTACATCTCGGGCGGCGCGCTCTACACGCAGGTCAGGCCGGCGGCCGACCAGCCGTTCACCGCCCCCCAGCTCGTCGCTCCGGCGGCCTCCAACCCGTCCGTGGACCTCTCGACCAACGGCGTGGCGTACGTCTCGTTCACCGTTCCCGGTGCCGGTGGTCACGATGTCGCCGTCGCGCGCAAGGACCGCGCGGGGACCGGATTCGCCGTCGTCTCGGCCGCGCTGGACGTCGATCCGGCGCTTGACGCCGGCCACGGCGCCGGCCGATCGCGCGTCGCCGTCGCGGCGGACGGCGTCGCCCTCGTCGTCTGGGGCGAGGGCGGCCGCGTCGTTGCGCGTCGCGTGTTCGAGAACCGGCCGTCGCTCGCGCCGCAGGATGCGACGGTCGAGGGGGGTGGCGCCGCGAGCTCGCCCGACGTCGACGTCCAGGACGACTCGAGCTTCGCGTGGGTGGTGTTCCGCCAGGTCTTCGGCGACGGGCGCGCCCACGCGGTGGCCCGCAAGCTCGTCGGCTCGCTGTTCGACCCGCCCGTCGCCGTCGACGGACAGGCCGTCCCGTCGCCGGGCGACGCAGGGCTCCCGCGCATCGACATCAACGGTCGCGGCGAGGGGTACGCCGCGACCGACGTGGCCGGAACGGCGTTCGGGGCGGTCCTCAAGGACCGCAAGTTCAACCCGGCGGTCCCCCTCGGGCCGACCTTCCCGACGGCCGCGCTGCCGGTCGCCGCAGTGGACGAGAGCGGTGACGGCCTCGTCGCGTGGCAGGCGCCGGACCTCACCATCCACGCGCGCGCATACGACAACCGCCGTGAGTCGCGCACGGTGCAGCTGCCCGCGGGCGACGCGGCGCTGTCCCATCCCGGCGCCGGCCCATCGGACGCCGCGAACGGCCTCGAGGCCGCCGCCGACCGCGCCGGCGATGCGGTGGTGGCGTTCGTGCAGGGAACGGCCGGCAGTCGCTCGATCGTCGTCGCCTCGTTCGACCGCGTCCCCGGGGCGTTCCGGCTCAACTCGGGCTCGAGGTGGCGCAATGCGACACGCGCGCCGCTGCGGTGGTCGCGGTCGTTCGAGCTCTGGGGCCCGGTGACCTACTCCCTGGAGGTGAACGGCCAGGTGATCGGCAGGACGAACGAGCCGCGGCTGGCGCTGCCGCGGGCGCTGCCCGACGGCCTGCACCGCTGGCGGGTCATCGCCATCGACCGTCGCGGCCTGGCGACGTCCACCCGCCGGCGGCTGTTGCGCCACGACGCGACGCCGCCGCGAGCGACGATCCGCGTCTCGGGCGCCCGCCGGCGCGGGCGGGCGGTGCGGGTGCGGGTGACCGCCACCGATGCCAACCCGACCGGCCGGCGGGCGTCCGGGGTCGGCGCCGTGCGCATCGCGTTCGGCGACGGGACGCGCGCGCGCGGCCGCGCGGCGACGCACCGCTACCGGCGCCGCGGGCGCTTCATGGTGCGGGCGACGGTCGGCGACCGCGCGCACAACGTCGTGGTGGTGCGCCGCCGGATCACGATCCGGTGAGCCGCGAGGCCGAGCGCGTCCTGGAGGAGGCGCGCCGCATCTGCGCCGTGCCGGCGCCGCCGTTCGGCGAGGCCGCGCGCGGCCGGCTCGTGGCCGCGCTGTTCGCCGAGGCCGGCGCGCCCGCGCGGATCGACGCGACCGGCAACGTGATCGCCGAGCTGGGCGGCTCGGGACCGGAGACGACGGTCTTCGCCGCGCACCTCGACACCGTGTTCCCGGCCGGCACGCCGATCGCCTTCGCCCAGGGCGACGGTCGCCTCGCCGCGCCGGGGCTGGGCGACAACTCCATCGCGATCGCGGCGCTGCTGCACCTCGCGCGCCGCCTCGCCGGGCGCGAGCTGCGGCGGCCGGTGGCGCTGGTGGCCACCGTGGGGGAGGAGGGCCTCGGCGACCTGCGCGGCGCCCGGGCTCTGCTCGACGAGCTGGCGTGCAGCGCCTTTGTCGCGGTCGAGGGCCTGACGCTGCAGGCGATCAAGGTCACGGGCGTCGGGTCGGTGCGGTTCGGCGCCACGGTCATCGGGCCCGGCGGACATCCGTGGATCGACCGCGGCACGCCGAGCGCGGTGCACGGGCTCGCCGAGTGCCTCGCGGCCGCGGTGCGCGAGGCGCGGGCCGCGGGCGTGGTGATCAACGCCGGCGTGATCGAGGGCGGCACGGCGATCAACACGATCGCCTCGGAGGCGAGCGCCGAGATCGACCTGCGTGCCGAGGACGACGACCTGCTGCGGGCGGCCGCCAGGCGCGTCCGGGCGGCGCTCGAGGCGGTGGAGGAAGGCCTCGAGACGACGGTCGAAGCGCTCGGCCGTCGGCCGGCCGGAGCCATCGCACTCGACCATCCACTGCTGGAGGCCGCGCGCCGGGCGCGGTCCCGCGCCGGCCTGCCGCCGGCGCGCGAGGACGCGGCCTCCACCGACGCGAACGCCGCGTACGGGCGCGGGATCCCGGCGATCACGGTCGGCGTGACGACCGGCGGCAACGCGCATCGCCTCGACGAGTACATCGACCTGGCGCCGATTCCGGCCGGCCTCGCGGCGCTCGCCGCGCTGGCCGAGGACGTCAGCCGCGCCAGTGGCGACGCGCCGGCCGGCTGACCGGTCCCGCATACTGCGTCGGTGCGCCTGCGCGACCACATCCTCGAGCCGGAGTTCGGCCGCCCCCTGCTGATGGGCATCCTCAACGCCGGGCCCGACTCGTTCTCCGACGCCGTCCGCCTCTCCACGCTGAGGGCCCAGCTCGCCCACGCCCGCCGGCTGGTCGCCGATGGCGCCGACCTCGTCGACGTGGGCGGGGAGTCGGGCGTCACCTACACGAAGGCCAGCCCGGCCGAGACCGAGATCGCGCGCGTCGTGCCGGTGGTCGAGCGGCTCGCCGCCGACGGGATCCCGGTGTCGGTCGACACGTGGAAGCCGGCCGTCGCGGCCGCGGCGCTCGACGCGGGCGCGGCCATGATCAACGACACGAGCGGCCTGCGCGACATCGCGCTGGCCGAGCTGTGCGCGCGCACCGGCGCGGGTCTCGTCGTGACGCACACGCGGGCGGCGCCGAAGCAGGAGCGCTTCCCCGACTACCGCGGCGACGTGGTCGGCGACGTCGTCAGGTTCCTGGCCAAGCGCTCGGCGGCTGCGCGCGCCGCGGGCGTCGCCGACGAGCAGCTCGTGCTCGACCCCGGCCCCGACTTCGCCAAGACGCCGGCCGAGACGGTCGAGGTGCTGCGCGGGATCGGCCGCCTGCACGCCCTCCGCCTGCCGCTCCTGCTGGCGGTATCGCGCAAGTACTTCGTCGGCGCGATCACCGGGCGCCCGCCGGCCGACCGGCTCGCCGGCACGCTCGCCGCCGTGGGCTGGGCGGCCGACCGCGGAGCGGCGATCGTGCGCGTGCACGACGTGGCGCAGGCGGACGACTTCCTGCGGGTCCGGCGGGTGCTGGCCGGCGCCGAGGAGGTGCCCGGGTTCGACGCGGACGACGACGCGCTCAAGTGGATCCGGGCCGGCGGGTAGCGTGCCGGCCATGAGGCTCTTCATCGACACCGGGTCCGTCGCCGAGGTGGAGGAGATCGCCGCCTGGGGCGTGGTCTCCGGCGCCACCACGAACCCGTCGCTCCTCGCCAAGGAGGACGGCGACCCGGGCGACATCATCCGTCGCATCTGCGACCTCGTAGGCGGGCCGGTGTCGGCCGAGGTCGTCTCGCGCGAGCCGCGGGCGATGGTCGCGGAGGGGCGCGCGCTGCACCGGCTGCACGAGCACGTCGTCGTGAAGGTCCCCTTCTCGGCGGCCGGGCTGGCCGCGACCGCGGAGCTCGCCGCCGAGGGCGTCGCGGTGAACATGACCCTCGTGTTCTCGCCGAGCCAGGCGCTGCTGACGGCCGAGGCCGGCGCGACGTACGTGTCGTGCTTCATGGGTCGCCTGGACGACATCTCTGTCGACTCGACGCAGGTCGTGGGCGAGATCGTGGCCGCGCTGCGGCCGGCCGGGGTGACCACCCAGGTGCTCGCGGCGTCGATCCGCCATCCGGAGCACGCGATCGCCGCCGCGCGGCTGGGCTGCGAGGTGGCGACGCTGCCGGCGAAGGTCCTGCGCCAGATGCTCGACCACCCGCTCACGGCGGCCGGGATCGCCAAGTTCGAGGAGGACTGGCGCAGCCGGCCCGAGTTCGGGGAGTGGCTGCGGGCGCTGGTCGAGCAGTCGCCCGTCGGAAGCGGACGCTAGGGTCTGGTCCCTCGTACCGGGTCGCCGGCGCGCTGATACGACGCGCGCCCGGGCGCCGACCGACACCGATCACGAAGGAGGACCATGTCCGTTCTGTCCCGCTCCGCGCTGGAGTCCAGCCCGCTCGCCGATCTGCACGCGATCGCATCCGAGCTCGGGATCGACGGCTTCCGCCGCCTGCGCAAGGCCGATCTCGTCGACGCGATCGTCGCCCACCAGGGCGGCGACGGCGATGAGGACGAGACCGTCAGCACGAGCGTCGTCGACGCGGCCGCGGCCGAGCCGGCAGCGCGCCCGCGCCGCCGGCGCGGCGGTCGGGGCCGTGGCGGCGACGCCGACGGCGACGCGGACACCGACGCCGGCGTCGAGGACGCCGAGGTCGAGGGCGACCTCGTCAAGGTCGAGGGCGACGCGGCGGCCGACGACGACGAGGGTCCGCGCGAGCGCCCCGGCCGCCGTGGCCGGGATCGCGACCGGGGCCGCGAGCGCGACGGCGACCGGGAGGAGCGCGTGGCCGAGGGCGTCGTCGAGCTGCTCGCCAACGGCTCGGGCTTCGTGCGGCTCACGCCGCCCGAGCCCTCCGACGACGACGTCTATATCTCGCCTGCTCAGGTGCGCCGCTGCGAGCTGATGTCCGGCGACCGCGTGAGCGGCCCCGCGCGGCGGCCGCGCCGCTCGGAGCGCCACCCGTCGCTCGTCCGCGTCGACACGATCAACGGGGCGCCCGCCGAGGAGATCGCGGAGGGCACGCCGTACGACGAGCTGCGCTGCGGGTGGCCCAGCGAGCGGATCGCGCTCGACGGCGACGAGCCGACGCTCAAGGCGATCGAGTGGCTGACGCCGATCGGCCGCGGCTCGCGGGTGACGATCACCGGGGGCCCACGCGCGGGCAAGAGCGAGGCGCTGCGGCGGATCGCCGGCGCGCTCAAGGGCCGCGACGAGCTGGAGCTCAGCGTCGTGCTGGCCGGCGTGCGGCCCGAGGAGGCGGCCGAGTGGGCCGCTGACGGGCCGGTGGAGCCGGCGGCGGCGCTGACGCTGAGCGCTGGCTCCGACGCCCAGGCGCAGGCCGTCGAGCGCGTCATCGACACCGCCAAGCGCGTCGCCGCGCGCGGCGGCCACGCGGTCGTGCTGGTCGACTCGCTCGACGCGCTGACGCCCGCGGCCGCGCGGCGCGCGCTCGGCGCGGCGCGCGCGATCGTCGACGGCGGCACGCTGACGGTGATCGCGGCGTCGACGCTGCCGGTCGGCGGCGAGACCACGGTCGTGGCGCTCGACGCCGCGCTGGCCGGCGCGGGCCGCTTCCCGGCGCTCGACCTGGCCGCGAGCGGCACGCTGCGCGCGGAGCGGCTGGTCGGCGAGGACGGCGCGCGGGCGATCGCCGACGCGCACGCCGAGGCGCTCGGTCAGCGCGGCACGTAGGCGACCCGGCCCCACGAGGGCTCGGGCGCGAGCTCGACCGGCTGGCCGCCGCGGTCAGGCTGGACGTAGCTGAACGACTGGCGGCCGATGTCGAAGGCGACGTCGAGCTCGCCCTCCTTGACGCGCTGGTCCAGCCACGCGGAGCGGAAGACGAGCCGCCGCAGCCAGTGCACGAGCGAGCGGTCGCTCGGACCCACGAGCTCGGGCCAGCAGTCGTTGACGTGCTCGCCGAGCGCGGAGGCCGGCTCGTTGATCTCGCCGTTGACGGCCAGGTTGACGAGGTCCTCGAGCTCGGGCTCGTCGAGCCGGCCGGAGACGAACCCGAGCTTGAGCGCCGCCTGCTCGCAGCGCTCCATGAAGTCGCGCTCGTTGAACGTGAAGCGAAGCTCCCCGTACTCGAGGACGAAGTCCTCCCCGGAGTCGTAGTTGCCGCGGCGAGTGGTGTCCATGACGGAGAGGAGCCCCGCCGGACGCGCTCGGTGGGGGCCGTCGGCATCGTAAGGGCGATCCCTGCCGGGGCACATCTTCTGAACGCGAATTTGCACCGGGCGGCGTCCTCGGCGCGACGAACGGGGGAGAGGTCGCGGCCGCGCCGTCCTAGAGCAGGCATGAACGCCGATGCACCGCCCACCATCCTCGTCGTCGAGGACGACGCGGCGACGAGGACGTTCCTCGCCGACAACCTGACCGCCGACGGCTACGAGCTCTTGGTGGCAGACACCGCCCGTGACGGCCTGCGCCTCCTCGAGACGAAGTTCCCGGACCTCGCGCTCGTCGACGTCGGGCTCCCCGACGCGTCGGGCCTCGAGCTCCTGCGCCGCGTCCGCGCCGCCGACGGCGTCGCCTCCCGCGTCGATCCGGCCACGCCGTTCGTGCTCGTCACGGGCCGCGACTGCGAGCTCGACCGCGTGCGCGGCTTCGACCGCGGCGCCGACGACTACATCTGCAAGCCGTTCTCCTATCCGGAGTTGCGCGGCCGCGTCGCGGCCGTGCTGCGGCGGGCCGGGCAGCGGGCCGGCGCGGGCCGGCTGCGGGTGGGCGAGCTCGAGGTCGATCCGCCCGCGCGCACCTGCCGCCTCCGCGGCTCCGTCGTGGCGCTGTCGCAGAAGGAGTTCGCGCTCGTCCGCACGCTCGCCGCCGAGCCGACGCGCGTGTTCACGAAGGACGAGCTGCTGCGCACGATCTGGGGCTTCCGGCACGCGGGCACGACGCGGACGCTCGACTCGCACGCGTGCCGGCTGCGCCGCAAGCTCGGCGTCCACGGCGACCGCTTCGTCGTGAACGTCTGGGGCGTGGGCTACCGCCTCGTCGACGGGCGGCCGGCGGCATGAGCGCGGGGTGGGCCTGGGCGGTCGCCGCGGCGTCGGCGGGAATCGCGGCGCTCGCCTGGCGCGAGTTGCGCCGGGGGCGCGAGCTCGTGGCGCGGGCGTGCCACGAGCTGCGCGGACCGCTGGCGGCGGCGCACCTCGCACTGCACACGACGGGGGCGGGCGACGCGGCGCCCGCGCGGCTCGCGGCGATCGAGGTCGAGCTGCGCCGCGCCGGGCGCGCGCTCGACGACCTCGCCGCGGCCCGCAGTGGACGGCGCGCCGCGGATCGCGACGAGATCGTCGACGTGCCGGAGCTGCTGGCGCATCAGGCGTCGACGTGGGAGGCGGTCGCGCCCGTGTTCGGCTGCCGCCTCGCGCTGGGCACACCCGACGGCGCCGCGCTCGTGCGCGGCGACCGCGTGCGCCTGTCGCAGGCGGTTGGCAACCTGCTCGCCAACGCGCTCGAGCACGGCGCCGGGACGGTGGAGCTGCGCGCGCGGTCGGTGGGTGACCGCGTGCGGATCGAGGTGTCGGACGAGGGCGCCGGGCTGCCGGCCCCGGTCGCGGAGCTCGCGGCCCGGCCGCGCGGCGGGCGCGGGCGGCGCGGCCGCGGGCTCGCGATCGCGTCGGACATCGCGGCCCGCCACGGGGGGCGGATCCTGGCGGCGCCGAGCCCGAGTGGCGCGCGCCTGGCGATCGAGCTGCCGGCGTGGTCGAGCGAGGTCGTGCCGATCGGCCGGAGCGGGGGCGGGGCGCGGTGACCCGGCGCCGGCGCGCGGCGGTCCTCATCGGCCTCGCGCTCGTCCTCGGCGGGCTCGCCGCGTCGGACGTGTCGGGCCGCGAGGCCGCGCTGCGGCGCGAGATCGGCTCGCCGGTGCCGGTGCTGGTCGCGCGGACCGCGTTGCGGCCGGGCGCGCCGCTGGACGCGGGCGCGCTCGCGGTGCGCCGCGTGCCGGCCCGCTACGCCCCGACGGGCGCGTACCGATCGCCCGACGAGGTCGCCGGTCTGCGCGCCGCGGTGGCGATCCCGGCCGGCGCGGACCTCGACCCGGCACTCGTCGACGACGGCATCGACGCGCGCGGCGGCCCGGCCGGGCCCGCGCTGCGGCCCGGCGAGCGCGTCGCGCAGGTGGTCGCGACGGGATCGCCGCGGGCCGTGACCGCCGGCACGCGCGTCGACGTGCTGGTGACCCGCGAGGCCGCCGGAGGCGCGGGCGGCTCGACGGTGCTCGCGCTCGAGGACGTCGAGGTGCTGAGCTCCGCGGCGGCGCCGGCGGCCGGCGGCGGGGCGAGCGCGAGCGAGGCCGCGCTGCCGCGGGTGTCTGTCGAGCTGCGCGTCAGCGTCCGCCAGGCCGTGTACCTGGCGGCGGCGCAGGCCTTCGCCCGTGAGCTTCGCGTGCTGCCCCGCGCGGCGGGCGACCGGCGCCGCGGCGCGCAGGGACTGCGCGTGGGCGGCGCGCTCTGACCATCGTCCAAGTCTCTAGCCGGCGTGCGCCGCATCGAGATGTCCTGAGCGCGCGCCGATGGCGGGAGCACCCCTTCGACGGCGACGGCCTCACGCTCGCAGAGGAGCATGACCTCTGGTGGGCGCGCGGCCATCACTTGCCGCTCGTCGAGTACAGCGACGGGGACCAGGCGAGCGGCGGAACGGTGCTCGCGGCCGGCCGCGAGACGCTCGACCTGAACGCCAACGGCAAGCTGACCGACGATGAGCGCGACGCGGACGTCGACGGCCGGTCCCACGTGGTCGAGCTCCACTTCCGCGGTGTCGAGTCCTGGTGGACCGACGTCCAGAAGGAGAAGGCGTACAAGCTTCGGCCGTTCGACTCGCTCGACCCGACGCTCTTCGACAGCAACGGCGACGGCACCGGCGACGGCGCGAGCGACCAGGACGTTGACGGCTTCTCGAGCGTCACCGAGATGCAGATGGAGCGGGGCCTGACCGACACCGACCACACGACCCAGTACATCGTCAATCCCGTGCCCCGCGGTTAGAGTCGGCGTCGTCGCGATCGCCGGGGACGCGTGGCGCATCTCGTGGCGGGCGCCTTCCGAGATGCCGTCGATCGAGGAGGGCAGAGATGCTGCACCGTGAGATGCACGTCCCCCGAGGAGATGATCGAGGGAGGCGCGGCGTCCCACCGCGTACCGTCGCGCCGCGCGGAGCACCGTCTCGAGCTCGGCTCCGTGCTCGTCCTCTCGCTGGCGGTGCTGGCGACCGCGTGGAGCGGCTACCACGCCGCGCGCTGGTCCGGCGAGGAGTCGCGGTTGTACACCGAGGCGTCGGGCCTCCGCGTCAAGTCCGCGCAGGAGGCGACGATTGCCGGCCAGGCGCGCATCGACGACCTCCTTTACTTCAACGGCTGGCTCGAGGCCTACGACTCGGGCAACCGCGAGCTCGCCGCCGTCTACCGCCGCCGCCTCCGGCCGGAGTTCCGGCCCGTGTTCCGAGCCTGGATCGCCCAGCGGCCGTTCACCAACCCGCGCGCCATCCCCGGACCGCTGTACATGCCGCAGTACCGGCCGGCGGCGCTGGACCGCGCCGCGGCGCTCGACGAGGAGGCAGAGGAGCTGTACCGCGAGGGGGCGGAAGCCAAGGGGCACGACGACGGCTACATCCTCTCGACGGTGTTCTTCGCCGCCGTGCTGTTCTTCGCCAGCATGTCGCTGCGCCTCGAGTGGTGGAAGCTGCGCGTCGCCGTGTTCGGGCTTGCGACCGCGATGCTGCTGCTCGGAGTGGTCTGGGTCCTGTCGCTGCCGATCGCGTAGCGCTCCGCCTCCGCCGCGGAGCGAGACGACACCGGGGCGTAAAGCGAGGCCGCCCGCCCTACTGTGGTCATGGACCCCGCCGCCCGCGCCGCCGCCCTCGACGACCTCGCCGCCTCGCTGCGCGAGCGCCTGATCGCGGAGGCGGGCGCCGCGGAGGGCGATCTGCACGACCGCATCCGGGCGCTCGTCGACCGCGAGGCCGCGCTGCTGGACCCGGGCGCGCGGGCCGAGTTGGTCGCGCGGGTGGCGGAGCGCTCGTTCGGGCTCGGGCCGCTCGAGCCGCTGCTGTCCGATCCTGCCGTCGACGAGGTGATGGTCAACGGGCCGGGCGCGGTGTGGGTCGAGCGCGCCGGCCGGATCGAGCGCACCGACGTCGCCTTCGCGACCGACGAGGACGTGCGCCACGCGATCGAGCGGATCCTCGCGCCGCTGGGGCGGCGCGTCGACGAGGCGGAGCCGCTGTGCGACGCGCGGATGCCCGACGGCTCGCGCGTGAACGTCGTGATCCCGCCGCTCTCGCTGGACGGCCCGGTGCTGACCATCCGCCGCTTCCGTCGCCACGGCTTCACCGACGCCGACCTGGTCGAGCTCGGCACCTGGTCGCCGCCCCTGCGCGACTTCCTGGCCCAGGCGGTGCGGGCGCGGCTGAGCATCCTCGTCAGCGGCGGCACCGGCTCGGGCAAGACGACGACGCTCAACGCGCTGTCGGGGTTCGTGCCGGCCGGCGAGCGGATCGTGACGATCGAGGACACCGCCGAGCTGCGCCTGCAGCAGCCGCACGTCGTCCGCCTCGAGGCGCGGCCGCCGAGCGTCGAGGGCCGCGGTGAGGTGACGATCCGCCGCCTCGTCCGCAACGCGCTGCGCATGCGCCCCGACCGGATCGTCGTCGGGGAGGTTCGCGGGGCCGAGGCGCTCGACATGCTGAGCGCGATGAGCACCGGTCACGACGGCTCGCTCTGCACCGTGCACGCGGGCTCGCCCGCCGAGGCGCTGCGGCGCCTGGAGACGCTCGCGCTCATGGCCGGCGTCGGCCTGCCCCACGCGGCGATCCGCGAGCAGGTCGCGGACGCCGTCGACCTCGTGGTCCACCAGGCGCGGGCGGGCGGCGGCGCGCGGCGCGTGGTCGCGGTGGCCGAGGTCGTGCGCGTCGCCGGGGGCCCGGCCGCGCGGGAGCTCTACGGGTGGCGCGGCGACCGGCCGGTGTGGCGGGCGCCGCTTGGCGACGCGCTCGCCCGGCGCCTGTCCGAGGCGGCCTGACCGCGATGGTCGCGCCCGCGTCGCTGCTGGCGGGTCTGGCCGGGGCGCTCGCCGTCGCCGGCGCGTGGGAGGCGCTGGCCGCGGTCGAGCAGGC
>DATAAR010000258.1:0-11348 GCA_036259975.1 Solirubrobacteraceae bacterium | reverse complement strand
GGCGCCGGTCGTCCGGCCCGCGCCGCGGCCGGCGCCGCAGCCGGCTCCCCGGCCGGCGCCGCAGTCGGCGCCCCGGCCGGCGCCGCGACCGTCCACGCCGCCGCCCGAGCCGATCGTCACGTTCGACGACTCGGGCTGAGCGAGGTCCGCCGCGATGTTCTCGGCCGCATGCGTGCATGGCAGCGGCCCGAGCCGAACCGAGATCCACGACCACGGAGGTGCCTGAACCGATGGATGTCCCGCCCACGTATCTCGTCACCGGCGCCGCCGGCTTCATCGGGTCGCACCTCGCTGAGGCCTTGCTCGACCGCGGCGCCGCAGTCGTGGGCGTCGACGGCTTCACCGACTACTACGCCCGCGAGCGCAAGGAGCGCAACCTGGCCGCGCTGCGGCGCCGCGAGCGGTTCCGGCTCATCGAGGGTGATCTGGTCGACCTGCCCGTTGAGGAGCTGATCGCCGGCGTCTCGGGCGTCTTCCACCTCGCCGCCCAGCCCGGCGTGCGCGGCAGCTGGGGCCGGACGTTCTCGGTCTACGTCCGCGACAACCTCCTCGCGACCCAACGGCTGTTCGAGGCCGCCGCCGCGGCCGGCGTGCGTGTCGTCTTCGCGTCGTCGTCCTCGGTCTACGGCAACGCCGCGGCGCATCCCACCCGCGAGGACGTGACGCCGCGACCGGTCTCGCCGTACGGCGTGACCAAGCTCTGCTGCGAGGACCTCGCGCACGCCTACGCGCGGGAGTCGGGGCTCGACTTCGTCGCCCTGCGGTACTTCACGGTGTACGGGCCGCGCCAGCGCCCCGACATGGCCATCCAGCGCATCGCGAGCGCGCTCGCGACGGGCGCGCGGTTCGAGGTCTACGGCGACGGCACCCAGTCGCGCGACGTGACGTACGTGGGCGACGCGGTGTCCGCCACCATGGCGGTCATGGACCGCGCGCCGGCCGGCGCGGTCTACAACGTGGGCGGCGGCAGCGAGACGTCGCTGCGGGAGATCATTCGCCTGTGCGAGGAGCTGACCGGTCGCGCGCTCGCCATCGACGCCGGCCCGGCCGCGGCGGGCGACGTCCGCCGCACCTCTGCGGACACCAGCCGCATCCGCGCGGACGTCGGCTGGTCGCCGCGGGTGCCCCTCGCGGACGGCCTCGCCCGGCAGCTCACCGAGGCCGGCGCGCTCCAGCGCGGCGCGCGCGGAGCGATCGCGGCGCGCTAAGCGCCGCGCCGGACCGCACGGCCGTGGGTGGCGTGGCGGCGCTCGCGTCGCCTCGCCGACGAGCGCGGGGTATGCACGCGGGCAAGCATGTGCGCGGAGGGTTCCATCGCGATGTGCCCGAGGTCGAGGTCGCGACGGGCCGGGCGGGCCGGACGCCGTCGATGAAGATTGAATGAGCCGGCCGAGCTGCTACCGCGCAACGTTCATCCGTGCCCTCCGTGACGGCCGTGTGCACGTCTCGCGGCGCCGCCGGTCGAGGCGGCCCAACGCCGACGGCCGCTCGGCCGGCTCCCGCTCCGACGCGCGCGGCGCTGCGTCGCGCAAGCGGACGGCCGTTCCGAGGGAGCGGCCCGGACGCGACCGGCACGCGCGGGGTCAGGTAGACGACGACCAGGCTGCCCGAACTGACCCGCCGCGGGCCGGCGGGCCGGGGACGCCTCAGGCTCCCCGGCCCGCTCGCGGCGCAGGGGTCACCAGGCGTTCTACGGCTTTCCGGCCGGCTAGCGCCGCAGCATCGCGGGCGGCTCGGCCAGCACTGTCCCGACCAGCCGGGCCTGCACGAGCTGGAGCGTCTCCGTGGCGGCGCGGAGGTCGCGCGCGACCGTCCGGTCGCGCTGCGCGAGCAGCACCGTGCCGTCGGCGGCGCGAGCCCAGGCCAGCCCGTCCGGCGAGCGCTGCAGCGGCGGCGCGTGCACCAGCACGACGTCGCTCTCGCTCTGGATGCGGTCGAGCAGCGCGCGCGCACCTGCGGGGCCGGAGCGCCGCGCGGCCACGACCGCGCCGGTGTGGACCTGCTCGAGGCCCGGGGGCTCCTCCGGCGCCTCGGCGATCTCGGCATCCTCCGGCTCGTCGTCCGCGTGGCCGTTGACGGCGGCCACCGGCAGCAGGCGCGTGCCGTTGACCTGCCGCGTGGGGTGTGACTCGAGTTCGGGCTCCGGCTCGCGCTCGTCGGCGTCGCGCTCGGTGAACTCGTGCGCAGCGCCCACGTCGATGATCGCGACCTGCGATCCGGCCGCGGCGAGGGCGGCCGCGAGGTTGTGCGCCATCACCGCGCTGTCGCCGTCGAGCGCCATCACCAGCAGGCTCGAGTGCCCACTCGCGCTCACCTTGGCGGCCAGCAGGCGGTACTCGTCCGCCGCGCGTGATCGCGGCTCGGCGGCCACGACCGACGCGTCGGCGCGCGAGCGGCGCAGCGCCGCGCGGCTGAGCGACCCCACGCACGGCACGCCGGTGATCGCCTCCAGATCGTGGGCGGTCTTCACCGTGTCGCCCGAGCGGTCGAGCAGCAGGGCGAGCGCGAGCGCCGCGAGCAGCCCGACGGTGGCGGCGAGAAGCGCGATCGCCGCCGGATCGGGACCGGTCGGCGAGAGGCTCGGCTCGGCGTCCTCGACGACGCGCAGGCGGCCGGCGCCTGGCGAGGTGCCGCGCCGGCGTTCGGCGACCTCGATGAGCTCGGCGGCTTCGGCGTTGGCGATCGCCGCGGCGAGCCGCGGGTCGCTGTGGCGGACGCGAATCGTCAGGAGGCGGGTGATCGCGCTCGCGTTCGCCTCGACGCTCGCGCGCACGTCGGCCAGGCGCACGCGGCGAGCCACCTCGGCCAGCACGGGCCGCGTCGTCGCGAGCTGAGCGTAGGTCTGCGCAAGCTGGCCGGCCGCCTGCAGCGTGTCGTTGTTGCTGCTGAGCGGCCCGACGAGGAGGACGGTGCTCGACTCGTACTCCGGCTCGCCGCGCGACGCCGTGGCGTAACCGGCGATGCCCGCGGCGAGCGTGGCGGCGACGAGCATCCAGCGCCACCGCTGCATGACGGCGAGCACGCCGGAGACACCGGAGGTCGGGGTCGGCGGGGCGGCGGTCTGGGGCGTCACCACGCTGGGTCCTTTCAACTCAGGAGGGCGCGCACCCCAGGGATGCGCAACAGCTCGGGGAACGTGTCGCCGACGCGCAGCGACTCGCGGGTCAGGGCGAGGACGGCCAGGGACGTGGCGGCGACGAGCACCACGGACACGACCAGTCCGGGGTCGAGCGCCTCGCGGAGCGCGAGCAGGGATGCGGCGGCCACGACGATCACGCCGTAGACGCGCACGTGGCGGCGGTGCAGCACGCTGATCCCGGTTCCCTTGCGCAGGCCGATCTGCTTGAGCAGATTGTGGATGACGAGCGTCGCACATGTGCCGACGCCCGCGCCGAGCGCTCCGTAGCGCGGGATCAGCACCAGGTTCAGCGCGACGTTCGCGATCGCGGCGAGGACCGCGATCACGACGCTGTAGCGGACGAGCCCGTAGACCCGCAGCGTCAGCCCGTTGAACCCCAGCGCCGCGCTGAAGTAGTAGCCGAGCGACAGCAGCGACAGGATCGTCGCGGAGGACGCGTAGCGCTCGCCGAACATGGCGACCGTGAGCGTATGGGAAAGCGCGAAGGTCGCCGCGAACACGGGAAAGGAGAACACCGCGATCCACACCGCCGTGCGCCAGTACAGCTCCTGGATGCCCTCCCGGTCGTCGCGCGCGAAGAGGCGCGCCGCCATCGGCGTGAACAGGAGGGTGAAGCTCGTCATGACCAGCACGTTCAGATGGGCGGCGGGCTGCACGACGCGGTAGTCCGCCACGTCGCTGGCGTCGCCGAAGTGGCCGAGCATGATGACGTTCGACCCGTTCATGATCACGAACATCAGGTCGACTGCGAGCAACGGCAGGGCGAATCCGTAGATCTCTCGCGCCGGCACGCGCACCGAGCGCACCGGCACCGCCCCGAGGATGCCCTGCGCGCGCAGCGTGCGGATCAGCATCGCCCCGTACGCCGTCACGCCGAGCGCGCCGGCGGCGACGTACCCGACGGCGAGCCCGCGCACGTCGCTCTGGCCGGCGATCACGACGAGGATCGCGGTCAGGCGGAGTCCGGGCGCGAGCACGTACTTGCGGAAGAAGATCGCGCGCGGCTTCGTGAACACCGCGAACGTGCTCATCAGGATGTCGTCGAGCGCCTGCACCGGCGCGAGCAGGATGAGGATGAAGAGGACGGTGACCGCTGTGCCGCCCTCGGCCACCGGCCCGCCGAGTAGCCCGTACAGGCCGAAGACGAGCGCGACGATCGCGGCACCGAGCGCGACGATCGTGGCCAGGACGAGCAGCAGCGCGCCGAGCAGCTTGTCGTGGGCGCGCTGCTCGTCGTAGATCGGCAGGAAGCGCGACACCGCCTTGTCGAGCCCGAGGACGGCGACGCTCTGGCCCATCGATACGAGCGCCAGGCCGTAGGCGAACACCCCGAAGTCGGCCTTGGAGAGGTACCGGACGATGAGGACCTGCGTCGCGAAGTTGACGACGACGGACGTCAGGCGGCCTGCGAACAGCAGGCTCGAGCCGCGGATGTGCCGGCGGCTGGTGTCGGTGACCGCGTCACCGCTCCCGTCGGGAGCGGGCTCGGCGACGGGGGGCGGGGCGAGCGCCATCAGCCTGTCGTAAGCACGAGCTGGGGTGGGTTCGCTCCCTCGCGGCTGCTGTAGATCGCGCTCGTCGTGCTGGCGCTCGCGAGCACGAAGTTGTAGGTGCCGTCGCCCGTCACGGCGGTGCCCAGATCGATCTCGATCCAACCGAGCGGGACTGCTCCGGCGGCCTTGATTCCCGCCGGAAGCGTGGTCACCGGGCGGGTGGCCCAGGTGAGCGTCGTCTCAGCCCATGCGGGGGAGTTCGAGATGCGGTACACGGTCCCGCCGTCGTTGCTGTCGTCGGTGACGAACAGGCGCAGCTTGGCGTTGCTGACCGTGCCGACGCCCGTCACGTCGAACCGCAGGAACGTCCAGTATGTCGTCGGGCTGGCCGACGTGCCATTGCGCACGCGAAGCGTCGTGAGCGTGCCGTAGTTCGTGTTCGGGCTCGTGTCCTTGACCTGCGTGTCGGCGGCCGGGGTGAACGTCGCGGTCCCTGGCGTCGTCGTGCCGGCGGTGACCTGCTGGGTCGCGGTGTCGGTGTTCGCGCCGTCGGTCACCGTGAGCGTCACGTTGAACGTGCCCGCCCTGGTGTAGGTGTGGGTCGGGTTCTGCGCCGTCGACGTCGCGCCGTCGCCGAAGTCCCACGAGAACGTCGTGGACGCGCTGCCGTTCGTCGCCGTGCCGGCGAAGTCGAACGTGAAGCCGTCCGCCCGCTTCGTCGATGTGAAGGACGCGGTCAGCCTCGGAGCGTTGCTGTTGACGACGATGATCTTCGAGGCGCTGGAGCTGCCGTCGGCGTTCGACACCGTCAGCACCGCCGTGAACTGCCCGGCCGCGGAGTAGGTGTGGCTGATCGTGCTCGTCGCGCTCGTGCCGGTCACCACCGTCCCGTCGCCGAAGTCCCACCTGCGGCTCGTGACGGCGCCGCCCGTCGACGTGTCGGTGAAGCTCACCGTGAACGGGGCGTTGCCCGTCGTATCCACCGGGTTCGTGCTGAAGCTCGCGACCGGCGGCGTCGGCGTGGTCCCCGTCGCGCCCAGGTCAGCGTGCCAGTAGTTCTTCGTCGTCGCGTTGTTCGCCATGATCACGATGCCACTCGCGGCCGTGGCGTTCTGCTTCGTGGACGTGACGTCGTTCATGTCCGGGGTGCCGTTGTCCCGGATCACAGCGGTGCCGACGCCCGTGGCGAACGTGGGATTCGTGAACGAGGTCGAGCTCTTCTTGACGATGTCGCCGCCCGACTGGCCGCTCGTGGCCGGCGGCTGGGGGCCGGTCGCGAACATGTGGACGCCCCCGCCGTCGAGCATCACGATCGGGCGCGTGTGGCTGTCGCGCCCGGTGCCGAACGTTCTGCTCGACCACGAGCCCGTCGGGGTGCGGACGAACAGCGAATTCAGCGGGGCGGTCCCGCTCGTGCTGTGCTTCACCGCGGCGTACACCGTGCCGTCGTCCCGCGTCTTCAGGTTGATGTGGTCGTCGGAGCTTTGCGGAGCTCCGGTGGCCTGAATGGCCGCGGCGTTCCACCCGCTGTTCGCTGCCGCCGTCGAGTCGAAGTGCGTCGCGAAACGGAACGTATTGTTGGTCTGGTTGCTCCACATGACGCCGATCTGCGGCCCTGTCGGGCTGCCGGCCGGGCCGCCGGGGTCGAATGCGATGAGCGAGGAGATGTCGTCGGAGGTCGCGCCGGTCCCGACGGTGAACGGAGTGCCCCACTGGGTGTCGTTGCCGGTCGTCGCGGCGACCCACACCTGGCCGCCCGTCATCCATGTGGCCCACAGCCGGCCGGTGCTGTCCTTGTCGATGACGAGCGTCTCCGAGCGCGCCGTGTTGATCCGCACGCCGGCGGCCGTGAAGCCGTTGGCGGTGTCGAGCGAGTACGTCTTGGTCGTCGAGTTGTACGAGAAGCGCCAGAGGCGGCCGTTCTGCGACGTGGTCGCCGTGGTCGAGGAGGTGTTGGTGAAGCCGACCGAGGCCGCGTACAGCTTCGTGCCGTCCCAGAGCATGTCCACGCGCGAGCTGTCGCGCGTGTCGATCGTCGTGTTCGTCTTCACCCACTGCTGCGTCTGGCGGTTCAGCCGGAAGATCATGTGGTTCGCGGTGACCGGGTCGAACATGCTCGCCCACCAGATCCCGTCGTTGAACCACAACTTGCTCTCAGGCTTCGGCCCGGTCGGCGAGCCGCCGATGGGTGCGTAGTTGAAGTCCTCGACTCCGATGTCACCCGGGGCGGCGGAGGCGACCCCCGGCGCCAGGGCCGCCACGAGCGCGATCATCGCGCTGACCACGGCCGTGCGGAATGGCATGCGAATGGCGTCCGTACCCATGCGAGGACGCTACTCCGGCCCGGGCCCGGGTTGCGCCCCGCGCCCGCACAGGATTTGCTCGACGATGGTCGAGAGGGCGGCGCCCGCGGCCGGCGGCCGCCGGGGCTCACTTGACCATGGTCAGGATCACATAGCGGCAGTAGCGCCGCAGCGCGGGCCGGCGCGCGAAGAGCCATTCGTCCGCGCGCGCGAGCGCCGGAATCGGGGGCAGCGACAGGGCCCGCTCGACCATCGACAGGAGCTGGACCTCGCGGTGCTGGAACTCGCGGAACGGCGCGCCCCAGGCCTCGACCTCGGCGGCGCTCAGCGGGCTGTCGGCGCCGCGTGGGTTCTTGTGCGGGTAGGGCAGGTGATCACGGGCGAACACGACGAGCGGATTGGTGCCGAGCGGCTCCGAGAACGCGGCGCGACCGCCCGGTCGCAGCACGCGGTACAGCTCGGGGCCGGCCAACGCGACGTCGAGGTGGTGCAGGATCGCCTTGCCGACGACGACGTCGAAGCTCTCGTCGGCGTACGGGAGGGCCTCACCGGGCGCCACGCTGAAGTCGATGTCGTCCTCCACGCCGTGCAGCTCCGCGCGGCGGCGGGCCACTTCGAGGCTGGCGGGGGAGAGGTCGAAGGCCGAGACGCGCGCCCCGCTGAGCGCCAGCAGCGTGCTCAGCGTCCCGAGCCCGCAGCCGTACTCGAGCACCTCGCGGCCGCGCAGGTCGCCGAGGAACTCGGCCATGCCGGTCATGGTCCGAGCGGCGCGCGCGTGCGTCTGGAAGTCCGGATCGCGGAGCCGCAAGCTCTCGTCCGAGCGCGGCGCGCTCGCGACCTGGTTCCACTTGGCGACCTCGATCCGGTACGTGTCTTCGATGCTCATGGGGGGCCTCTGGTTGGGTGCGGGGCGACCGGTCCTGGTCGCCCGTCCCCGCCGCTGCCGTGTCAGGAGTCTGACACCGGGGGACAAGGCGCAGCCAACCGGATGCCCCGCCTCCGCGCACTGGGCAATGGCACAGTTGCCGCACGACCAACGTCGAGTTCTGTTGCGCCAAGCTCGTCGCGGGGCGCTCGGGCTTCTTAGACTCGTCGCAGAGGGCATGGGGTGAATACGCACGCCGCAACGGAACGGACCCCGGGCGACTACCCCGACCTGGCACGCGTCGCGAGCCTGGCCGGCCGCTGGTGGTTCGCGCTGCTCGCGGCCGCGGTCGTCGCCGCCGCGCTCGCCGCCGCGGCGGGCTCCGGCGCCAAGCCGACCTACGAGGCGCAGACGCGTCTGCTCGTCGGGCCGCTCGACGGCAAGCCCAGCGACCTACGCGCCGCCAGCCAGCAGGCGCAGACGCTCTCCCAGCTCGCCACGAGCCAGCCGGTGCTGGCCGGCACCCGCGAGCGTCTCGGCCGCGACGCCCCGCCGGACCTCGCGGAGGTCGTCGGCGCGGACGCCACCGGCGCGACGCGCGTGCTGGTGATCACCGCCGAGACGACCGACCCCGCATCCGCCGCGCGGACCGCGAACGCCACGGCGGCCGAGCTGCAGGAGCTCATGCACGAGCCTGGCACCACGCTCCTGCGCGGCAGCCCGCTCGTGGGCGGCCGGCTGCGGGTCATCGACCCCGCGCGACCCCCGGAGGAGCCGCTCGGGAGCGGCTTCGCGCCGCTGGTGGCCAGCGCCGGCCTCGCCGGGCTGCTCGCGGCGCTTGCGGTCGTGCTCCTCGCCGACTACTTCCGCGGCCGCGTCGCGACAGAGGCGGAGCTGCAGGAGCTCGCCGGCGTGCCGCACCTCGGCGCCGCCGGGCGCCCGCCCGGCCGTCGGCGGAGACTGGCCGCGGAGCGCCCCGACTCGGACGAGGCGGCCGGCTACCGGATGCTGGCGGGCCGCGTGTCGCTCAGCGCGCCCGGGCTGCGGCGCCGAACGCTGCTGGTGTGCGGCGTGCAGCGCGGCGAGCGTAGCGGCCGGGTCGCGGCCGACCTCGCTGCCGCGCTGGCGGCGGACGGCGTGCGGGTGATGCTCGTCGACGCCGACCAGGAGGGGGGCGAGGCCACGCGCCTGTTCCGCCTCGAGGGTCGGCCCGGCCTGGGCGAGCTCCTCGACCAGCCGCTGCACGCCCGCTCCCGCCTGCGCCTGAACCGGGCGGCGGTCGAGTGCGCGCCCGGGATGCGGCTCCTGCCGCGCGGCTCGCTGGGCCGCCACGACTCGCTGCCTCCCGAGCGCGCGGAGCGTGCGCTGGCCCGGCTCGCGCGGGCGGCGGACGTCGTCGTGATCAGCGGCGGGCCGGCGGGCGCCTCGGCGGCGGCTCTGAGCTGGGCGCGCCTGGTCGAGGGCACGATCCTGGTCGCGCGCCGCGGCCACACCCGCCGCGACGCCGTGACGACCGCGATCGGCGCGCTCGATCAGGTGGGTGCCACCGTCCTCGGCACGGTGCTCGCCGCGCCCGCTCCGGGCGGCTTCTCCAGAGTCCAGCCGGCAGTCGCCGCGCTGCGCCGGCGATTCGCGCGCCTGCGCGCCCCCGCGCCGGCGGACCCGCAGGGGGCCGGCGGACTGTCGTCATGACGTGGCGGCGAGCCGGCCGCTACGTGGCGGCGCTGGCGCTGGGGGTGACGCTGGCCGGCATCGGCGTCCCGGCGGGCGCGGCCGCGCAGCGCCCGGCATCGGCGGGCATGTGGATCTCGAAGGCCGAGCTGCGCCGGCTGCCTGAGCGCGGCCCGGCGTGGCGGGCGCTCAAGGCGACCGCCGACGACAAGTTGGGCTCCGCCGGTCTCTCCGACAAGGACGAGAACCACGACACGCGGGTGCTGGCCGCCGCCCTGGCCTACGGGCGGACGGGCGAGGAGCGGTACCGGCGCAAGGCCGCCGCGGGCGTGATGGCCGCCATAGAAACCGAGGACGGCGGGCGCACCCTGGGGCTCGGTCGCGGACTGGTCGCGTACGTGATCGCCGCCGACCTCATCGACCTGCGCCGGTACGACTCCGGTAAGGACGGCGTCTTCCGCCGCTGGCTCGGCCCGGTGCGCTTCGAGCGGCTCCGCCCGAAATCGCGGCCAACGCTGGTCGCCACCCACGAGGTGGCCCCGAACAACTGGGGGACGATGGCGGGGGCGAGCCGGATCGCGGCCGACATCTACCTCGGCGACCGCTCCGACCTGGCCCGCGCGGCGGCCGTGTTCAAGGGCTACCTCGGCGACCGGAGCGCCTACAGCGGGTTCCGGTACGGCGAGGACTCCTCGTGGCAGGTCGACCCTGAGGCGCCGGTCGGCGTGCTGCCCGCCGGAGCGGTCAAGGACGGCCGGCGGATCGGCGGCGCGCTGCCCGACGACATGCGCCGCGGGTGCGAGCTGCGCTTCCCGCCGTGTCCGACCGGCTACCCGTGGGAGGCGCTCCAGGGCGCCGTGGTCCAGGCCGAGCTGCTCTCGCGCCAGGGCTACGACGCGTGGAACTGGGGCGGGCGGGCGCTGCGCCGCGCCGCCGCGTTCCTGTACGCGCTCGATCGCCGGGACCCCGGCGAGGGATGGGCGGCCACCGGCAACGACGCCTGGGTCGCCTGGCTGCTCAACCGCCGCTACGGCACACGCTTCCGCGCCCCCACGCCGACGCAGCCGGGCCGCGGGATGGGCTACACCGACTGGACGCACGGACCCGGCTCGCGCTGTGCGGCGCGGGACTGCACCACGCCGCGGGGACGGCCCCGAGGCGTCGTCCCCGTGAGCGGCGGCCCGCTCGGGATGGACCGGGCCCGCTCCTCCGGCGGCGACTCGCCGCTGGACGCCCCGGCCCTGCGGCCACTGGCCGTCGCGGGCCTCATCGCGATCATCGGCGCGCTCGTCCTGCGCGCGCTGCGCTGATGGCTGCGCGGGCGGAGGGGAGGAGGACGGCCGAGGCCGAGCCCGGCCCGCCGGTGCTCGAGCGGGCGCTGGCGACCGCGTTCGTACCCGGCACGAACCGGCGCGGCGCGGTCACCGGCGGCGCGTGGACCCTGCTGCTGGACACGCTCGAGCTCGGCGACGTCGTCTGCCTCGGGCTGCCGGGCGAGCGCACGCTGCGGACGCTCGGCCAGCGCGCGCGCAGCGTGACGGTCGTGTGCGCGAACGCGCGCGCCCGCCGCCGCGCGGAGCGCACGATCAGCCGCGCCGGCCTCGCGAACGCGGCCGTGACCGAAGACGCGGGGCTGCTGGGCGACGTCGCGCTGTGCGTCCTGACGAGCGCGGCCTGGGCGCGGCGCGCCGCCTCCGACCACGACCTCGTCGCGCTGCTTGCCCGCAGCGACGCGGTCTACGCGCAGCTCGGGCGCGGCCGCGCGCGCCACGAGCGGCGGTTGACCGCCGCGCGGCCCGCCCGACCGCTCTGGCTCGGGGTCCGCGACGGCGAGGTCGAGCTGGCCGCGGGCCGCGGCGACAAGGCCGCGATCGAGG
>DATAAR010000257.1:0-10883 GCA_036259975.1 Solirubrobacteraceae bacterium | reverse complement strand
GCCGCCCAACCCGGGCGCGGCGGCGCCGCCCGCCCGGCAGCAGCACGGCCCCGGTCCGGGTCGGCTCGCGGCCGACCGCGCGGGTTCGCGCCTGGCGCGGGCGCGGGCGCGCGGTGCTCTCGGTCGGCTGCTCGTCGGCGTGCCGGGCGACCGCGACGATGAGGGTCAGCCGGGCCACCGCCCGGCGCGCCGGTCTGCGGTCGACGCGAATCGCGCGCGTCGCCCGCCGGCTGAGCGCTTCCGGGCGGCGCACGTTCGCGCTGACGGTGAGCCGGGCGACGCTCGACCGCATGCGCCGCCGCGGCCTGCGGACGGTGCGCGCGACGGTCACCGTCGCGATCCGCGACACGCGCGGCCAGCGGCGCACCATCCGCCGGGCGGTGCGGGTGCGCGTCCGCTGAGCGTGGGACGCACGGACGGGGCCGGGGGAGGGCGCGCCGGTCCCGGCCCCGTAGCCTGCCCGTCATGGACGAGCTCGGCGCCGCGCTCGACGACGCCGGCGGCCTCAGCGCCGGGCCGGAGAGCGCCGCGCGGCTGCGGCGGCTGCTCGCCGACGAGCTCGAGCGCGGGGCGGCCGAGCTCGCCAAGGCGCGCTCCGGCTACGGCGCGCCGGTGACGGTCGCCGTCGCGCCGGCAGGCGGCGAGGCGCGCGCGCTGCGCGCGGTCGCCCCCGTCGCTCCGGAGCTGCGCGCCGACCCGGACGCGGTTCCCGAGCGCGCGTGGCTGCTCGTCGCCGCGCTCACCGGTGCGCTGGTCGAGGTCGGCGGCGAGGGCCGCGTCCTCGCGGGCACGCTTGGCGACCACCTCGCACTCGAGGTGCCCGCGGAGCCCGGCGACGCCGAGCTCGTGCCGCTCGCGTTCGAGGGGCAGGTGGGGAGCGTCGACCGCCTCCGCGCCCGCGCCCTGGCCGTCCCGGCGTTCGTGCTCGACGACGCGACCGACCTGCGCGAGCCGATCGGGGCCGCGCACCCGCTCGCGGTCGCCGCCACGGTCGCCGGCCTCGGCGGCCGTCCCGCCGACGCCGCCTCGCTGGCCGAGCACGAGGACGCCGTGCTCGCGCTCCTCGCTGCCGCCGGCGGACCGGTCGCCCGCCCGCACGACGACCCCGACCCCGCGCGGCGCGTGGCGCGGCGAATCCTGCAGCGGCTCAACGGGATGGGCAAGTGGGGCGGCTACCACACCGAGTTCGCCCACCTGGCGCGCGGCTTCGCCGGCAACGACCGCGCGCTCGCCGAGGCGGTGGGCGAGGCGCTGCTCGCGGCCGGCCTGCTGGCCGAGAAGCCGAGCGTCGGCCAGCGCCACGTCTTCCTCAACCCGCGCCGCGCCGGGGACATCCACGCGCTCATCGAGGAGGGCGCCCTGCCCGGCGATCTGGAGCTGCCCTGAGGGATTAGGTTTCCGTGGCGTGAACGTCGCCGACCGGGTCAGGCAGAAGCTGTTCACCGCCAAGACGCTGGCCGGCGCGGGCGTCGTGAAGCCGACGCGCCCTGACCGGATCGCCAAGGCGATCAAGGCGCTGCGCGGCTTCGGGCCGACGCCGGCGGCGGGCTACACCGTCAGCGCGCTCCGGTTCCCTCAGGAGACCGCGATCATCGACGACCTCGGCACGCTCACGTTCGCGGAGGTCCACCGGCGCTCGAACGCGCTCGCGCACGAGCTGCGCGCCGCCGGGATCCGCGAGGGCGACAACGTCGCGATCATGTGCCGCAACCACCGCGGCTTCGTCGACACGACGGTCGCGCTGTCGAAGCTCGGCGCGCACGCGCTGTACCTGAACACCGCATTCGCCGGCCCGCAGATCACCGAGGTCGCGGCGCGCGAGCAGCCTGCCGCCATCGTCCACGACGCCGAGTTCGAGAACCTCATCCGCGACGCCGGCCGGAGCCGCCTGCGGTTCGTCGCCTGGCACGATCCGGGCGAGCCGGCCGCGGACCCGCGGCTCGAGGACCTGATCGCGCGCGGCGACACGTCCGACCTCTCGCCGCCGAGCCAGAAGGGCCGCGTCGTCATCCTCACGAGCGGCACGACCGGCACGCCCAAGGGCGCCCAGCGCCGGCAGCCCGAGTCGCTCGAGCCGGCCGCCGCGCTGTTCGACATGATCCCGCTGCGCGCGCGCGAG
Organism: Solirubrobacteraceae bacterium; assembly: GCA_036259975.1. Taxonomy (GTDB): domain Bacteria; phylum Actinomycetota; class Thermoleophilia; order Solirubrobacterales; family Solirubrobacteraceae; genus JAOPZW01. Next base: position 8,764 of record DATAAR010000257.1, on the reverse strand, counting down.
AACACGATGCTCGCCGCGCCGATGTTCCACTCCTGGGGCTTCGCGCACTTCACGCTCGGCATGGCGCTCAGCTCGACGCTCGTCATGCGCCGGCGCTTCGATCCCGAGGACACCCTGAGCACGATGGCGCAGCACCGGACGACCGCGCTGGTCGTCGTGCCCGTGATGCTGCAGCGCATCCTCGAGCTGCCCGCGGAGACGATCGACCGCTACGACCTGCGGGCGCTGCGCGTCATCGCCGCCAGCGGCAGCGCCCTCCCGGGCGAGCTCGCGCTGCGGGTCATGGACCGCTTCGGCGACGTCCTCTACAACCTCTACGGCTCGACCGAGGTGGCGTGGGCCACGATCGCGACGCCGAAGGACCTCCGCGAGGCGCCCGGGACCGCGGGGCGGCCACCGCGCGGTACCGTCGTGAAGCTGCTCGACGAGAGCGGCGCCGAGGTCGCCCGCGGTGACACCGGGCGGATCTTCGTCGGCAACGAGATGGCGATGGAGGGCTACACCGGCGGCGGCGGCAAGCAGATGGTCCGCGGGCTCATGTCGTCGGGCGACGTCGGCCACTTCGACGCGGCCGGGCGCCTGTTCGTCGCCGGCCGCGACGACGAAATGATCGTCTCCGGCGGCGAGAACGTGTTCCCGCGCGAGGTCGAGGACCTGCTCGCGGCGCACGAGGCGGTATGCGAGGTCGCGGTGATCGGCGTGGACGACGAGGAGTTCGGTCAGCGGCTGCGGGCGTTCGTCGTGCCGCTGCCGGGGCGCGAGCCGTCACCCGACGAGCTGAAGGACCACGTCAAGGCGAACCTCGCCCGCTACAAGGTCCCCCGCGAGATCGTGTTCATCGCCGAGCTGCCGCGCAACGCGACCGGCAAGGTGCTGAAGCGCGAGCTCGCCGAGCGCGAGGGCTGACGCCGCCGGCGGGGCCGGCGCCGCGTGGCGGACGCGCTCGAGATCCGGCTCGCGACCGCGGCCGATGTCCCGGCGCTGCGCGCGCTCGGCGTGGCCGCGTTGCACGACGCGCACGACGGCGTGCTGCCGCCGGCGGTGGTCGAGGCGGGCATCGCGGAGTGGTGGAACGAGTACTCCCTCGGGGCGGCGTGCCGCGACGGGCGGATGCTCGTCGCCACGCGCGGCGGTCGCGCCGTCGGGCTGCTCGAGTTCGATCGCATGGCCGACGGGAGGCCGGTCGTCTGGAAGCTCTACGTGGCCCCGGGCGCGCAGCGCGCGGGAATCGGGCGCGCGCTGCTGCAGCGCCACGTCGCCGGCCTGCGCGGCGCTGCGGACGCGGTCTGGCTCGAGCACTACGAGGCGAACACCGGCGCGGCGGCGTTCTACGAGCGCCTCGGGTTCACCGCGCGATCGGTCGAGCCGTCCGACCGCGACCCGGGGGTGCGGATCGTGTCGCGGGCGCTGGACCTCTGAGCGGGCCTACGCCCGCCACTTGATCGAACAGCCCACCGGAGTGGTCTCCGGTCGGTCCACCGGGCGCCCGGCGAGCACGTCGTCGAGCGCCGCGCGCAGCCACGCGGCCTTCAGGCCGGGGTCGCCGTGGTCGGCGTCGGGCGCGCCCCGGTAGGCGATCGCGCCGTCCGGGGCGACGACGAACACGTCCGGCGTTGTCTTCGCGCCGTAGGCGCGCGCAACCTCCTGGCCCTCGTCGCGCAGGTACGGCACCGGCCAGCCCCCGTCCGCGCGCACGCGCTCGCGCATGGCGTCAAGGGAGTCCCGCGGGTAGCGCTCGGCGTCGTTGGGGTTGATCGCGAGCACCCGCACGCCGCGGCCGGCGTAGTCCCGCGCAACGTCGAGGATGCGCTCGTGCCACGCGAGCGCGTAGGGGCAGTGGTTGCAGGTGAACACGACCACGGTCGCCGCGGCGTCGCGGTCGTCTCCGTCGCCGCCGAGCGTGTGGCGCACGCCCTCCGTGTCCGGCAGGTCGAAGGCGGGCGCGGCCTCGCCGATCGCAAGCGTCATGGGGTGCTCCTCGTCATCGCGCGCTCCAGGGCCTCGCGCAGCACGGCCGGGTCTGGCACCGGGGAGGGGCGGCCGTCGCGCAGGCGGTAGACGCGGCACGTGAGCCCAACGCGCTCGTCTCCGGGCGGGTCCACGTCCTCGCCGTCGACGCGGATCGTGGGCGACCCGACGAAGCGCTCGCGGTCGGCGCGCTGGTCGGTGTCGACCTCGCGCACGAGGACGGTGCCGGGATCGAGGCCGGCGTCGGCCATCGCCGCACGCAGGTCGGCGAGCGCCTGCGGGTGCGACGGGCAGCCGTCCCAGAACAGCAGCTCCACGCGTGGCTGCGTCATGCCGTCACGGTACCGAGCCGGGATCGCCGACCACGAGGACGGCGGCGCCCTCGAGCCGCCCCGCGCGCAGGTCGGCGAGCGCGTCGTTGGCCCGCTCGAGCGCGTAGCTGGTCACGCGCGTGCGCACGGGAACGCGCGGCGCGAGGTCGAGCAGCTCGCGGGCGTCCGCGCGCGTGAGGTTGGCGACCGAGCGGATCGAGCGCTCGCGCCACAGGTCGGCGTACGGGAACGACGGGATGTCGCTCATGTGGATGCCCGCGCACACGACCGCGCCGCCGGGGGCGAGCGCGCGGAGCGCGGCCGGCACCAGCGCGCCGACCGGCGCGAACACGATCGCGGCGTCGAGCTCCTCGGGCGCCGGCCCGAGCGCGTCGCCGGCCCACTCGGCGCCGAGCTCGCGCGCGAACGCCTGCGACGCGTCGTCGCCCGCGCGCGTGAACGCGAACACGCGCCGGCCCTGGTGGCGCGCGACCTGGCAGACGATGTGCGCCGCGGCCCCGAAGCCGTAGAGCCCGAGGCGCTCGGCGTCACCGGTCATGCGCAGCGCGCGGTGGCCGATGAGCCCAGCGCAGAGCAGCGGCGCGGCCTCGAGGTCGGCGTAGCCGTCCGGCAGCGCGAAGCAGTAGCGCCCGTCGGCGACGGTGCGGCTGGCGTAGCCGCCGTCGACGTCGAGGCCGGTGAAGCGCGCGCGCTCGCACAGGTTCTCCCGCCCCGAGCGGCAGTACCGGCACGCGCCGCAGGTCCACGCCAGCCAGGGGATTCCGATGCGCGCGCCCGGCTCCAGATCCGCTTCCGCGCCGGCCGCGAGCACCGTCCCGACGATCTGGTGGCCCAGCACGAGCGGGGTGCGGGGCGCGCGCAGCTCGCCGTCGGCGATGTGCAGGTCGGTGCGGCACACGCCGCACGCGTGGACGGCCACGAGCGCCTGCCCGGCTGCGGGCTCGGGGTCGGGGAGGTCAGCAGCCGCACGCAGCGGGCGCTCCGGCTCGTCGAGGAGCATGGCGCGCACCGGCGCATGATCTACCCTCGGAGACATGGCCGCCCGTACCGACATCTTCGACCTCGGGCGCCTGCGCCTCTCGGCCGGCGAGGGGCGCCGGCTCATCCTCGGCGTGGGGCTCGGCGACTTCGACTTCGGCGGCGAGACGTACACCGTGGAGCCGCAGGTGGTGGACGTGACGCTCGACGTCTCGCGCATGACCGGCGGCGGGTACGCGCTGCGCCTGCGCTTCGAGGCGGGCCTCAGCGGACCGTGCATGCGCTGCCTGGAGGCGGCCGCGCCGGTCGTCGCGGTCGACGCGCGCGAGGTCGAGCAGCCCGGCGGCAGCGAGGAGATGCAGAGCCCCTACGTGGAGCACGAGGAGCTCGACCTGTCGGCCTGGGCGCGCGACGCGTACGCGCTCGCGCTGCCGGCCCAGGTGGTGTGCACGCCCGAGTGCGCGGGGCTGTGCCCCGAGTGCGGGGTCAACCTCAACACGGCCGGGTCCGAGCACCACCACGAGCCCGCGCCGGACCCGCGCTGGGCCAAGCTGCGCGAGCTGCGCTTCGACTCGTAGCCGGCGCTGGCGCCCCCCGCGGCCGAGGCGATGCTGCGGCCGATGTACGCTGCGTTCGCCGCCCGCGACATCGACGCCATCGCCGCGTTCATGCAGCCCGACGTCGACTGGGCCGACGCGTGTGAGGGCGGCCGGCTGCGCGGCCGCGCCGACGTGCTCGCGTACTGGCGCCGGCAGTTCGAGCGGATCGACCCGCGCGTCACCCCCGAGGCATTCGCCGAGCGCGAGGACGGTCGCATCGCGCCGACGTCCACCAGGTCGTGCGCTCGCGCGCCGGCGAGGTGCTCGCCGACCGCCGCGTCGGGCACCTGTACGCCCTGCGCGACGGGCTCGTGGAGCGGATGGACGTCGAGGCCCCGCCCTGACCGCGCGCGTTGCTACAGGTACGCCCCGCTCGGGAGGTACGGGCGCAGCGGGCCGATGTCGCCGCCCGCGAAGAGCGGCCCGTCGGGTGAGAGGGCGAGCCCGGCGTCCAGGCACGCACGGACGGCCCAGTCCTGGCCGGCGGTCAGGAACTCGACCGTGATCGTGGCGCCCGGCCGGCTCGTGGCGAGCGCCGCGTCGAGCACGCGCGTGGCGGCGTCCTCGTCGCGGCCGGCCAGGAGCGCGATGCGGTCGTCGCGGACGACGGCGAACGCGCGGTCGCCGGCCAGGAGCAGGCGGGTGTCGGCCGCCTCGAGCAGGACGGGCAGGTCGGGCCCGTGGCCGGCGCCGCGGACCGCCCGCCCGATCGCGTCCGCCGTGGCGACGCCCTCGGCGCCCGCCTCGCGGACTCCGTCGACGGCGGGGCGGCGGACCGGGTCGACGATCCCCGCCGCGGCGACGCACGGGCGCAGCTCGAGGCCGAGCCGCGCGTAGCGGCGCATCGCGGCGGGGTGCCCGGTCGAGAGGATGAGGTGGCCGCGCGCGTCGCGCCCGTGGTCGAACGCCGCCTCGAGCAGGCGCCGCCCCACGCCGCGGCACTGGTGCGCGGGGGCGACTGCGAACAGCGACAGCCCCCACACGCCCTCGCGGACGAGCGCGAGCGCGAGGCCGACGACTCGGCCGTCGTGCTCGGCGACCCACGCCCCGCCGGGGTCGGTGCGCTGGAGATGCGCCACGCGCCGGCGGCCGCGCTCGGCGAGCGCGTCGTCCCCCGGATCGGCGCCCCCGGACAGGACGCCGCGCCCGACCGCCTCGGCGGCGGCGACGTCGGCGGGCGTCATGGGGCGGATCTCGACGCGCTCGGGCAGGTCCGTCAGTCAATCAGGGCGCCGATGGTCTACCCTCTGCGATCGCTCATGGCCGTCCCGAAGCAGAAGCAGTCACACAGCCGCACGCACAAGCGCCGCGCGCAGCACAAGATCTCCGCGCCGACGTACAACGCGTGCCCGCAGTGCCACAGCCCGCGGCTGCCGCACCGGGTGTGCCCGGTGTGCGGCACGTACGGCGGGCGCGAGGTCGTGCACGTGCACGAGCACGAGCACGATCACGAGCACTAGCACTGGCCCGGACGCGCGCGGGACGGGCGGTCCGCGCGCCTGAGTAGCCTTCGGCGGATGAGCATCACGGTCGCGGTCGACGCCAACGGCGCCGATCTCGGTCCCGCCGAGGTGGCCGCGGGGGCCGCCGAGGCGGCAGCCGACGGGGTGCGGGTCCTCCTGTTCGGGCCCGCGGACGAGATGGGCGAGGCGCCGGAGGGCGTCGCGATCGTCGACGCCCCGCTCTCGATCGCGAAGGCCGCCGACCCGGTCGCGGCGGTACGTGCGCAGCCGGAGTCGTCGATCGTCCGCGCGGCGCGCGCCGTGGCCGACGGCGACGCGGACGCGTTCGTCTCCGGCGGCTCGACCGGCCCCGCGCTCGCCGCCGGCCTGTTCAACATCCGCCGCGCCCGCGGCATCCACCGCCCGGCGCTCGCGATCCCGGTGCCCGTGCCCGAGCACCCGGTGATCATCGTCGACGTCGGCGCGAACACCGAGGTGCGCCCGGAGCACCTCGTGCAGTTCGGCTTCATGGGCGCGGCGCTGGCCGAGACGATCCTCGGCGTCGAGCGCGCGCGCGTCGCGCTGCTGTCGATCGGCGAGGAGGAGACGAAGGGCACGCCGCTCGTCGTCGAGGCGCACGCGGCGCTGCGCGCGCGCATGGCCGAGGGCGGCACGTACGACTTCGTCGGCAACGTCGAGGGTAACGAGATCCCGATGGGCCGGGCGGACGTGATCGTCACCGACGGCTTCACGGGCAACGTCGCGCTCAAGCTCATGGAGGGCGTCTCGGAGGCCATGCTGCGCAACATCCGTCGGGTGGCGACGTCGTCGCGGCGGGCGAAGGCGGGCGGGGTGCTGCTGCGCCCGGCGCTGCTCGAGTTCCGAGACGTGATCGACCCCGAGATGGCCGGCGGGACGTACCTGCTCGGGCTGCGGCGGCTCGGCGTCGTGCCGCATGGACGCTTCTCCCGGCGCGGAATCGCCCAGGCGATCCGGCTGGCCGCGCGGGCGACCGAGGAGGACGTGGTCGGGCGCACGCACGCGGCGCTCCGCGCGGCGCACGCGCTCCGCCGGGGCGGCGAGACATCCGCGGCGGGCTCTACGGTGTCGGCGCCATGACCCGCGAAGAGGTCTTCACGCTGATCCGGGCCCACCTCGCCGACGAGCTCGAGGTCGATCCCGCGCGCATCGACGACACGACCCGCTTCCGGGAGGACCTGGAGGCGGACTCGCTCGACCTCTACACGCTGGTGCAGGAGCTCGAGGATTCCTACGGCGTGAAGATGTCCGACGAGCAGGCCGCGCGGATCACGACCGTGGGCCAGGCCGTCGACTTCGTTGTGGATCACGCCCCGGCCAACTCGTAAGTGGGCCACTAGCCCTGGAACGCCTGCAACAGTTGCTGGACGAGCTTCCCGAGGACCTGCGCCAGCAGGTCTTCACGCATGCGTCGTGGACGGACCGCCGCAGCGACTCCTACTCCCGCCTCGCGTTCCTCGGCGACAGCGTCCTGGGCCTGGCGATCACCGCGCACCTGTACCCGCGGCTGGAGGCCGAGCGCTTCGGGGCCGGGCGGCTGACGAAGATCCGCGCGCAGACCGTGTCGGGAGCCTCGTGCCGCGCGGTGGCCGAGCGCCTCCGGGTCCCGGAGCGTCTCGTCGCCGCGGCGCCGCACGGCGTGGGACAGAGCGCGTCGACGCTGACGACGACCGAGCGCGTCCTGGCCTCAGTGATCGAGGCGGTCATCGGCGCCTGCTACCTGCACGCCGGCTACGACCGCACCGCCGAGGCGGTCGTCGACGCCTTCCAGCCCGAGATCGAGCACGCGCTCGAGCACCCCGTCGATTTCAAGTCGACGCTGCAGGAGCGCCTCGCCCAGCGCGGGGAGCAGGTCGACTATTCGGTCACGGCCGAGCTCGGCCCCCCGCATGACCGCACGTTCGAGGTGCTCGCCTCGGTCGCCGGGCGCCCGGTGGGCACCGGCTCGGGACGGTCGAAGAAGCACGCCGAGCAGGAGGCCGCCCGAGCGGCGCTCGACATGCTCGAAAGTCCGCACGTGGACGACGACGAGGACGAGGAGGAGGCCTAGGCCGATGCACCTTCGTTCGCTCAGCCTCAAGGGGTTCAAGTCGTTCCCCGACCGCACGCGCCTCGAGTTCGGGCCGGGGGTGTCGGTGATCGTCGGCCCCAACGGGTCCGGCAAGTCGAACGTCACCGACGCGGTCCTCTGGGCGATGGGCGAGCAGTCGCCGCTCGCCGTGCGCGGCCAGTCGATGCAGGACGTCATCTTCGGCGGCGGACGCGGCGTGCAGGCCCGCTCGGCGGCCGAGGTCGAGCTCGTGCTCGACAACGCCGACGGCGGGATCGACCTGCCCGTCGGCGAGATCTCCATCGTCCGCCGCCTCGACCGCAACGGCGACGGCGAGTACCGCCTGAACGGCGCCAAATGCCGCCTGGTCGACGTGCTCGAGGTGCTGTCCGATACGGGCCTGGGCAAGGAGATGCACTCCGTCGTCTCGCAGGGCCGGGTCGAGGGCATCGTCACGTCCAAGCCGCGCGACCGGCGCCTGTTGATCGAGGAGGCGGCCGGCCTCGGCAAGCACCGCAAGCGCCGCCGGCGCGCGCAGCTCAAGCTGGAGCGCACGCAGGACAACCTCGACCGCGCGCTCGACGTCGAGTGCGAGGCGCGCTCGCGCCTGCGGCCGCTCAAGCGCCAGGCCGAGGCGGCCGAGCTGCACGAGCGCCTGGAGCGCCAGACCGTGGAGGCGCGCTGGGAGCTCGCGCGCACGGCGTCGCGCGCGAGGAGGCGGAGGCGGCGCTGGCCGAGGTCTCGGCCCGCCGTCAGGAGGCCGAGGAGGGGCTCGCGCGGCGCACGGAGCAGCGCGAGGCGCTGGCGCGGCGCGCGTTCGCGGCGCGCTCGGCGGCCGAGCGGATCGATCTGCGGCTCGAGCGCACGCGCGACGTGGCCGGCGGGCTCGAGGAGCGCGTGGAGCGCCGGCAGGCGCAGCTCCTGGCGCTGCGCGCGGAGGCCACGGACGACCAACCCGACGAGGCCGGCCGCGAACGCATCCAGGCGCTCGAGGCGGAGCTCGAGCGCCTGGACGCCGAGCGCGCGGCGGAGCTTGAGCGCGAGCTCGAGGCGCTCTCGGGGGCGCGGACCGAGGCGGCCGCGCGCGTGGCCGGGCTCGCGACCGCGGTCGAGGAGCGGCGGGCCGAGCTGCGCGCGGCGGACGAGGCGTGCGAGGTCGCACGCCGGGCGCGGCGCGCAGCGGAGACCTCGGCCGAGGCGGCGCACCGGGAGGCCGCGCGCGTCGGCGGCGAGCTGGCGGCGGTCAACCAGTTCCTCCGCTCGCAGGCCGGCGCGCCGGGTGGCGCCCGGTCGCTGGCGGACGAGCTCGAGGTCGACAGCGGCTGCGAGCTGGCGCTGGCGGCGGCGCTGGGCGGG
>DATAAR010000256.1:0-28701 GCA_036259975.1 Solirubrobacteraceae bacterium | reverse complement strand
GCCGCCCATCCCGGCGGCGCGGGGGACCGGCGCACCGGCGAACGCGCCGGCGGCGGCCGTCGCGCCGTCTGCGGCCGGCGCGAAGGCGCCGACCGGCGCCTCGCGCGCGTCGCGCGGGTGCTCGCCCATGAGTACCTGAACGTCGCGGCCCGGCACGCCGGCCGCGAGCAGCCGCTCGACGGCGCCGCGCGCCTCGGCTTCGCTCGAGTAGGCCCTGCAGAGAGTGGTCATGCGCCTTCCGTCTTCGACGCGCCGCGCGCGTTTCACGATGATTGTCCGCGAGCGCGATGGAGCACATCGAGATCGTGATCGTCAGCCTGCTGGTCGCGGTCGCCGGGCTCAGCGCCCTCGCGACCCGCATCGGCTTGCCGTACCCGATCCTGCTCGTCCTCGGCGGGCTGGCGATGGGCTTCATGCCGGGCATCCCCGAGGTGACGCTCGCGCCGGAGCTCGTGCTGGTCGTGTTCCTGCCGCCGCTGCTGTACTCCGGCGCGTTCTTCGCGAACCTGCGCGAGCTGCGCGCGGACGCGCGCGCCATCACGCTGCTGTCGACGGCGCTCGTCGTCGCGACGGCCGCCGCGGTCGCGGTGACCGTGCACGCGCTCGTCGACGGACTGCCGTGGGCCGCGTGCTTCGCGATGGGCGCGATCGTCGCGCCGACCGACCCGGTGGCGGCGACGGCGATCGCGCGGCGATTCGACGTGCCGCGGCGCACGATCAACGTCCTCGAGGGCGAGAGCCTCGTCAACGACGCGTCGGCGCTCGTGCTGTACCGGATCGCCGTCGGCGCGATCGGGGGCGGCACCTTCTCGCTGCTCGAGGCCGGCCTCGAGTTCGTCCTCTCGGCCGCGGGCGGCGCGGCGATCGGCCTGGTCGTCGCGCGCGTCATCGCCGAGATCCGCCGGCGGCTCGACGACCCGCCCGTGGAGATCACGATCTCGCTGCTCAGCGGCTACGCGGCGTACGTGCCGGCCGAGGCACTGCACGTCTCGGGCGTGATCGCGGCGGTGAGCGCCGGCGTGGCGATCGGCTGGTGGGCGCCGGGGATCAGCTCGCCGCAAATGCGCCAGCAGGGCGCCGCGGTGTGGTCGATGCTCACGTTCCTGCTCAACGCGCTGCTGTTCGTGCTCATCGGCCTCCAGCTGCCGGCGATCCTCGACGGCCTGTCCGGCCAGTCGCCCTGGTATCTGCTCGGCCTCGCGGCGGTGGTGTCGGCGGTCGTGACCGGCACGCGCGTCGCGTGGGTGCTGACGACCCCGCACATCGTCCGCGCGCTCGACCGGCGCCCGAGCCAGGTCGCGCGGCGCGCGGGGTGGCGGCAGCGCATGGTGCTCGCGTGGTCGGGCATGCGCGGCGCGGTGTCGCTCGCCGCCGCGCTGGCGCTGCCGGCCGACACGCCGCAGCGCGACCTGCTCGTGTTCCTGACGTTCGCCGTGATCTTCGCGACGCTCGTGCTGCAGGGGCTGACGCTGCCGGCGGTGATCCGCCGCCTCGGCGTGCGCGGCGACGACAGCGAGCAGCGCGAGGAGCTGCGCGCGCGCTTGGTCGCCACGCAGGCGGCGCTGGCGCGCCTCGACGAGCTCGCAGCCGAGGAGTGGACACGCGACGAGACCGCCGAGCGGATGGTCGCGCTCTACGAATACCGCCGCCGGCGGCTCAAGGCGCGCGCGGGCAAGATCGAGGACGACGGCTACGAGGACCGCTCGCAGGCCTACCAGCGGATGGTGCGCGAGGTACTCGAGGCCCAGCGCGCGGCGGTGGTCGGCCTGCGCAACCAGGGCGTGATCTCCAATGACGTCATGCACCGCATCGAGCGCGAGCTCGACCTCGAGGACCAGCGCCTGGAGATCTGACCGCCGCCGATTGGACCGCAGGGCCAAGCGGGTTGGACCGGAGGGCCAAAGCGCCGGCGCGCCCGCGCGGCTAGCGTCCGGCGAAGCCCCGGAGCAGAGGAGAGACGCCCATGTCGCTGACGAACGAGCCGCTGCCCACGCCGCTCGGGCCGCCGCTGGCGCTGCCCGTGAGCCCGGAGTCCGTGCCGACGCCCGACGACGTCGTCGCCTTCGCCCGCGACCACGACGTCCACCTCATCGACCTGAAGTTCACCGACCTGCCCGGGACGTGGCAGCACTTTGCCGTCGCCGCGCGCGAGCTCGGCGAGGGCCTGCTCGCCGAGGGCGCCGGCTTCGACGGCTCGTCCATCCGCGGCTTCCAGGAGATCAACGAGTCGGACATGCTGCTCGTGCCCGACCCGCAGACGGCGATGCTCGACCCGTTCCACGAGTTCCCGACGCTGTCGCTGATCTGCGACGTGCGCGACCCGGTGACGGGCGGCTCGTACACGCGCGACCCGCGCAACGTCGCGCATAAGGCGCAGGAGCACCTCGCCGCCACGGGGATCGCCGACACGGCGTACTTCGGGCCCGAGGCCGAGTTCTACATCTTCGAGCACGTCGCCTATGGCCAGGAGGCCAACCGCGGCTTCTACGAGGTCGACTCGGGCGAGGGGTTCTGGAACGCCGGCCTCGGGTTCGGCCGCGTCGACGGCGCGGTCGCCAACCTGGGCTACCGCAACCGCTCGCAGCAGGGCTACTTCCCCGCTCCGCCGCTCGACACGCTCACCGACCTGCGCGGGCGCATGACGCTGATGCTCGAGCGGATGGGCGTCGAGGTCGAGGTCCACCACCACGAGGTCGGCGGCCCGGGGCAGGCGGAGATCGACCTGCGCTTCCAGCCGCTGCTGCGCATGGCCGACACGATGCAGCTCTACAAGTACGTCGCACGCAACGTCGCCCGCCAGGCGGGCAAGGTCGCGACCTTCATGCCCAAGCCGATCTTCGAGGAGAACGGCTCCGGCATGCACACGCACATGTCGCTGTGGAAGGACGGCGAGACGATCATGTTCGACGACGGCGGCTACGCGCTGCTGTCGGACACCGCGCGCCACTACGTCGGCGGCCTGCTCGAGCACGCGCCTGCGCTGCTCGCGTTCTGCGCGCCGACGACGAACTCCTACAAGCGCCTCGTGCCGGGCTACGAGGCGCCGGTGAGCCTGCTCTACTCCCAGCGCAACCGCTCGGCGGCGGTGCGCATCCCGGTGTACTTCACGTCGCCGAAGTCCAAGCGCGTCGAGTTCCGCTCGCCCGACCCGAGCGCGAACCCGTACCTCGCGTTCTCGGCGCTGCTCATGGCGGGCCTGGATGGCGTCCAGCGCGGCGTCGAGCCGCCCGAGCCGGTGGACGAGAACCTCTACGAGCTCGACGCCGAGCGCCAGGCCCGGATCGCGCAGGTGCCGACGTCGCTGGATCGCGTGCTCGACGCGCTCGAGGAGGACCACGAGTTCCTGCTGGCCGGCGACGTGTTCACGCCCGACCTCATCGAGGCGTACCTCGAGCACAAGCGCGGCGAGGTGGACGAGGTGCGGCTGCGCCCGCACCCGTGGGAGTTCGCGCTCTACCTGGATGCGTAGCCGCTGCCGTCGGAGGCCGTCGCCGACGCCCGCCGTGGCCGGCACGTCCGCTGCCGGCAGGCCCGCCGGCGCTCAGCAGCAGGTGGCGCAGCCCTGGTAGTCGCAGCAGTACTGCCAGCCGCTCTGATCGTCCAGCTTGCAGGACATGCAGCACATGTCGACGTCGTCCCCGCGAACGACGCCGATGTCGGCGAGCGTGAAGCCGTCCATCTTGACGCGATCGGCGAGCTCGAGGTCCTTGAGCACCTGGTTGAAGCCGGCGACGAGCGTTGCGTGCTTGTCGCGAACCTCGGCCAGAATCGCGCGCTGCTCCTTCGGCAGCTCCGCATCCGGGACCCCCTGGACTTCGACTTGCAGTCGCATCGCTTGGTCTCGAGCGATCGGACCCTCGCCTCGAGCGCCCCAAGCTCCTTGCCGATCTGGAACAACGCTTCCATCCTGTCCTCCTCATCGGGTGCGCGGTGACACTCCAGGTTGGAGGTCGCCGCGAGGTCGGCGTATCGAAGTCACGTGCGTGTTCGCCGCGACGATGTCCGGCATCACCGAGGCGTCGGCGACCCGCAGGCCGTCGATCCGCGCACACGCAGGTCCGGGTCGACGACCGCCCCCGGACCGATCCCCATCCGGGACGTCCCGGCCGGGTGGAAGTAGCTGCCGGCCGCGCGGCGCGTGAACTCGCGCGGCGCCTCGGCGCCCCGCACCCGCGTGCCGGGCAGCGCCTCGGGGCCGCGCCAGTCGTCGAACGCGCTCGCCGCGGCGACCTCGCGGGCGAGCTCGACGCCGCGCACCATGGCCTCCACGTCGGCCTGCTCGGCGAGATAGCCCGGGTCGATGAGCGGCTTGTCGGCGGGGTCGGCCGAGCGCAGCCGCAGGGTCCCGCGGCTCGCCGGGCGCGCGAGCCCGACGGCGATCGTCCACGAGCCCTCGGGAACCGTGAACGTCGGCAGGTGGAACGGCACGTGAATACACATGAAGTGCAGGTAGATCGGGTTGGGGTCGGCCGCCGGGCGGGGCGTGTTCGGCCCGCCGCGGCCGCGGTAGTGCGGATCGCCGTCGGGCACGTCCTCCATGCGCCGGAACAGCGGCAGCAGCGCGTCGTGGTCCCAGGCGCGGCGGCCGTGGTAGGCCCAGTCGTCGAAGTCGGCCGGATTGCCGCGCAGTTAGACCATGCCGTTCAGGCTGCTCGAGCCGCCGAGCACCTTGACGCGCGGCCACTGGTGGACCTGGCCGGCGGCGCCAGCCTGCGGTGCCGTCTCGTAGCCCCAGTCGACCTCGGTCCCCCACAGCGTCGGCCACATGGGCGGCTGGTGGATGGCCTCGAGCGTGTCGGGTCCGCCCGCCTCGAGGACGACCACGCGCGCGTCCTCGTCCTCCGACAGCCGTGCGGCCACCGCGCAGCCCGCGGAACCGGCACCGACCACGACGTAGTCCGCCTGCGACATCGTGCTGCCCTCTCCTCGTCGCGCCGACACTAACGTGTGCGCCCGCATGTCCGCGACCGCCGAGATCCCGCGCGACGTGCGCGTGCACGGGCGGTGCCTCGAGACCGTCGAGATCGAGGGCGACGCCGGCCGGCGCGCGCTCGTCCTGCTCCACGAGGGCCTCGGATCGGTCGGGCTCTGGCGGGGGTTCCCGCGCGCGCTCGCCGGCGCGACCGGGCGGCGGGTCATCGCGTTCTCGCGCTACGGCCACGGGCGCTCGGAGCGCGCGCCCAGGCCGCGCACGCCCGCGTTCTTCCACGAGGAGGCGCGCGACGTGCTGCCCGCGCTGCTCGAGCAGGTCGACGCGCCCGAGCCGATCCTGATTGGCCACAGCGACGGCGGCTCGATCGCGCTGATCCACGCCGGCGAGCGGGCGGTGAGCGGGCTGGCGCTGCTCGCGCCGCACGTCATGGTCGAGGACATCACCGTGAACGCGATCCGCGAGACGCGCCGCCAGTTCGAGGCCGGCCCGCTGCGCGAGCGGATGGCACGCCACCACGACGATCCCGACGCCGCGTTCTTCGGCTGGTGCGACGTGTGGCTCGACCCCGCGTTCCGGGCCTGGAGCCTCGAGGCCGAGGCGCGCCGCGTGACCGTGCCGACGCTGCTGATCCAGGGCGCCGACGATCCCTACGGCACGCTCGACCAGGTCGAGCGCATCGCGTCGCGCGTGCGCGGCCCGGTGCGGCGGCTGGTCGTGCCGGGCGGCCACAGCCCGCATCTCGAGGCGCCCGAGCCGGTGCTCGACGCGCTCGCGGCGTTCAGCGCCGGGTTGCCCTGAGTGTCGCGGCCCGCGGCGGCGTCCTATCGTGGCGTCCCACGAGCGGTCACGGCACGGGGTGTGATGCGGGTTCTCCGCCACTATGTCGGATTTCCCGCATCAGCCCGGAAGTGTCTGGGCGGCCACACCCGCTCGCCCTCGGCGTGCGTGGCCCTACCGGGACGCTGCCGCCGCGCGGCCGGCCTCGATCAGCTCCTCCATGCGGACGAGCTTGACGCGCGGCCGGCCGGCGGGCTCGCCGAGGCCGCGCTCGTGGGCGTCGATGGCCTGCCAGCCGGCCCACTCGACGGCGGCCGGGCTCGAGCCGAGCAGCCACGCGGCCGTCTCGTCGGCGTCCGGCTCCGCCGGGTCCCGCAGCCGGCCGGCCTCCGCGTCCTCGACGACCTTGGCGACGGTGTCGCCGGCGTCCTTCTTGTTCGTCCCGATCACGCCGCTCGGCCCGCGCTTGATCCAGCCGACGGCGTACTCGCCCACCATCGGCTCGCCGTCCTCGCCGCACACGCGGCCCTCCGTGTTGCGGATCAGCCCGCGGCGATCGTCGAACGGCACGCCGGGCAGCGGGCGGCCGCGGTAGCCGATCGAGCGCAGCACGAGCCCGCACTCGATGACCTCCTCGTGCTCGGTCGGCACCGCGCGCAGGCGACCGTCGTCGCCGCGCTCGATGCGGTTGCGCACCACCCGCACGCCGGTGACCGGGCCGTCCTCGCCCTCGCCCAGGATCTCCACCGGCGACCGCAGGAAGCGAAGGCTGATGCGGTGGCCGTGCCCGCGCGGCTCGCGGGCGGCGTACTCACGCAGGATCTCGACGTTGCGCTTGGCGGTCGGGTCGCCCTCGGCCTGCAGCCACGCGAGCGAGTGCTCGTCGAGCTCGAGGTCGGCCGGGTCGACGTCGACGTCCGCGCGGGTGAGCTCACCGAGCTCGCGCAGCTCCGGGTTGGTGAACGCCGCCTGCGCCGGACCGCGCCGGCCGAGCAGCACCACCTCCTTGACCTGCGAGGCCGCGAACGCCTCCAGGGCGTGGTCCGCCGTGTCGGTCGTCGCGAGCTCGTCGGGCGGCACGAGGAGCATCCGCGCGACGTCGATCGCGACGTTGCCGTTGCCGACCACCACCGCGCGCTCGGCCGACAGGTCGAAGGACTCGTCGCAGAACTGCGGGTGGCCGTTGTACCAGGCGACGAAGCGCGTGGCCGGGTACGACCCCGGCCGGTCCTCGCCCGGGATGCCGAGACGGTTGTCATCCGAGCTGCCGACCGCGTACACGATCGCGTGGTAGCGCCGGCGCAGCTCGTCGGCGGAGATGTCCGTGCCGAGCTCGATGCCGCCGAAGAACCGGAAGCCCTCGCGCCGCGCGGTCTTCTCGTACACGCGCGTGACGCTCTTGATCTTCGGATGGTCCGGCGCCACCCCGGCGCGCACCAGCCCGAACGGCGTGGGCAGCAGGTCGATGAGGTCGACCTCGAAGCCCTCGTCGAGCAGCTGCGCGCTGGCGTAGAAGCCGGCCGGCCCCGCGCCGACGACGGCGACGCGCTTCCACGCGCCCACCTGCCTGTCAGTCCTTGGCATGTGGTTCGAAGATAGCGCCCGAGGCTCAGCGCTCCCTGGGAACATCCCGGGCGGCGCGCGCACGACGAAGGAGCGCAATCGCGGCGTTCATCATCACCCGCATCCTGGTCGGCGACTACGACGGCTGGATGGCGCTGTTCGACGAGGACCGCCCGCGGGCGAGGGAGAAGGCGACCGTGAAGCGCGTCTTCCGCGGCGTGGAGGGACCCCAATCAGGTGTTCGTCCTGCTCGGTGCACGACGCCACGGAGGGCCGGCGGCGGCTGGTCGAGTCGGGCGTCCTCGACCGGTTCGAGGACAAGCGCGGCCCCAACGTCGTCGTCGAGGCCGAGCCGCCCGCCTCCTAGCGGCCGCGCCCTGCGGCCGCACCGAGCAGCGGCGCCCTCGGGTCGCGCCAGACGAACGCGACGCCCACCGCGCCACCGCGGCGGCAGTGGACGAGCGCAAGGTCGAACGTGTGCGCCCTCGCGCGGCAGCGCAGGCCGTCGAGGCGCCCAGACCGGCGGCCGTCCGACGCCCGCCGCGCCCACCGCGCCGCCAGCCGCCGCCCGACGCGGCAGGGACGTCCACGCACGACGACGCTCATCGCCGCGCCGCGTCCGAGTCCCACGTCGCCGCACGCGGCGTGGCCCCTGGTGTCGAACGGGACCGGCTGCCAGTCGGGCGATTCCTCGCGGGCGGGATCCTCGGTGAGGCGGCGCACGCCGCTGCCGTCCGCGTTCATCCGGTGGATCTCCTGCTGCCCGGCGCGGTCGGATGTGAACAGGAGCTGCCGGCCGTCGGGCGACCAGACCGGCCCCTCGTCGTGCGCCGGATCGGCGGTGAGGCGCCGCACGTCGCTGCCGTCGGCGTCCATCACGTAGACGTCGAGCCGCCGCGGGTCGCCGCTGTCGCGCGCGCTCTCGAACGTGATCCGGGCGCCGTCGGGCGAGAACGCGGGGCCCGAGTCGAACACCGCGTTGCGTGTGAGCTGGACGACGTTCGTCCCGTCGGCGTTCATGACGAACAGCTCCTCGTCGCCGCTGTGGTCGACGAGGTCGAGATCCCCGCGGAAGACGATCCTCGTCCCGTCGGGCGAGAACGACGGATAGCGCTCGTCGCCGGTGCGCTGCAGCACCGGGCGCGGGTTCGGGGCCGCCGGGTTCACGTCGATCTGCCAGATGTCCGCGTTCTGCACGATCGGGTTGTCGGCCGTCTGGCGGTACAGCAGCCGTCGCCCGTCCGGCGACCACGCCGGCTGGCCCTCGCTGATACCGAACGAGCTCGTCAGCCGCGTCTGGTCCGTGCCGTCCCAGTCCATGACGTACAGCTCGTTGTTGCGGTCACGGCGGCTCTTGAACGCGATTTGCCGGCCGTTCGGGGACCAGGCGGACTGCCCGTCGTCGGCGGGCTCGGTGGTGAGCCGGCGCTCCGGGTCGCCGACGGGCGGCATCGCGAACACGTCGCCGCTCGCGGCCGTGCCCAGGCGGTTCGAGCTGAACGACGTCCACCCGTTGAGCCCGGGCCACGACGCGGCGGCGGGGCCGGCCGCGGCCGCGCCGGCGGCGGCGAGCACGACGAGCGACAGCATGCCGCGGCGGGCGCGCGCGGCGCAGGTGGCGGGACTCAAGGAGGACCTCCTCCGCATCGGCCGATACCCGTTGAACGCGCGGCGGGGCGAGAGTTGCGCCGCTGGACCGAGCCGGCGACCGCGCGCTCGAGCAGCCGCCCCGCCGCGAGCACCGTCGCGTCGGCTCCGGGGCGGCCGACGAGCTGGACGGACGCCGGCAGCCCGTCCTCGGCCCGGCCGCACGGCAGCGCCAGCGCCGGGGCGCCGACGACGTTCCACGGCAGCGTGAGCTCGATCATGCGCCCGCGCAGCGCCAGGTCGCCGATGCCGGTCGGCGGCGCGACCATGGGGATGGTGGGCGTCACCAGGACGTCGATTTCCGCGAACAGCGCGGCGATCCGCTCGCGGTAGCGGTCACGCGCGGCGCGCGCCGCCTCCACCTCCGCGTCCTCGATCGTCAGCGCCCACTCGATCTTCGTCGCCACGTTCTCGCCGTACGCCTCGCGGTGCTCGCGGAACAGCTCGGCGTGGACCTCCGCCGCCTCGCGCCCGAGGCACGGGTACACGCCGTCGGGCGCCGGCACCTCGACCGGCCGCCCGTGTGGAAAGCGCGCGGCCGCCGCCTCGACGCGCTCGCGCACGAGCGGCTCGGCCCGGTCGGTCCACGCCACCCCGGCGCGCACGTCGGCGAGCGAGTGAAGCGCCGCGGGCTCGAAGCCGGACGCGAGCGCCGCGAGCATCCGCTCGCAGCCCGCGACGTCGGCGGCCATCGGGCCGGCGCAGTCGAAGGTCGGCGCGAGCGGGAAGCAGCCCTCGAGCGCCACCAGCCCGAACGTGGGCTTGAAGCCGGTCGTGCCGCAGCACGCCGACGGGATCCGGATCGACCCGGCCGAGTCGGTCCCGAGCGCGGCGTCGACCAGCCCGGCCGCCAGCGCGGCCGCGTTTCCGCCGCTCGAGCCGCCCGCCACGCGCCCCGGCGCGCGCGGGTTCGGGACCGTCCCGTAGTGCGGGTTCTCCGACGTGATGCCCCACGCGAACTCGTGCAGGTTCGTCTTCCCGACCGTCGCGTAGCCGGCGGCCTCCAGCCGCGCCACCGCGGGCGCGGTCGCCTCGGGCACGTGGTCGGCGAACACGGCCGAGCCGTACGTCGTCCGCACCCCGGCGGTATCGAACAAATCCTTCACCGACGTGCGGATCCCGGAGCCGTGCGGCGGCGTCTCGGTGATGAAGATTCCGGCCGCCGTCATGCCGCCACGTCCGGAGCGCCGCCGGCGGCCTCGAGCGCGGCGAAGTGCTGCTGCGCCGTTGGGTGCCACTGCGCGTGGCGCTCGGCGAACAGCTCGTGCGCGCGCCGGCGCGGCCAGCGTGCGGGCAGCAGGTCGTCAGGGAGATCGGGGTCGAGGAACGGGAACCGGCGCCACTCGTGGACGAGCAGCGTCTGGGCGCGGAACGTGGCCTCGGGCCCGTTCGGCCGCATCCGGCCGAATTGGGCGGCGAACGCCCGGTACGCCTCGGCGACCGCGCCGAGGTCCCACGCGTCGGCGATGACCTTCCGCGGGTCCCCGAGGTCCCCCACCTCGGCCCGGAAGCTGACGACCTCGGCGACGCCGCCGCCGGTGAGGTCGCGCAGCTCGCGCTCGCGCTCGACGTGCGGCGTGATCCACAGGCCGCCGCCGAGGGAGCCGAAGCCGGCCCACGCCAGCCGCGTGCGGACCTGGTGGCGCACCTCCCGGCGCTCCTCCGGCACGCGCAGGACGACGAGCAGCCAGTGCCCGTCCCAGTCCCACGGCTCACCGAACGAGTAGATCCGCTGCGCCCCAGAGCGCAGCATCTCCGCCGTGTCGGGCATGAGGTGCACGCGCGATCGCCGGCCGTGGCGCTCAGTGCGCAGCCAGCCCGCGGCGATGCTGCGCGCAAGCGCCTGGCGGGCGGCGTGCGTCTTGTGCCCGACCGCTCCGAGCGCGCCGATCAGCGTCTCCTGCCACGCGCTGCCGGAGGCGGGCAGGACGTATTCGCCGAGCATCGTCAGCAGCACCGAACGCGCGGCCGGCGCGCCCACGGCGTGGCGACGGAGCTGCTCGTTCACGCGGCGGACCATAGCTCCGCCTCCGGGCGGGGCCGCCCCGCGCGCCGTGCGTGTGCTGTCATCGCGGCCACCATGGCGATCGACTCCGACCTGCCCGACCCCGCCCGCGTCGTCCTGCGCCGGCGCATCGAGTGGATGGACACCGACGCGGCCGGCATCTACCACTGGACGACGGTGTTCCGCCTGGCCGAGGCGGCCGAGGCGGCGCTCCACACGGCGCTCGGGATCGCCGACTTCACGTTCGGCGCCACCCCGCGCGTGTCGGTCGCGGCGACGTTCAGCCGCCCGCTGCGCTTCAACGACCCCGTCGACGTCGAGCTCGCGGTCCGCGCGCTCGGGCGCACGTCGGTCGAGTACGCGCTGCGCGTCGGCGCGGACGGCGCGATCGCGGCGGAGGGCACGGTGAAGAGCTGCCTCATCGACCGCACGACCGGCCGCGCGACCCCGTGGCCGGACGACGTCCGCGCGCGCTTCGCCGGCGCCGGCCTCCAGCGGCCGCCCGACTGACCTGCGGGCCGGCGGGTCCCGGCGCCTCAGGCGCGCGCCGCCGCGCGGTCGGCGGCGCGGGGCGCCGGCTCGCGCCCCGGGGGCTGGCGCGGACGCTCGCGCTCCGGGACCGGCTCGATCGGCAGGGTCTGCGGCTCGTCGCCGCTGAGCACGAGCGGCTCGCCGTGGTGGGCGATCTCGAGCCGCTCGCCCGCCACCAGCCGGTACGTCGCCTCCGTCGAGCGGACCTCGACCGCCAGGCAGCAGCCCCGAAGGCCCACGCGGAAGGTGAGGCGCTCGATCCCGGCCGGCAGCCGCGGCGCGAAGCGCAGCGCCCCCCCGTGGTCGCGCATGCCGCCGAATCCGGCCACGAGCGCCAGCCAGCTTCCCGCCAGCGACGCGATGTGCAGCCCGTTGCGGGTGTTGTGCGCGCGGTCCTGCAGGTCCATCAGCGCCGCCTCGCCGAGGTAGTCGTAGGCGAGGCCGAGGTGCCCGGTCTCGGCCGCCACGATCGCCTGCGTGCACGCCGACAGCGACGAGTCGCGCACCGTCAGCGGCTCGTAGTACTCGAAGTCGCGGACCTTCTGCTCGGCGCTGAACGCGTCGCCGCAGGCGTACAGCGCAAGCACCAGGTCGGCCTGCTTGACGACCTGCCGGCGATAGAGGTCGAAGTAGGGGTAGTGCAGCAGCAGCGGATAGCGCTCGGGCGGCGTCGAGGCGAAGTCCCACACCGCGTGGTCGGTGAACTCGTCGGCCTGCGGGTGCACGCCGAGGCGCTCGTCGTACGGGATCACCATGCGCGCCGCGGCGGCCCGCCAGGCGGCGATCTCGTCCGGGTCGACGCCGAGCGCCTCCGCCTGCGGCGGGTGGGCCGCGGCGGCCGTCGCCGCCGCCTCGAGGTTCCGCCGCGCCATCAGGTTGGTGTAGACGTTGTTGTCGGTGATCGCCGTGTATTCGTCGGGGCCGGTGACGCCGTCGATCCGGAAGCCGCCGTTCTGGTCGTGGTGGCCGAGTGACCGCCACAGCCGCGCGGTCTCGACGAGCAGCTCGAGGCCCGGGCCGCACTCGAAGCCGACGTCGCCGGCGGCCTGCTGGTAGCGCACGACCGCGTCGGCGATGTCGGCGTTCACGTGAAACGCCGCGGTGCTCGCCGGCCAGTACCCCGAGCACTCGCGCCCGGCGATCGTCCGCCACGGGAATGCCGCGCCCTCCAGGCCGAGCTGGCGCGCGCGCTCGCGCGCGAGCGCGAGGGTGGTGCACCGCCAGCGCAGCGCGTCGCGCGCGGCCTCGGGCGCCGTGTACGTCAGGACCGGCAGGACGAACGACTCCGTGTCCCAGAACGCGTGCCCGTCGTAGCCGGGGCCGGTCAGGCCCTTGGCCGCGATCGGGCGCCGCTCGGCGCGCGCGCCGGCCTGGAGCACGTGGAACAGGCAGAAGCGGACGGCCTGCTGGAGCTCCGCGTCGCCGTCGACCTCGACGTCCGCGCGGCGCCAGAAGCCGTCGAGGTAGGCGCGCTGTGCCGCGCACAGGCCCTCCCAGCCGGTGTGGCGGGCCTCGGCGAGGCTCCCGCGGACCTGTGCGCCGACCGAGGTCTGCGAACGGTGACCCGACCAGCCGTAGGCCAGGAACTTGACGACCCGCAGGCGCTGGCCGGGCGCGATGTCCGCGGCAATCGTGACCCGACCAACGTCGCGCGAGGACTCCGCGTCGATCGACATGCCCTCAGGGCCCTCGACCTCGTGGTCCATCGCGGCCGCCATGCGCAGGCCGCTGCGCCGGGCGCGATGCATGAGCAGCACGAGCTCCTCATGGTGGTAGTGCTGCTCCGCCACCAGCGCCCCGCGGAGCGCCGCGGCGCCGCGGGGGTCGGCCGCGACCGTCGCGTCGACCGGTCCGTCGCCCGGGCCCGGCGGCCCGTCGGCGTTCGCCACGAGCTCGGACTGCACCACGAGCCGCACCGGATCGCCGACCGCCTCGACCTCGTACAGGATCGCCGCCGCGGTCCGCTGCGACAGCGACACCAGCCGGGTCGAGGCGATGCGCACCTCGCACCCGACGGGCGAGCGCCAGTGCACGCGGCGGCGCAGCACGCCCGCGCGGAAGTCGAGCGTCCGCTCGTGCTCGAGGAGCTCGCCGTAGCGCACGTCGAACAGCTCGTCGTCGACCATCAGCCGCAGGAGCTTGCCGTCGGTGACGTTCACCACCGTCTCGCCCGCCTCGGGGTTGCCGTACGCGGACTCCGCGTACGGCAGCGGGCGGACCTCGTGGAAGCCGTTGAGGTACGTCCCCGCCACGCCGACCGGCTCGCCCTCGTCGAGCGTGCCGCGCAGCCCGATGTGGCCGTTGGACAGCGCGAACAGCGACTCGCTCTGGGCCAGCACGCCGAGGCGGAGCTCGGTCTCGCGCAGCGCCCACGGCACGATCGGGAACGCCGGGTGGGTGATCATCCGCGGTCCAGCAGCTCGCCGAGGTCCGAGACGACGATGTCGGCGCCGGCGGCGCGCAGCGCCTCGGCCTGTCCCACGCGGTCCACGCCGACGACGTGGCCGAACCCTCCCGCGCGCCCCGCCTCCACGCCGGCCAGGGCATCCTCGAAGACGGCGGCCTGGGGCGGCTCGGCGCCGAGCCGGCGCGCGCCTTCGAGGAACGTGTCTGGGGCGGGCTTGCCGCGCAGGCCCTCGCGCGCGGCTACGACCCCGTCGACGATCTCCTCGAACAGGTCGAGGATCCCGGCCGCCGCGAGCACGTCGCGGCAGTTCGAGCTCGACGAGACCACGGCGCAGCGCAGGCCGGCGTCGCGCGCCGCCTCCACGTAGCGCACCGAGCCCTCGAACGCCTCGACGCCGTCGCGCTCGATCAGCGCCTGGACGAGCGCGTTCTTGCGGTTGCCGAGCCCGTCGACCGTGCGCGCGTCGGGCGGATCGTCGGGGCGACCCGCGGGCAGCTCGATCCCGCGCGACTCGAGGAACGAGGCGACGCCGTCGTAGCGCGGCTTGCCGTCGACATACCGGTCGTAGTCGGCGCGCGCGTCGAACGGCCGGAACGGCTCGCCGGTGTGGAGGGCGCGCTCGCGCAGGAACTCGTCGAACATCTGCTTCCAGGCGGCGGCGTGAACCTTGGCGGTCTGCGTGAGCACGCCGTCGAGGTCCAACAGGCAGGCTGTGACCCCGTCGGGCAGGCCGAGCACCCGCCGAGGGTATCCGGACGCGGATGCCGCCTTCGCCGTGTGGTTCGCGAACGCCCGCGTGCGTCTCCGTGCCAAGGATCTGAGCCATTGCGTAATGTCGGGTCGTCAACGGCGGCAGCGACGAAGGAAAGCGGAGGGCAGCGGGCGTGAAGGTGCGAGACGCGATGACCGAGGAGGTGCTCACGATCACGCCGGGGCGGACGCTGCGCGAGGCGGCCCAGTTCATGGTGGAGCACAACGTCGGCGCGGCGGTGATCATGGACCCCGAGGCGCCCGGGCCCGGGATCGTCACCGAGCGCGACCTCGTCCGCTCGCTCGGCTCCGGGGAGGACCCGGACTCCGAGCTCGTGCGCGACCACCTGACCTCGACGGCGACGTTCGCCGACGGCGACTGGGGGCTCGAGGAGGCCGCCGACGCGATGGCGCGCGGCGGGTTCCGGCACCTCGTCGTCGTCTCCAACGGCCAGGTCGAGGGCATCCTCTCGATGCGCGACATCATCCACGTGTGGCGGCCGCGGTAGGCTGCCGGTCTGGTAGCACGCCCGTCCGGGTCAGGTCCCCGGAGGAACACCCGTGCAGCCCCGACGGCTAACCCGCCAACGGTGTGCCTGGGCACGCGCTTGACCGGACGACCGCAATGGGCTTCGCTGGGCAGCGATGAGGCCGCGCGAGCTCAGGACCGCCGCCCGCGCGCTTCGGCGCGCGGCGTCGACGGTCGCGGACGTCGGTGCGGCCGCGGCGGGCGCCGGTGGCCTCGAGCTGCGAGCGCCCGACCGCGAGCGGGCCCTGGACCGCTACCAGGCGGTCGCCGGCGGCTACGACGTCCTGACGCTGTCGGGCGACGCGTACCGGCAGCGCGCGGTCGACCGGCTCGCGCTCGGCGACGGCGAGGTTGTGCTCGACGTCGGCTGCGGCACCGGGCGCAACCTGCCGGCCCTGTCGCGCGCGGTCGGGCCGCGCGGCCGCGTGATCGGCATCGAGCTGTGCCCCGCGATGGCGCAGCGCGCCCGCGAGCGGGCCGAGGCGCTGGCCGGCGTGACGGTGGTGGCCGCGCCGGCGGAGGAGGCCGGCCTGCCGGTCGTCGCGGACGCGGCGCTGCTGTGCGCGACGCACGACATCCTGCGCTCGCCGCCCGCGCTGGCCAACGTGGTGCGTCACGTCCGGCCGGGCGGCCGGATCGTGGCGGGCGGGCCGAAGTGGGCGCCGTGGTGGCGGCCGGGCGCCGCCGCGCTGAACCTGTGGACGTGGCAGGTCAACCGCCCGTACGTGACCACGTTCGCGGGCTTCGACCGTCCGTGGAGCGGCCTCGAGGACCTGCTCGGCGACGTCGAGGTCGAGGAGGTGCTCTACGGCGGCGGCTTCATCGCCGCCGGCACGCGGCCGTGACCGCGTGCGCCCGCCCGGCCCGGGCTGGCCGAGCCGGGCGTCGCTGGGTCGCTGCTACTTGAGGAACTCGCGACCGGTCGAGACGTAGACCTTGGTCAGCTCGCGCGTGAAGCGCGCCTGCGCGTCGACGATCGTCGAGACCCACTCGACGTCGGTCTGCTTGGCGACCTGCTCCTGGTAGTCGGCGATCGACTGCAGCGCCTTCTCGTAGGCGTCGAGGTAGGCGCCGCCGGCCTTCTTGCCGGCGTCGAGGATCTGCTCGTTGAGCTCGCGGATGCGCTCGACGGTGTCCTCGACGGCGTCGGTGCCGGGGTTCTGGTTGCGGGCCATGTGACGTGCTCCTGGTGTCGTGGAAGGGAGGTACTGCCTCACTGCTGTTGTTAGCAAGTTAGCAGCCATATCTGCTAACTGCAAGCAGCTAGGGGATGTCGCGGAGCGTGATGAGGTTCGTCGCGCCGGGCGTGCCGGTGCGCCGGCCGGCGGTGAGCACCGCGAGGGACCCGGGCTCCAGGCCGGCGAAGTCGCGCGCGCGCTCGAGCGCCGCGTCGATGAGCTCGTCCACCGAGCCGGCGACGTCCATCGTCGTCGGCCGCACCGCCCACTCCAGCGCGAGCTGGTTGGCCACGCGCTGGTTGTGGGCGAGCGCGATGATCGGCCGGCGGTGGCGGTACTTCGCGCACGCCCGCACGGTGCCCCCGGTCGCGGTCGGGACGATCAGCGCGCAGGCGTCGACGTCGTCCGCGAGGTTGATCGCGGCGTGCATGACGGCCGCGTCCGGGCCCGACGGCTCGACCTGATGCGCCGCGCCGTGGATGAGCGGCGCCTCCTCCGCGGCCTCAGCGATCTGGCCCATGGCGAGCACCGCCTGGACCGGGTGGGCGCCGACGCTCGTCTCGGCCGAGAGCATCACCGCCGAGGTGCCGTCGATGACGGCGTTGGCGACGTCGGCCGCCTCCGCGCGCGTCGGCTCCGACGACGACACCATCGACTCGAGCATGTGGGTTGCGGTGATGACGAACTTGCCGGCCTGCGTGGCGCGCACGATCGTGTCCTTCTGCATCAGCGGCACGCGCGCCACGCCCGCCTCGACGCCGTAGTCGCCGCGCGCCACCATGATCCCGTCGGAGGCGGCGATGACCTCGTCGAGGCGCTCGTAGCCCTCGACCTTCTCGACCTTCGCGATGGTCCGCGCGGCCGAGCCGTGCTCGCGCAGCAGGTCGCGCAACGCGTCCATGTCCGCGCCTGAGCGCACGAACGACAGCGCGACGAAGTCGGCCTCCAACTCGACCGCGAGCTCGAGGTCGGCGAGGTCCTTCTCGGTGATCGCCGGCAGCGTGGGGCGCGCGTAGGTGACCGTGATGCCCTTGCGCGGGCTGAGCGGTCCGCGCGACACGACGCGCGTCGTGACCGCGCCCTGCTCGACGCGCTCGGTGAGCATGCGCGGCACGCCGTCGCCGATCACGATCTCCGAGCGGTCGGTCACGAGGTCGGCGAAGCCGCCGAAGTCGACGCTGACGCGGTCGTCGTCGGCCGGCACCTCGGCGCCGGCGAACGTGACGCGCTCGCCAACCTCCACGACGCGCTGCTCGGTCTCCGACGCGAGGCGCAGCTTCGGGCCCTGAAGGTCGAACATGAGCGCGACCGGGCGCCCGGCGCGCGCGGCGGCCTCGCGCACGTCTTTGGCGCGGCGGCGCAGGTCGTCCGCGGTGCCGTGCGAGCAGTTCAGGCGGGCGCAGTCGAGCCCCGCCGCGACGAGGTCGTCGAGGGTGCCGGGCGGGTCCGTTGCCGGCCCCAGGGTCGCCACGATCTTGGTGTGCCGCGCGAGCATGGCGCCGAGTGTGGCAGGCGCGGTCGCGGGTTGCCTAGCCGCGGCCACACCGAGTTGACATCGTGACGGCGCGGCGTCGGCTGCGATGGACGGATCTCGCAGGGGCCGGTCGCCCCCGGCGGCGCGGTATCGCTGCGCGGGGCGTGCGGGCGCAAAGAACGGAGCTCAATCGGGGCGCCTGGATTTGAACCGGGGACCTCACGGTGGGCGGGAACGGTCTCCCTGCGCGGGCGTGCATCCGTGAGGGGAAGGGAGCTCAATCGGGGCGCCCGGATTTGAACCGGGGACCTCACGGTGGGCGGGAACGGTGTCCCTGCGCGGGCGCGCATCCGTGAGGGGAAGGGAGCTCAATCGGGGCGCCCGGATTTGAACCGGGGACCTCACCGACCCGAACGGTGCGCGCTACCAGGCTGCGCCACGCCCCGAGAGAGGGCTCCAGTGTATCTAGCCCGCTCCGGGGACCGCTTTGAAATCGCGGACCGCGAGGCCGGTGACGAGGGTCTGTGCCGCGACCTCGAGCGTCACGCCTCGGCGCGCGGTCAACCGCCCGGCGGGCCGGGGAGGCTCGGCGTCGGCACGCTCACGCTCGGCGTCGACACGCTCGGCGTCGGCACGCTGACGCTGGGCGTCGGGACGCTCACGCTCGGCGTCGGGACGCTGACGCTCGGCGTCGGCACGTTCGGCAGCGAGGTCGTCACCGTCCCGACCGGATGCGACGGGATCGACCCGCCGGCGGCACGTGTCGCCGTGTTCACCGCGCCGGTCGCCGTGTCGACCGCGTCGTTCACCGCGCCGCCGACGGGCGCCGTCGCAGTGTCCGTGGCCTTGTCGACCCTGTCGGTCGTGTCCCGCACGGTCTTGCCGACCGCGCCGGTCGCCTTCTCGGTGGTGTCGCGCACGGTCTTGCCGACCGCGTCCGTCACGTTCTTGGTCGTGGTGCTCACGGACTTCGTCGCGCCGTCGACCGTGGTCCGAGCGGCGTCCCTCGCCCTGTCGGCCGTGCCGGCCGCCCTGTCCACCGTGCCGCCGCCCGCGCCGGCGTCGGGCCGCCCGCCCGTGGAGCCGCCGCCGGACCCCGTGCGATCACCCGCGCCCGCGGGGGCACGGCCATCGCCCGCCGGCGCGCGGCTGGTGGACGAGCCCGGCCGAGCCGCGCCCGGGCGCGCCGCCCCGGCGCCGGTGGGCGTCGAGCCCGCCGCGCCGACGCTCTTCGCAGTGCCCAGACCCGTGCCCGCGCCACCGGCGCCAGACGTGGAGCCCGAGCCCACGGAAGATCCGCCCGCGGGCGCCGCGACCGGCGCCTGCCCGCCCGCGTCCGGCTTCGACGTGCCCTGGGTGACGCCCACGCCGGTGCCGACGCCGGCCGCCGCGACGGTCGCCGCGACGACGACCGCCTTGACCCAGCCGCCGGCGGGCTCGGCGTACTGGCTCGCCGTCGCCGACCAGCGCGCCACGGTGCCGCCGCCGGTGCCGCCGGGGTGACCGCCGTCGCCACCGCCACCTCCGAACCACCGCCGCACGAACGCCGGGAGCGGCAGCAGCGCAGCGATCTTCGAGCGCAGCGACGTGCGCTCGGCCAGCGCGGCCACGTCAAGCCCAGCGGCGTATGCGGCGCGCCGGCACGGCTGGCAGTGGGAGACGTGCCGGGCCAGCTGGCGCTCCTGGCGCAGGCCCATGCGTCCTCCGTCCGAGTCGGCGATCAGCGTCTGGACGCGCGCGCACCGCTCGCCGCTGGTCAGCTCCTCGTACTCCTCGGTCAGCCGCCGCCGCGCACGGAACAGCGTCGACTCCACCGACGGCCGGCTCATGCCGAGCCGCTGGCCGATCTCGCGGTAGGACAGGCCCTCGAGCTCGCGCATCACGAGGATGTCGTGATGGGTCTCGGACAGCCCGCCGAAGGCGCCGCGCAGGTGGTCGAGCGACATCCGGGTGTCGACCGCCGCGTCCGGCGTGGGGGTGCTGCTCACCAGGCGGCCGTGGTCGGCGGGGCCGAGCCCGCCGTCGGCGTCGTAGGAGATCTCCTCGGCGCGCCGCGAGCGCCGGAACGCGTCGATGCACGCGTTCTTGGCGATCTCGTACACCCACGGCTTGAAGATGATCGGGCGGTCGGTCTCGCGGATTCGCCGCAGGGCGGAGATGAAGACCTCCTGCGTGATGTCCTCGGCGCGGCCGTGGTCCTTGACCATGCCGCGCACGTAGGCCGCGATCCGGCGCTGGTAGCGCTCGTACAGGCGCTCGAACGCTCGGTCATCCCCTGCGCGGGTGGCGGCCACGAGGGCCTCGTCGGTGTGGTCGGCACCGGCCCCTCCCGAGGGCCGCGGTGCGGCAAGCGTGGCTATGGTCCCCTACTCCTTCTCTCCTCCGCCGCCGCCTCGATTCCGTGTCGACGCCCGGCGGAAGAGCCGAAATGTAGCGTTCAACTGAAGGCGTGCAAGTCGGACGGTCGTCCAGAGTGGCGTCGCTCTACGAGATCCTCGGTCACCTCGATTCGCTGCTGGACCCGGCCGCGTACGACGATTACGGGCCGAACGGTCTTCAAGTTCCCGGCCGCGATTCCATCGAAACGATCGCCACCGGGGTGTCCGCCAACGCCGCCCTATTCGAGCGGGCGCGCGAGGAGGGCGCCGATCTCGTGCTCGTCCACCACGGCCTGTTCTGGGCCGGTCCGCCGCGGCCGCTGGACCGCGCGGCCAAGCGCCGGCTGCAGCTGCTCTTCGACGCCGACATGGGCCTGGCCGCCTACCATCTGCCGCTCGACGGTCACCTCCAGCACGGCAACAACGCGCTGCTCGCCGCCGCGATCGGCTGCGAGGGCTGGGAGCCGTTCGGCGCGCACAAGCGCACGACGATCGGCGTCGTCGGCCGGCTGCCCGGCGACGGCATCGGCGCGGACGAGCTCGTCGCGCGCGTGCGCGAGGCGACCGGGCGCGAGCCGCTCGCGTTCACCGACGGGCCGGAGCGCGTGCGGACGGTCGGCATCGTCTCCGGCGCGGGCGCCGACTACCTCGAGGAGGCGATCGCCGCGGGGCTCGACGCCTTCGTCACGGGCGAGCCGATCGAGCGCGCGATGGGACGCGCGCGCGAGGCGGGGGTGCACTTCCTGGCCGCCGGCCACTACGCCACCGAAACCTTCGGCGTCCGCCGCCTGGGCGATCTGCTGGCCGCCGAGTTCGGCGTGCGGCACGTCTTCGTGGACGTGCCGAACCCGATCTGAGCGCTCCGCGAACCAAGTCAGAGAAAACACCAAGGCTGCACGTTGCGGCCATTTCGCTTGTGTGCGTCCGCAACGAGCGCTATATGTGCAGGACGTTGCAAACGTCCAAGGGAGGATCCCGCCAATGGCGAATCACCTGACGCCCACCGAGCTCGCTCGCGAGGCAGGCCTCGAGCGCAAGGAAGTCATCGCGAAGTGCATGGAGATGGGCGTCCCGATCTTCCAGGGCAGGATCGACAAGACCCTCTTCCTCGCAAACCTCGGCGCCGCGCAGAGCTCGCAGGCCACTCGCGCGACCGCCTGATCCCGCACTCACATCCACCGCGCGCTCTGCGCGGGGCCACATCGCATCGCGCCCCCTGACGGTTCCGTCGGGACCGAGCGCGATGCAGGCCGGCAAGACCGCTGCCACGAGGTCGACGGGCACCAGCATGACCGCCGACGTCATGGCCCCTGCCGCCGAGCGGTACGGCGAGCGCGTCCGCATCCTCGGGTGAGCGACGGCGGGGCCGGCGCCGAGCCGGCGGCGATCCCGGTCTTCGACGGCCACAACGACACGCTGACCCGCCAGGACGCGGCCGACTTCGTCACCGGCCGCGCGGGCGGCCACCTCGACCTGCCGCGTGCCCGCGCCGGCGGCCTGGCCGGCGGGATCTTCGCCCTCTTCACCCCGACACCGGGCCACGACCCGCCGTTCGAGCACACGGCGGATGGCCGCCTCGACGTCGAGCCGAGCCCGCCGATCGGCTCCGACGTCGCCGCGCCGCACGCCACCGCCGCGGCCGGGCGGCTGCTCGCCCTCGAGCGCGACGGCCACCTGCGCCTGGCGCGCGCGCCGGGCGACCTCGACGCCGCCCGCGCCGACGGCGTGCTCGCCGCCGTCATGCACCTGGAGGGGGCCGAGGCGATCGATCCCGGCCTCGAGGCGCTCGACCTCTGGCGCGCGGCGGGCCTCCGCTCGCTGGGACCGGTGTGGAGTCGCTCGAACGCCTTCGGGCATGGCGTCCCGTTCGCGTTCCCCGCGTCGCCCGACCTCGGCCCCGGGCTCACCGCGGCCGGGCGCGCGCTCGTGCGCCGCTGCGCCGAGCTCGGTATCGCCGTCGACCTCAGCCACCTCAACGAGGCCGGGTTCTGGGACGTGGCGCGGATCGACGCCGCGCCGCTGATCGCGTCGCACTCCGCGGTTCACGCGCTGTCGGCGCAGAGCCGCAACCTCACCGACGCCCAGCTCGACGCGATCGGCGCGTCCGGCGGCCTTGTCGGCATCGTGTTCGCGGCGCCGTTCCTGCGCGAGGACGGCCGCGACGACGCCGACACGCCGCTCGCCACGCTGATCGCGCACGTCCGCTACGTCGCCGAGCGCATCGGCGTCGAGCATGTCGGACTCGGCTCCGACTTCGACGGCGCGACGATCCCGGCCGAGCTCGGCGACGTGGCCGGGCTGCCGCGGTTGATCGCCGCGCTGGGCAGGTCCGGCTTCGGCGACGCGGAGATCCGCGCGATCGCCTGGGACAACTGGCGCCGGGTGCTCGAGCGCGCGTGGGCCTGACACAACCGGCGAACGGGTGCGCGCCATCGCGTCCGCTTGGGCGTCGCCCCGATCGCGCGCGGGTACTCCTCCACCATGACCATCGCCGTCGTCGCCGGGATCTGCATCGTCCTCCTCATCCTCGCGTTCCTGGCGCCGCGGCTGTCGTCCAAGCCCCAGAGCGGCGTCAACCGCGCGTTCGGCGCCGGAGGCAGAGCCGCGGGCAAGGCGCCCGGCCCGCTCGGCCGCTGGCTGCGCAAGCCGTTCGACCACTCGAGCAAGGCGGCCAACAAGAGCGCCTCCGCCGGTCGCCGCGGCCGCAGCAAGATGCCGCTGTAGCACCTCGCGGCGCGCTCCTTCCGAGCGCCCCGCGTGTTCAGGTCTGCGTGCTCGCTCCCGCCTGCGGCCGCCGGCTCGCGCTGCGCCGTCTCCTCGCCGCCCTGCTGACCGCCTGCGCCGCGCTCGCGCTCGATGCGGCCGCGTCGCACGCGCTCGGCCCCGACGCGCTCCGCGCCCGGCTCGCGCGCGACATGCGCCAGGCGAGCACGTTCTCCGGCGCGTACGTGCGGGACCTCGGCACCGGCGACGTGCTCTTCGCGCGCAAGGACACCGTCGCCCGCGTGCCGGCGTCAGTGCAGAAGCTCTACACGACGTCGACGGCGCTGTTGCGCTTCGGGCCCGAGGCACGGCTGCGCACGCAGGTCCTGGCGGCGGGCGCCGTCGACGAGCTGGGCGTCCTGCGCGGCAACCTCTACCTGCGCGGCGGCGGCGACCCGACCCTGGGCCGGGCGGAGATCTCGGCGCTCGCCGCGACGTTCGCGGCGCAGAGCGGGATCGCGCGCGTCGACGGCTCGGTGCTCGGCGACGAGACGCTGTTCGACAGCCGCCGCGGCGCGGCACGGACCGCCTTCGCCTTCGATCGTAACATCGGCGGCGTCCTGAGCGGCCTCGCCGTCGGGCGCGGCTTCTCGCGCGACGGCGCCCCGGCCAAGGAGGCCGCGCGCCGGTTCGCCAAGGCGCTCCGCGCCGCCGGCGTGCGCGTCGATGGCCGCAGCGGCGCGGGCGTGGCACCGGTCGAGGCGCGCGAGGTCGCGGGCGTCGACTCCCCGCCGATGACCGAGCTCGCGCGCCTGACGAACGTGCCGTCCGACAACTTCGACGCCGAGATGCTGCTCAAGGCGCTCGGCGCCGCGTTCGGCGGCGCGGGCACGACGCCGGCGGGCGCAGCGGTCGTCCGCTCGCAGCTCGCGCTGTTCGGCATCCGCCCTCGGGTCGTCGATGGCTCCGGTCTGTCGCGGTCGAACCGCACGACCCCGCGCCAGGTCGTCGGCCTGCTCGCGGGCATGCACGCCCAGGAGGAGGTCGGGCACGCGTTCGAGGCGTCGCTCGCGGTGGCCGGACGCACGGGTACGGTGCGGCGCCGGATGCGCGGCACCGCGGCCCAGGATCGCTGCCGCGCGAAGACCGGGACGCTGCGCGCGGTCAGCGCCCTGGCCGGCTACTGCCTGACGACCGGCGGGCGCACCGTCGCGTTCGCGATCCTCATGTCGACGCGCAACACCGCGCGCGCGCACGTCGTGCAGGACCGCATGACCGCCGCGATCGCGACCTACGGGTCCTGAGCCGCGGGGAAGCCGACGCACACGCGCGCGCCGCCGAGCGCGGAGTCGCCGACCGTCACCTCCGCGCCGTGCAGCCGCGCCTGCTGGGCGACGAGCGCCAGTCCCAGGCCGGAGCCGGCCCGCTCGGTCCCCGCGACTCGGTGGAAGGGCTCGAGCACGCGCTCGCGCTCGGCGGGCGGGATCCCCCGGCCGTCGTCCTCGACCTCGATCGCCGGCCCGGCGCCGTTGACCGCCGCGTGCAGGGTGACGCGCACCTCGCCGCCGGGACGCCCGTGGCGCGCGGCGTTCTCGATCAGGTTGTCGAGCAGGATCCGGAGGCCGGACTCCCAGCCGCGGAGAGCCACCGCCTCGTCGGGCGCATGCGTCGAGAGGGCGAGCCCGGGATGCCGGGCCGCCGCCGCGCCGGCGCTCGCGTCCAGCACCTCGGCGAGATCGACGTCGGCGAGCTCGACCGGCGCGGCGTCGCCGCGGGCGAGCGCCTGCAGGCTGTCGAGCAGCTCGACGAGGCGGCGCTGCTCGTGGAGCGCGTCGCGCGCGAGCTCCCCCCGCTGCGCCGCGGGCATTCCTGGATGCCGCGCGATCGCCGAGAGCGTCGCGTGCACGCTCGTGAGCGGCGTGCGCAGCTCGTGCCCCGCGTCGGCGGCGAAGCGGCGTGTCGCCTCCAGCGCGCGGTTGCGGTCCTCGGCCGACCGCGACAGCCGCGCGAGCATGGCGTTGAAGCTGCCGGCCAGCCCGCGCAGCTCGGCCGGCCCGGCGACCGGCACCGGGCGGTCGAGGTCGCCCTCGGTCGCGATCCCGGCCGTCGCCGTCCGCAGCCGCCGCAGCGGGCGCAGCACGAGGTCGGCCGCGAGCCACACGCCGGCGCCGGCGACGAGCAGAAGCAGCGCCCCCAGGCCGGCGAGCCGCCGGCGCAGCGCGGCCTGGCGCCGCTCGAGGCCGTCGAGGCCGGTGGTCACCTCGAGCCGGGCGAGCCCGCCGAGGCTCGGGTCGCGCAGCGTCTCGGCGTACGTGCGGTAGCGCCGCCCGCCGACGGAGATCGTGTGCAGCCCGAGCGGCGGCCGGCGCCCCTGCGGCGCGGGGTCGCCGGAGGACAGCAGCACGGCGTCGCCGATCGCGAGCCGCAGCGAGCTGCGCGTGGCGGACAGCACGGCGTCCAGCCGGCGGTCGGCCCCCGGCAGCTCCTGCTGGACCGCCGCGACCGCCGTCGCGCGCCACAGCTCCGCGGTGCGGCGCAGGCGGTCGTCGAGCACCTGGCGCTCGGAGCGGTCCACGTCGCGCGCCACGACCACGCCCGCGACGGCGAGCACCGCCGCCAGCACGGCGGTCACGCCGAGCGTGAGGCGTCCGCGTAGGCCGCGCACGTCAGGCCCGCAGGACGAACCCGACGCCGCGGACCGTGTGCAGCACGCGCGGCTCGCCGCCCGCCTCGAGCTTGCGGCGCAGGTAGCCGACGAACACGTCGGTGGGGTTCGTGCCGGGATCGAAGGTGTAGCGCCAGATCTCCTCGTGCAGCCGCCGCCGGTCCAGCACGACGCCGGGGTTGCGCAGGAAGAGGTGCAGGAGCTCGAACTCGCGGCGCGTGAGCTCGAGGTCGCGGCCCGCGCGCCGGGCGCTGAATCCGGCCGGGTCGAGCTCGATGTCGCCGACGACGACGGCGTCGGTCTCCCGCGGGGGCCGGCGCCGCAGGAGCGCGTGGAGGCGCGCCGAGACCTCCTCGAGGGCGAACGGCTTGACGACGTAGTCGTCCGCGCCCTCCTCGAGCCCCTGCACGCGGTCGGCGACCTGGTCGCGCGCGGACAGCACGCAGACGGGCAGGTCCTCGCCCGCGACGCGCAGGCGGCGCAGGACCTCCAGCCCGTCGAGGTCGGGCATCGTGAGGTCGAGCAGCATCACGGCGGGCCGGACGGCGCCGACGGCCTCGAGCGCGGGGCGGCCGCCCGAGGCGCACACGACGTCGAAGCCCTCGAGCTCGAGGCCGACGGTGAGCGTGCGGCGGATCGCGGCGTCGTCGTCGACCAGCAGCACGACCGGCCGGCCGCCATCGCGCGCCGGCGCCTCAGCCACGGCGCACCCGCTCACAGTCGCGTCCGATCGCGTCGCCCCGGTCGGCCCGCACGCGATCGCGTCCCGGCCCGCACGAGATCCGGTCGCGGGCGCCATCGAGCGCGGCGATCGTGTCGTTGCCCGCGCCCGCGACGACGACGTGGCGCGCGCCGTCGCGCGTCGCCGCGCCGATGCGGTCCGCGCCCGCCCCGCCCAGCAGCGTGTCGGCCCCGCGACCGCCGCTGAGCGCGTCGCGGCCCGCGTCCCCGGCGAGCAGGTCGTTTCCGGGGCCGCCGCCGATCCGGTCGTTGCCGGCGCCGCCCGTGAGGCGGTCGGCGCCACCGCGACCCTGGATCACGTCGTTGCCGACACCCCCGGCCAGCGTGTCGGCGCGCGGCGTGCCGACCAGGCGGTCGCGGCCGGGTGCGATGGCCGGCGTGGCGAGCGCGGCGGCGAGAAGACAGGCGAGGCAGACGGCGGCGAGACGGCGCATTGCAGGGACGATGACGGGCCCGACGCATGGTTCCACAGGCCCGCGCGGCGATCTCTCACGAAGTTCTCACGAAGCGTGAGAACTGCATGAGAGCGAGTCGCCGTGCCGCTCCACAGCGGTCATACCTCCGGTGCAATCCGAACCGGAGGAGATCCATCACTCATGCACCGCACGACCCGCCGGACCGCCGCCCTGACCGCATCCCTCGCGCTCGCCGTCCCCGCGACCGCGATCGCGGCCACGATCCAGGGCGGCCCCGGTAACGAGCGCCTACGCGGCACGAACGCCGCCGACGTGATGGACGGCAACGCCGGCCACGACCGCATCCTCGGACTGGCGGGCGGTGACCGCCTCACCGGCGGCCTAGGCAACGACCGCGTCTTCGGCCACGCCGGCGACGACCACGTCGCGGGCGTCCAGGGCAACGACTGGCTCAGCGGCGGCAGCGGCGACGACACGATCTCCGGGGACGCGAACGCCGCGGGCGACCGCACCTCGTTCGACCGCATCTTCGGCGGCCCCGGCAACGACACGCTCCGCGGCGGCGACTCCCGCGACCGACTCTACGGCGGCAGGGGCAACGACACCTCCTTCGGCGAGAACGGCAACGACCGCATGGCCGGCGGGACCGGGAACGGCGCCCCGCACGGCGGGCCCGGCAACGACACGATCTTCGCCAGCGCCGGCCAGGACACCTCGGCCGGCGGCGACGGCGACGACACGCTGTGGGCGCTCGCGCGCGCCGACGTGCAGCCGGGCCCCGGCGGCGCCGTCGACCAGGCCGGCGACGCGCTCGACGGCGGCAACGGCGACGACACGTTCCGCACCCGCGACGGCGAGGTCGACCGGATCGCGTGCGGCCCGGGCGACGACCGCGCCCTCCTGGACCGGGTCGACGTGATCGCCGACGCCACCGCGGCCGCGCCGAACGGCTCCTGCGAGCGCGTGCAGCGCCGGGGCGCGCGCGGGCGCGACAGCCGCCCGGAGGACGCCCGCAAGGCGCGCCGCGGCGAGCGCCCGCGGTCCTGACCCCTCGGGATCGGCCCTCCTGGCTCGCGGCGGGCCCAGCTCGCCGCGAGCCGGCGGGTGCGCTCGAGCGCTCGCTCGCCTTTTGCCGGCCGGATCGACGTCGTCCCAGCCCTCGACCTCCTCGGCGGCGCGCTCGGCCCAGTCGCGGACCGCGACGGCCTGGCGCCACAGGATGTCGAAGCAGCGGCCCGCCCGCCATGCTCATCCACGGCACGGCCGCGCGGCTGTGGGACACCGCGGTCGCGGACCTCACCGCGCGCGGGCGGGTGATCGCCCACGACCGCCGCTCGTTCGGCGCCTCCGCCGCTCCGCCGCTCTCCGACCTCGCTCGTCACCGCGAGGAGGCCGCCGCGATTCCTGCGGGAGCTCGGCGCCGCGCCGGCGGTCGTCGTGGGTTGGAGCATCGGCGGCGGCGTGGCGCTCGACCCCGCGCTCGCCCACCGCGAGCTGGTTCGCGCGCTCGTGCTCGTCGAGCGGCCACTCCACGCCAAGCGCCGGCCCTCGGCGCGAACGGCGCGAGCGGTCGTGGCCGGGCAGGCGCTCGGGCGCCTGGGGCCGCGCCGAGGCCGGCGCGCGCACCTTCCTGCGCTGGGCGCTCCGGCGCCGCGGGGCGGAACCGACTTCGACCGCGTGCCGCCCGAGTGGCGTGACGCGATGATGGCCAACGCCGCCGCGATCGTGGCCGAGCTCAGGGGCGGGGACGGCGAGCACATCGCGAGCGATCGCTTCCACGAGATCCGCGTCCCGACCACGCTGCTGCTCGGCCCTGAGAGCGACCCCGTATCGAGGCCGCCGCGCGCCGGCTGGCCGCCCGAGTCGCGAACGCCGAGCCGTCGACCTCGAGCGGCTCGGCGTTCGCGACTCGGGCGGCCAGCCGGCGCGCGGCGGCCTCGATACGGGGTCGCTCTCAGGGCCGAGCAGCAGCGTGGTCGGGACGCGGATCTCGTGGAAGCGATC
>DATAAR010000255.1:0-2414 GCA_036259975.1 Solirubrobacteraceae bacterium | reverse complement strand
CCGCGCGCGCCGGCGGTCAGCGGACGCGCGGGCAGACGGTGCACCGCGGTGACCCGCAGGCCCGGCGGCAGGCCCGCGCGCAGTCGCCGCAGCCCGAGCTCGCGGGCGGCCGCCTGGCGCAGTGCCGGGCCGGGCGCCCCGGCGGGGCGGCCCCAGACCACGACGTCCGCGTCCGCGGGCACGGGGGCCCGCGCGTCGACGCCGACCTCGACGACAACGCCGCGGCGCCCGGCGTCCGCCGGCAGGAACGCGTGTGCGAGGTCGGCGAACGGCGTGGCGGCGGTCGCGGCCATGCCGGCGTCTGCCGGTGGCCGCGAGGGCGCGCCGCTCCGCGATCACGTCCTCGTACAGGCGCTCGAACGCGCGGCCCACGGCAGGCCAGGCGTTGCGCTCGCGCACGAGCTCGCCGCCCGCGCGGCCCAGCCGGGTGGCGAGCTCGTCGTCGTCGAGCACGGCGCGGATGTGGGCCGCCAGCTCGGCCGGGGTGCTGCCGACGAGCAGCGCGCCGGCGCGCAGGTCGATTCCGCGGCCGCCGATCGGCGTGACGACGGCCGGGGTGTCCGTGGCCATGGCCTCGAGGACCTTCGTCTTCATCCCCGTGCCGGAGCGGAACGGCCCGGCCCACACGCGGCTGCCGGTGATCCAGGACCGGATGTCGTCGACGCCGCCGACGACGCGGACGTTCTCGAGGGCGTCGAGGGCGCGCACCGCCGGCGTCGGATCCCGGCCCACGATGGCGAGGTGCGCGTCCGGGCGCACGGCGCGCACGAGCGGCAGGACGTCGCGCGCGAGGAACTCCGCGCACGCGGCGTTCGGCGCGTAGCTCATGTTCCCGTGGAAGACGATCCGCGACGGGTCGCGCACGGCGGTGGGATCCGGGGCGAAGGCCGCGGCGTTCACGCCGATCGGGATGAACGTGAGCGGCAGCGTCGGATCGAGCGCGAGCAGCGTGCGCATGTCGTCCTGGTTGCAAGCCACGACGCGGTCCCAGCCGCGGTACCGGCGCGCCTCGAAGCGCTCGATGCGCCGCGCATCGGCCTCGAGCAACGTGCGGCGCAACCCGGTCGAGGCCTCCGCCCGCGCCTCGACGTTCACGTGCCAGGTGTCCTGGACGTGGAGGACCGCGGGGCGGCCGCCGAGCTCGCCGAGCAGGCCCGAGAGCTTGCCGGTGCCCACCTGCACGACGTCGGGGCGGAAGCGCCGCAGCTCCTCGCGCAGCGGCTCTCGCAAGCCGTCTGCCATGCGCGCGGCGCGCAGCGGGCGGCGGAACGCCATCGCCTTGGCGAGATCGGCCGCGTTGCCGGCGACACGTGGCTTCTCGTAGGGCACGATCCGCAGGTCCGCCTCGACCGACGGCGGCCCGTCCTGTGCGGCCATGCGGTATCCGACCAGCCGCACGTCGTGGTGGCGCGAGAGCTCGCCCAAGATGCCCGTCAGCCACTGCCCGTAGCCGTTGGTAAGCGGACGCAGCGGCGCGTCGCAGGCACAGATAAGGATCCTCACGACGGGCGCTTTCCTCCTGGGTCTGGGGCCCTCGGCACGCGCGATGCTAGCCCGCGCGGCGCCCGGCGCCTACTGGCGCTTCGGGGAGGCCTACCGCGCCGAACGAACAGATGCGGAGGAGCGCGAGAACTGGGGCCCCTAAGCGCCGTTCTACAGGGGACGAGCCGGTGAGCGGGAGAACAACGGTGAAACCCGGTCTTGCTGACGTGTGTCCAGACCTACCGGCGTCGTCGACGAGGAATGGTCTCGACCCCCACCCCCTCCTCGGGGCCTTCTTCGAGGCGCTGGACGGCGACCGAGCCGGCTGGTGCGTGCTAAGGGGGGTTGCAGACCTGCACGCGCCGGCCGGCGACGTCGACCTCCTCGTCGCCCCCGCCGATGGTCCGCGGCTGGCCGCAGCCGCGGATCGGCTCGGGTTCGCCCGGCTGCCCGCGCGGCGCCGCGGCTCCCACGCCTTCTATCTCGCGTACGACCCCGACGGCGACCTCTGGCTGAAGCTCGACGTGGTGACCGAGCTCGCCTTCGGCCCCAAGTTCGAGCTGCCGAGCGCCGCCGCCGCCGACTGCCTGCGCCGCCGCCACCGCGCGAGCGGCGTCCCCGTCCTCGCCCGGCCCGACGCGTTCTGGGCGCTGCTCCTGCACCGCCTGCTGGACCGGGGCCGGATCGGCGACGCCGCCCGGGAGCTGCGCCGCCTTGCCGCTGACCCCGACTGCGCGGACAGCCCGCTCGCGCGCGAGGTCGACGAGCTCGGGGCGCCCGGATGCGCGAGCGCGGTCCTCCTCGACGCCGCGCGCCGCGGCCAGTGGGAGCGGCTGGAGGCGCTCGCGCCGGAGCTGGCGGCCGCGTGGGCGCGCGCGCGGCGCGGCGCCGTCCGACGGCGGCGCGCGGTGGCGCGGCTCTGGCGACTGGCG
>DATAAR010000254.1:0-28523 GCA_036259975.1 Solirubrobacteraceae bacterium | reverse complement strand
ACGGACCTGGACGCCGCTAAAGCGGCTCAGGTCAGCGGGGAGACGCAAGCGGGAGAAGGGGCAGCCGCGGGAGCGGTGACCGGCGCCGTCGTTGGCGGTGCCCTGGCCGTGGCGACGGCGCTGATCCCCGGCGTGGGACCGGTCCTTTCGATCGGCACGCTGGCCGCGACGATTTTCGGCGCCGCCGCCGGGGCCGCTGGCGGCGGGCGCGGCCGCGGCCATCGCGGCCCAGCTCGGCCCGGCCGAGGAGCTGCGCCTGCGCGTCGAGAACCGCCTCGGCCTCCACGCCCGGCCGGCGGCGCGGTTCGTCGGCGCGGCCGCGTCGGCGGACGCGGACGTCGAGGTCTCCAACGAGACGACCGGCCGCGGGCCGGTGAGCGCGCGCAGCCTCACCGCGCTGGCCACGCTCAGCGTGCGTCAGGGGCACGAGATCCTGGTGCGCGCGCGGGGCGCGGGGGCGGCCGCGGCGCTCGACGCGATCCGCGCGCTGGCGGCGGACAACTGGGGCGACGCCGACGGCGAGGACAGCGGGAGCGCGCAGGCGCCGGCCGCACCGGACGACCGCCCGGGCGCCGGCCCCCCAGGCGGGGCCCTCCAGGGGCTGCCGGTCTCGCCGGGAGTCGCGGTCGGCCCGGCGCGCAAGCTGCGCGAGCCCGAACCCGAGGTGCCGGACGCGCCCTCCGCCGGCGCCGCGGTTGAATGGCGGCGCCTCGAGGACGCGCGCGCCGCTGTCGCCGCCGGGGCCGGCGAGGAGCAGGCCGAGATCTTCGATGCCCACGCGCTGCTGCTCGACGACGCGGGCCTGCTCGACCCCGCGCGGACGGCGATCCAGGCCGGCCAGAACGCCGCCCAGGCTTGGGACGCCGCGGTGCGCGCCGCCGCCGGCGTGTACCGCGCCGCCGACGACGAGTACCTGCGCGAGCGCGCCGCGGACGTGCTCGACGTCGGCCGCCGCGTCCTCGTGCACCTCGCCGGCGGCGATGCCGGCCCGTCCGCGCTCGACGGTCCCGGCGTGCTCGTCGCCGAGGACCTGACGCCCGGCCAGACGGCCGCCCTGGACCGCACGCTCGTGCGCGGCATCGCGACGGCGCGCGGCAGCGCGACCTCGCACGCGGCGATCCTCGCGCGCGGCCTCGGCATCCCGGCCGTCGTCGGCCTGGGGCCGACCGTGCTCGACGCGGCCGACGGAACGCCGGTCGTGCTCGACGGCGACGCCGGCACCGTGCTCATCGACCCGCATCCCGACGCGCTGGCGGCGGCGGAGGCGCGCCGCGCCGAACAGGAGCGGAGCGCGCGCGAGCGGCGCGCCCGTGCCGCCGCGCCCGCCGCGACGCGCGACGGGCGGCGCATCGAGGTCGCCGCGAACATCGGCGACGTGGTCGAGGCCGCCGCCGCGGTCGAGCTCGGCGCCGAGGGCGTCGGGCTCCTGCGCACCGAGTTCCTCTATCTCGGCCGTGACGACGCGCCGACCGAGGACGAGCAGTACGAGGCGCTGTCGGCGGTCGCCGCCGCGCTCGGCGGCCGGCCGCTCGTGATCCGCACGCTCGACGTCGGCGCGGACAAGCCGCTGCCGTTCGTCGCCCAGGCCGACGAGGCCAACCCGTTCCTCGGCCGCCGCGGGATCCGCCTCGCGCTCGCCTTCCCCGAGCTGCTGCGGGACCAGCTGCGCGCGATCCTGCGCGTGGCGTCCGAGCACCACGGCGTGAAGGTGATGTTCCCGATGGTCGCCGCGCTCGGCGAGCTGCGCGCGGCCCGGGCCGTGCTCGACGCGGAGCGCGCCGCGCTGGGGCTCGACCCGCCGCTCGAGGTCGGCGTCATGGTCGAGGTGCCGGCGGTGGCGATCGCCGCCGAGCGATTCGCGCGCGAGGTGGACTTCTTCTCGATCGGGACCAACGACCTGGCGCAGTACGCGCTCGCCGCCGAACGCGGCAACGAGCACGTCGCGGAGCTCGCCGCAGGCCCGGTGCCGGCGCTGCTGGCGTTCGTCGGCTCCGTCGCCGAGGGTGCCCACGCGCACGGGCGCTGGGTCGGCGTCTGCGGCGAGCTCGCCGGCGACCCCGCCAGCGCCGTGCTCCTCGCGGGCCTGGGCGTGGACGAGCTCTCGATGGCGCCGCCGCGGATCCCCGACGTCAAGGCGGCGCTGCGGACGGTCGACGCCGCGGACGCGGCGCGGGTGGCGCGCGAGGCGCTCGCCGCGGACGACGCGCACGCTGCCAAGCAACTGGCGGGGGGTCTCCTGGGCGGGCCAAGCGCTAGGATCGCGCCCTCGTGAGTACGTCGACGACGAGCGCGCGAGGAGCCGGAGCGGCGCGCTGGATCGCCGCCGGCACCTGCGTGCGCATCGTGCTGGCGCCGGTGATCATGGCGCTCGTGCTCGCCGGCGAGGACGCCGAGCTCACGGCGGCGCTGCTCTTCGTCGCCGTCGCGGCGACGGACTTCTGGGACGGCTGGCTCGCGCGCCGCTGGGAGATCACCACCACGCTCGGGTCGTTCCTCGACACGACGGCCGACAAGCTGCTCGTCACCGGAGTGCTGATCGCGCTCGTGGGCGCCGATCGCGTGTCGACATGGATCGCGGCGATCATCGTCGGGCGCGAGCTCGTCATCCTCGCGCTGCGCGGCATGGTCGCGGTCGACGGCGAGGTCATGCCGCCCTCGATCTGGGGCAAGCTCAAGACCGCGATCCAGTTCGTCGCCATCCCCCTGGCGATCCTGCGCCCCGGCGATCCCTTCGGCGGGATGTATCTCGACGAGTGGGTCATGCTCGTGGCCGCGTTCATCACCGTGATGTCCGCGGTCGAGTACCTGCAGCGCTTCAGTTCGGCCCTCACGGGCCACGACTGACGGTTCGTGGGGGAACGGGTCTTCGTCACCGGCGGCTCCGGGCTGATCGGGGGCGCGCTGGTCGACAGGCTCGTCGCGGGCGGCG
Organism: Solirubrobacteraceae bacterium; assembly: GCA_036259975.1. Taxonomy (GTDB): domain Bacteria; phylum Actinomycetota; class Thermoleophilia; order Solirubrobacterales; family Solirubrobacteraceae; genus JAOPZW01. The sequence goes on along the minus strand of DATAAR010000254.1, from coordinate 25,594 downwards.
ACGACGTGGTGGCGCTCGCGCGCTCGGACGCCGCGGCGGCGGGTCTCGCCGCTCGCGGAGCCGAGACCGTGCGCGGCGACGTGCTGGACGCCGCCGCGCTCGGCGCCGGGCTGCGCGGCGCCGGGGTCGCGTACCACGTCGCGGGCGTCAACACGCTGTGCCCGCTCGACCCCGCGCCGCTGTACCGGGTCAACCGCGACGGCGCGAGGCTGATCGTGCGCGCCGCCGCCCAGGCCGGCGTGCGCCGGCTGGTCCACACGTCCTCGGCGGCGACGCTGGGCGAGGTCGAGGGGACGATCGGGCGCGAGGACTCGCCGCATCGCGGGGCGTTCCTCTCCCACTACGAGCGCTCGAAGTTCGAGGGCGAGCGCGCGGTGCTCGACGAGGCCGCGCGGACGGGACTCGAGGTCGTGTGCGTGAACCCGTCCTCGGTGCAGGGGCCCGGTCGCACCGGCGGGACGGGGCGGATCCTGCTCGCGCTGCTCGACGGCCGCCTGCCGGTGTTCATCGACACGCGGTTCAGCGTGACGGACATCGCCGACGCGGCCGAGGCCCACGTGCTCGCGGCTCGGCGCGGCGTGCCGGGCGAGCGGTACGTGATCTGCGGCGCGACGCTGACGACCGCGGAGGCGTTCGACCTCCTCTCGCGGGTGTCGGGGCGCGACGTGCGCCCGCGGATCGTGCCCGGCGCGCTCGCAAGCGCGGTCGCGGCGGTCGTCGAGGCGGCGTCGCGGGCGCTGCGCCGCCACCCGCCGTTCTGCCGCGCGATGGCGCGGACGATGATCCATGGCCACGCGTACGACGGCTCGCATGCCGCCCGCGCGCTCGGGCTGCGCTACACGCCGGTCGAGGACACGCTGCGCCGCACGCTGGACTGGGCGCGGGCGGCGGGGCTGATCCGCGGGTGATGGTTGATTGCGCGGCCGGCGTGCCCGGATTTCGCCGTACCGTGGATGCCGGGCGGTGACCGCGGAGGGGGAACAGTGGCGGAGTCACGGGCCCCCGACGTGGGTGCCCATCCGGCGCCGCCGGCACCGCCCGCCGTCGGCGAAGCCGACCCGCGGGTGGTGGGTGGAAGACGGGTGCGTCGGTCGGGGAATCAACCATCTAGCCGGCCGACCGCGTCGGCCGGTAGGTCGCGATCACGACGCCGGTCGTCGTCGTCGCGCCGACCAGCTCGAGCTCGGCGTACGCGCCGCCGTCCTCGAACAGCCGACGCCCCCTCCCGAGGACCAGCGGGTGAATCGGCAGCACGTACTCGTCGACGAGGTCCGCGCGCATGAGCGCCTGGACCAGCTCGCCGCTTCCGAGCACCACGAGATCGTCCCCGGGATGCTCGCGCATCCGCGCGATGGCCGGCACGGCGTCGCCCGGGAGGAGCGTCGAGTTGCTCCAGTCGAGCGGCTCGCGGAGCGTCCGCGACGCGACGTACTCCCCGATGCCGGCCGCGAGCGCCGCGCGCATGCGGTGAAGCGGCTCCACCGCGACCACGTCGAAGCCGGCCGCGAGCAGCGGGCGGGAGAGCTTGCCGGTCCCCGCGCCGAGGTCGAGCAGCCGCGCGCCGGGGCCGACCCCGAGCGCCGCGACGACGCGCTCGACGAGCGCCGGCGGGTAGTCGGGGCGCCCGCGCTCGTACACCGCCGCGACGTCGGCGAAGCCGGCGACGAGGGCGTGCAGCGCTGGGCGTCATCCCGCCAGCCTATGGCGCTCGCTCACCCCGGCCGGCGATGAGGAGCGCCGGACCTCTGGCGTACAATCCCCGCACCTTCAGAACCCGACCCGCGCGGGCCGCGTGACGGCCCTGCCCGGAGCGGGCGCCTCGTCACGAGCGCGCGCCCGGGTCCGCCACGTTCCGCGCGGTGCAGTCCACCGTCACACCAACCAAGGGAGCACCCGCATGGCCAACGACGTTGGCGTCAAGGAGCTGCTGGAGTCCGGCGTCCACTTCGGCCACCAGACGCGCCGCTGGAACCCCAAGATGCGCCGCTTCATCCACGGCGAGCGCAGCGGCATCTACATCATCGACCTGCTGCAGACCCAGCGCCTGCTGGCGCAGGCGCAGGACTTCGCGAGCGAGCTCGCCCGCCGGGGCGGCACGATCCTCTTCGTCGGCACGAAGAAGCAGGCCCGCGACGCCGTCAAGGAGGTCGCCGAGAGCGCCGGCCAGCCGTACGTGAACAACCGCTGGCTCGGCGGCCTGCTCACGAACTTCCAGACGATCAGCCAGCGCATCCGCCGGCTGCACGACCTCGAGCGCTACGAGGCCGAGGGCCAGCTCGAGCTGCTGCCGACGCGCGAGCGCATGGCGGCCCAGGCCGACCTCGAGAAGCTGCGGCTCAACCTCGGCGGCGTCAAGCACATGCAGCGCACGCCCGACGCCGCGTTCATCATCGACCTCAAGACCGAGGCGATCGCCGTGCGCGAGGCGCAGCGCCTGCGCATCCCGATCATCGGCCTCGTCGACACGAACTGCGACCCCGACGGGATCGACTTCGTGGTGCCCGGGAACGACGACGCCATCCGCTCGTGCTACGTCATCACGCGCGCGATCGGCGACGTCGTCGCCGAGGGCGCCTACGCGTTCCGCGCCGAGGAGGACCGCGCCCGCCTGGAGGCCGAGGAGCAGGCCCGCCGCCAGGCCGAGGAGCGCGCCCGCCTCGAGGCCGAGGAGCGCGCGCGTCAGGAGGCCGCCGAGCACGCGCGCGCGGAGGCCGAGGCCCAGCTCAGCACCGCCGAGGGCGGCGGCGACCGGCAGGTCGCCGAGGCCGAGGTCGCGCAGGCGCGCGAGGAGCTCGGGCGCCCGCAGCCCAGCCCGGACGCCGCCGTGCGCCAGGACGCGCAGGTCGAGACGCCGCGGCCCGACGAGGGGCCCGACAAGGGCGGCGCCGGCGAGCCCGCGCCGCCGGCGATCGATCCCACGCCGGCACCGGCCAGCCCGCCGGCGAGCGAGGTCGGCGCCGAGAGCCAGACCGTCACGGCCGAGGCCGAGGCGCAGCCGTCCGTCGCCGACGAGCCGGCCGCCGTCCAGACGCCGCCCGCCCCGGTCGAGCCGGACCCGGCCGAGACCCCGCCGCCGACCGCCGGCGCGCCGAAGGCCGAGCCCGGCGTCACGGACACGCAGGACCCCGAGACCGCCACCGCGGAGACCGATCCCCAGACCGAGAGCCAGGAACAGAGCGCATGAGCACCCCCACGATCACTGCCTCGGACGTCAAGGAGCTGCGCCAGCGCACCGGCGCCGGCATGATGGACTGCAAGGCCGCGCTGCAGGAGGCCGGCGGCGACATGGACAAGGCCGTCGAGATCCTGCGCGTGAAGATGGGCAGCAAGATCGGCAAGCTCGCCGATCGAACCGCCACCGAGGGCACGGTCCAGTCCTACATCCACGCCAACGGCAAGGTGGGCGTCCTGGTGGAGGTCGACTGCAACACCGACTTCGTCGCCAAGAACGACGACTTCGTGAACTTCGCGAGGGAGGTCGCGATGCACATCGCCGCCTCGCCGCAGACGCAGTTCGTCTCGGAGGACGAGGTCACCGAGGAGTCGCGCGCGGCCGAGGTCCGCGTGTTCGAGCAGCAGGCCGCCGACAAGCCCGAGAACATCCGCCCCAAGATCGTCGAGGGGCGGGTCAAGAAGTGGCTCGAGGAGGTCGTGCTGCTCAACCAGAAGCACGTCAACGAGGACAAGCACGACTCGAAGACCATCGAGCAGCTGCGCGCCGACCTCTCGGCGAAGACCGGCGAGAACGTCGTGATCCGCCGCTTCACCCGCTTCGCCGTCGGCGAGTGAGCGACGCGCCGGCCCCCATATTCCGGCGCATCCTGCTCAAGCTGTCCGGCGAGTCGCTGATGGGCGAGCTGGAGTACGGCACCGATCCCGCGCGGCTGCAGGCGGTCGCGCGGGAGATCAAGCGCGTGCATGATCGCGGCGTCGAGATCGCGATCGTGCTGGGGGCGGGCAACATCTATCGCGGCATCAGCGGCGCGGCCGAGGGCATGGACCGCGCCACCGCCGACTACATGGGCATGCTGGCGATCGTGCTCAACGCGCTCCAGCTCCAGGACGCGCTCGAGAAGCTCGACGTGCAGACGCGCGTGCAGTCGGCGCTCCACATCGCCGAGGTGGCCGAGCCCTACATCCGCCGCCGGGCCATGCGCCACCTCGAGAAGGGCCGCGTCGTCATCTTCGCGGCAGGGACCGGCAACCCGTTCTTCACCACCGACACCGCCGCGGCGCTGCGGGCGAGCGAGATCCACGCCGACGCGATCCTCATGGCCAAGAACGGCGTGGAGGGCGTGCTCGCCGCCGACCCGCGAGAGGACGCCGACGCCCAGCTCATCCACGAGATCACGCACATGGAGGCGCTCGAGCGCCGCCTGCGGGTCATGGACCTCACGGCGCTCACGCTCTGCATGGAGAACGGCATGCCGCTCTACGTGTTCAACATGGACGACGAGCGCAACATCGACCGGATAGTGTGCGGCGAGCGCGTGGGGACCCTGGTTTCGACATGAGTGAGCTGACCGACGAGCTCCTGGCCGACGCCAGGCAGCGCATGCAGAAGTCCGTGCAGGCGACGAACAACGAGTTCGGCTCGGTGCGCACCGGGCGCGCCAGCCCGGCGCTGCTCGACCGGATCGTCGTCGACTACTACGGCGCGCCGACGCCGCTCAAGCAGCTGGCCACCATCTCCGCCCCCGAGGCCCGGCTGCTCACGGTCCAGCCCTACGACCAGAGCTCGATCAAGGCGATCGAGAAGGCGATCATGGAGTCCGACATCGGCCTGACGCCGAACAACGACGGCCGCCTGATCCGCCTCGGGATCCCCGAGCTCAACGAGGAGCGCCGCCGCGAGCTGGTGAAGGTGGTGCGCCACATCGCCGAGGAGGGCCGCGTCGCGATCCGCAACATCCGCCGCGACGTGATGCACGACCTGCGCGAGCTCAAGGACGCCGGCGAGGCCGGCGCCGACGACGAGCACCGCGCCGAGGTCGAGCTCCAGAAGGTCACCGACGCGCAGATCGCCGAGCTCGACGGCCTGCTCAAGGGCAAGGAAGCGGAGATCCTCGAGGTGTGATGGCCGATGAGGACGACGGCCGCGCGGCGCGGTACGTCGCCATCATCACCGACGGCAACGGGCGCTGGGCACAGGCGCGCGGGCTCCCCGTGGCCGAGGGCCACCGGGCGGGAGCCGACGCGGTCAAGGCGCGCCTGCGCGACGCCGCCGAGTTCGGCATCCGCGAGCTGACGGTCTACTCGTTCTCCACCGAGAACTGGTCGCGCCCGGCCGAGGAGGTCACCGCGCTGATGCGGATGTTCTCCGAGCGCATCCTCGGCGAGACCCCCGAGCTCAGGGAGGAGGGCGTCCGGATGCGTTTCATCGGCCGCCGCGACCGGGTGGCCCGGGCGCTCCTCGAGCAGATGGACTGGGCGGAGGCCGAGACCGCCCACAACGACAGGATCACGCTCTACGTGGCGTTCAACTACGGCGGGCGGGCCGAGATCCTCGACGCGGCCGCGCGGTACGCCGGCGGCGGCGAGGACGAGTTCCGGCGGCTGCTGTACGCGCCGGAGATGCACGACCCCGACATCGTCATCCGCACGAGCGGCGAGCAGCGGCTGTCGAACTACCTGCTCTGGCAGTCGGCCTACTCGGAGCTCGTCTTCCGCGACGAGCTGTGGCCGGACTTCAGCCGCGAGGCGTTCCAGGCGGCGCTGGCGGAGTACGCCGGGCGCCGCCGCCGCTTCGGAGGGCGCTGACGTGGCGGGGCGCCGCCCGGACCCGCGCCGGGCGCCGCCGCGCAGCGGGACCGCGGACCTCGGCCAGCGCATCGCCGTCGCGATCCCGGCGATCGCGTTCGCCCTGCTCATCGTGGGCTTCGGCGACTGGGCGTTCGCCGGCGGCCTGTTCCTGCTCGGCGCCGTGTGCCTGCACGAGCTGTTCAACATGTTCTCCTTCACGCGGCCGTCGCGCCTGGCCGGATTCGCCGGGCTGGCCGGGCTGCTCGTCGCCGCGCAGGCCGGCGGGCGGACGACCGTGCTGCTCGCGTTCGTCTGCTGCCTGCCGCTCGTGTTCCTGCTGTCGATGATCCAGGCCCGGCCGGGCGGGATGCCGGGCGTGTCGGTGACGATGCTCGGGCTGGCGTGGGTGGGGCTGGGGCTCGCCCACGCGGTCATGCTGCGCGAGCTGCCGCACGGCGACGGCGTCGTGGTGAGCGTGCTGGTCGGGACGTTCGTGGGGGACACCGGCGCCTACCTCGGGGGGCGCATGTTCGGCCGGCGCAAGCTGGCGCCGCGCATCTCGCCCAACAAGACGTTCGAGGGCCTCCTCGTCGGCTTCGTCGCGGGCCTCTTCGCGGTGTGGTTCGCCGGCATCTACGAGGAGTGGATGACCGGCGTGCAGGCGCTGATCCTCGGCGCGGCGGTCGCGGCGGTCGCGCCGCTCGGGGACCTGTTCGAGAGCTACCTCAAGCGCGACGCCGGCACGAAGGACACCGGCCGCCTGTTCGGCGCTCACGGGGGCGCGCTCGACCGGCTCGACGCCGTGCTGTTCACGGGCGTGGTCGGGTTCTACGTGTGGCAGGCCATGCTCTAGCGTCCGGCGCTGCGCCACCGCCGCGCAGGTAGCATCGCGGCGAGGATGGGCGAGCGGATGGTCGAGCTGTCCGGCGTGCGCAAGGCCTTCGACGGCACCGTCGTGCTCGAGGGCATCGACCTCGGCATCGATCGCGGCGAGTCGATCGTGGTGGCCGGGCCGTCGGGCTCCGGCAAGTCGACGCTGCTGCGCTGCGTCAACGGACTCGAGTCGATCGACGCCGGATCGATCACGTTCGACGGCCAGCGCGTCGACACCGCGGGTCGCGGCATCGCCCGGCTGCGGGCCGACATCGGGATGGTGTTCCAGCAGTTCAACCTGTTCCCGCACATGACCGTGGAGCGCAACGTCATGCTCGCTCCCGTGCAGGTGCGAGGGATGCCGGTCGAGCAGGCGCGCGAGCGGGCGCGCGCGCTGCTCGAGCGCGTCGGCATCCCGGAGAAGGCGTCGGCGTACCCGGCCGATCTGTCAGGAGGCCAGCAGCAGCGCGTGGCGATCGCCCGTGCGCTCGCGATGGACCCCAAGCTGATGCTCTTCGACGAGCCGACGTCCGCGCTCGACCCGGAGATGATCCGCGAGGTCCTCGACGTGATGCGGGACCTGGCGAGATCGGGACTCACGATGATCGTCGTCACGCACGAGATGGGCTTCGCGCGCGAGGTCTGCGACCGGATCGTCTTCATCGACGGAGGGCGGATCGTAGAGGACGCTCCGCCGGACGAGTTCTTCACCGGAGCACGGAGCGAGCGAGCGCGGGAGTTCGTGGACAAGATCATCCACCACTGAGTTAGGAGGGACCGATGTCCAGGCGGAGATGGGTGCCGGCCGCGGCGATCGCGATGGTCGTGGCACTGGCCGGCGCCGGCTGCGGCGGCGAGGACGAGCCGAGCGGCCAGCAGACCAAGCAGAGCGAGCAGGCCCAGAAGTTCGAGGCCGGGACGACGATGGCGCGGATCGCCGACAAGGGCGAGATCCGCATCGGCGTGAAGTACGACGTCCCGCCGTTCGGCTTCAAGAACCCCCGCAACGACCAGATCGAGGGCTTCGACATCGACTTCGGCAAGGCGGTCGCGCAGAAGCTCGGCGTCAGGCCGGTCTTCGTCGAGGCCATCTCGGACAACCGCATCCCGTTCATCACCGACGGGACGGTCGACCTGGTGCTGTCGACGATGACGATCAACAAGGAGCGCGCGCAGGAGATCGGGTTCACGGACCCGTACTTCATCGCCCGCGGGCGCATCCTCACTGAGAAGGGCTCGGACATCCGCGGCGTCGAGGACCTCGCCGGCAAGAAGGTGTGCACCGCGCTCGGCTCGACCTACGAGGAGACGCTGAAGAAGGAGGCGCCCAGGGCCGACCTGCGGCTCGTCGACACGTACTCCGAGTGCCTCGAGCTCATCCAGAACGGCGCCGTCGACGCGGTGTCGACCGACGACGTGATCCTGACCGGGATGATCATCCAGGACGACAGCCTCGCGCTCGTTCCCGGCGACGAGCTCACGGTCGAGCCCTACGGCGGCGGCTTCAAGAAGGGCGACACCAAGTTCGCCGAGTTCCTCAACGGCGTCCTCGAGGAGTACAAGTCCGACGGCCGCTGGCAGCGGGCCTACGACAAGTGGCTCGGCCAGTACACGAAGGAGAAGCAGCAGCCGCCCGACGCGACGCTCGAGCAGGCGCTGCAGGGCGAGGTGACCTGACCGGTCGCCCGGAGCGCCGTGTTCGACGTCCTGACCGAGAACCTCGACGCGTTCGCGTCGGGACTGTGGGTGACGACGAGGCTCGTGCTCGCGAGCTTCGTCGTCGCACTCGTGCTCGGCACCGTCGCGGCGGCGCTCCGGGTGTCCCCGGTGCAGTGGCTGCGGACGCTGGGCGCCGTGTACGTGGAGATCTTCCGCAACACGCCGCTGCTCGTGCTGCTGTTCATCTCGTTCGCCGGGCTGCGCCGCGCCGAGGTCGACATCAGCGCGTGGACGGCGGGCATCGCGAGCCTCGGCGTCTACACGTCGGCCTACGTCGCGGAGGCCTTGCGCTCCGGCGTGGCGGCGGTGAGCCGGGGGCAGATCGAGGCGGGCCTGTCGCTGGGGTTCAGCTACCCCTCCGTGCTGCGGCGGATCGTGCTGCCACAGGCGTTCCGTACGGTCATCGCGCCGCTGGGGTCCATCACGATCGCGATGGTCAAGAACTCCGCGATCGTCGGGGCGTCGCTGCTGGCGCTCCCGGACCTGCTCAAGGAGGCGCGGATCGTGAACTCCAACACGTTCCAGACCACCGAGTCGTTCTTCTGGGCGGCGGTCGGCTACCTGCTCCTCACCGCGACGGCCACCGTCGTGTTCCGCGCGCTCGAAGGCCGCTACGCGATCCACCGCTGATGGGCTACCTCTTCGACCCGGACAACTGGGCCTGGATCGGGACCGAGAACAACCTGCGGTTCCTGGTCGAGGCGTTCCTCGTGAACCTCGAGATCGCAGTCATCGCGATGGCGCTCGCGCTCGGCGCCGGCCTCGTGCTGGCCCTGCTCTCCATCGCCGGCAACGTGGTGCTGCGCCGCGCGGCCAAGCTCTGGGTCGACGTCTTCCGCAACCTGCCGCTGATCTTCCTGATCCTGTACCTGGCGCTGACGATCCCGGAGGCCGTGCGCGACTTCTGGGCCGACAACGCGCCCGGCTTCCTGCCCGACGCCCTGCGCTCGCGGCTCGTGCTGGCCGGGATCGGCGGCCTCGTTCTCTACAACTCGGCCGTGCTGGCCGAGATCATGCGCGCCGGCATCCTGTCGCTGGACCGCGGACAGCGCGAGGCGGCCGCCGCGCTCGGGCTGAGCTACCGCCAGCAGATGCGCTTCGTCGTGCTGCCGCAGGGCCTGCGCCGCATGGTCCCGGCGACCGTCTCGCAGCTCATCACGCTCAACAAGGACACGACGCTGGTCTCGATCATCGCCATCCAGGAGGTGGTGCGCTCGGGCCGGATCCTGTCGCAGACCGCCGGCAACCCGTTCGCGGGCGGCGGCGACGTCGAGGCCCCGATCCTGCAGGTGATGATCTTCATCGGGCTGCTGTTCGTGCTCGTCAACTACGCCCTCTCCCGCGTGTCGCGACGGCTCGAGGTGCGGGAGGGACGGCGCACCGCCGCCCGTCCCGCGCGCGTGGCCGGCGTGGAGGAGACCGTCACGGTCGCCTAGGGCCGGTCGCCGCCGGCGTGCTCGGCGACCACGGCCGCCCACGCCGCGCCGGTGCGGTCGGCGAAGCCGAGCACCTCGTCGGTGACCTCGAACCACTCCGCCGCCGGCCGGTCGGGCAGCGCGCCGCGCAGGTACTGCTCGAGCCCGAAGCTCAGCGGCAGCTCCCAGCCGGTGCCGAGCCCCCAGATGCCCGTCGCGGCGTCGTTGAGGATCGGGTCGACCGCGCGGCCGGCAACGTCCACGCGACGGCTGATCGCGGAGTGCTCGAGCTCAAGCACGGTGGCGGCGCCGCTCGCGGCGGTCGCGAGCCGCAGCTCGACCTGGCTCGCGGGCTGGTCGCCGTACATCCAGCTGAGCCGCAGCAGCCGCGGCGGCTCGCAGCGCAGGATCTCGCCGCTGGCGTTGTGCTGGATGCTGAACGTGCCTCCGGGCCGCAGGTCGCCGGTGACGGGCCGGAACCAGCGGCTGATGCGCTCCGGATCCGTGCAGGCGTCCCAGACGTCCTCGACCGCCGCGTCGTACGTCCGCCGGATCAGCAGGACGCGGGCGTCGTCGGAGCCGGTGACCTCGCGGTGCGTGTCGCCGCGGGTCGTCGTGTCGTCGCTCATGTGCTCTCGTCGCCCTTCGTCGGTGGATGGCGTGGCGTGCGTGCCCGGCGCTCGCGCCGGCGGCCGCGGGCGAGCTCGGTGCCCAGGGCGTCGAGGCGCTGGTGCCAGAAGCGCCGGTAGGGCTCGAGCCAGCGATCGACCTCCTCGAGCGGCGCCGGGTCGACGGCGTACAGGCGCCGAGCGCCGTCCGCGCGGACGGTCGCGAATCCGTTCTCGCGCAGGACCCGCAGGTGCTGCGAGACGCCGGGCTGCGAGATCCCGAACTCGGCCTGGACGACCGCGCCCACGGCGCCCGCGGGCCGCTCGCCGTCGGCGAGGAGCTCGAGGATGCGCCGTCGGACCGGGTCCCCGAGGACGTCGAACGCGTGCACGCGGAAAGCATTTCAGTCGCAGCTTATATAAGTCAAGACGCAACTCTAATCGCGACGCGGAGCCGCCCGCCCCCAACCCTCGAAAATTCTCTGCCACGTTTTCGCAAGTTCCCACCGGGCGGTGCGTTGGAGCCCCCGATCACAACCGCGAGGGGCGCCGCCGCCCGGCCTTTGCCCCCCAGTCGGGCCGGGCGTGCGGCGAGCGCCTCGACGTCGTTCACGGTCGCCGCGTCGGTGCAGGCAGGGCTCAGGCGCTCTGAGGCCGTGAGCGGGGTGGGACAGGGCGGCCGGCGATCCCCACGCCGGCCGCCCTCGTGTCTGGGCGGGCGCGTCTCGCCCGCGCCCGACACGGCGCTGACGGCACGGGTGCAACACTGGACGTCGTGCCGCGCCGCCTCCTCATCCTCGGATCGACCGGGTCGATCGGCACCCAGGCGCTCGACATCGTCGGGCGCTCGGGCGAGCTCGAGCTCGTCGGGCTGAGCGCGGGGCGCTCCTGGGAGCCGCTCGTCGGGCAGGCGGCCGAGCACGGCGTGCGCCGGATCGCGCTCGCGGACCCCGACGCCGGCGCCCGCGCCGCCGAGGCGTGGACCGACGGCGAGGTGCTGGTCGGGCCCGAGGGGCTGATGCGCCTGGTGCTCGAGTCGGGCGCCGACCTCGTGCTCAACGCGCTCGTCGGCTCGGCCGGGCTGGGGCCGACCATCGCCACGCTCGGTGAGGGAATGGACCTCGCCCTGGCCAACAAGGAGTCGCTCGTCGTCGGCGGCGAGCTCGTCACGCAGCTCGCGGAGGCGACCGGCGCTCGGATCATCCCGGTCGACTCGGAGCACTCAGCGCTGCACCAGCTGCTCGATGGCGAGCGGGCCGGGACCGTCGACAAGCTCGTCCTGACCGCCAGCGGCGGCCCGTTCCGGGGCCGCACGCGCGGCGAGCTGGAGGACGTCACGGTCGAGGAGGCGCTGCGCCACCCGACGTGGGCGATGGGCGGCAAGATCACGATCGACTCCGCCACGCTGATGAACAAGGGCCTCGAGCTCATCGAGGCCCACCACCTGTTCGGCACGCCCTACGAGCGCATCGACGTGGTCGTGCACCCGCAGTCGATCGTGCACTCCTACGTGCTGCTGTGCGACGGCGCCGCGCTCGCGCACCTCGGCTACCCCGACATGCGCGTCCCGATCTCCTACGCGCTGCACCACCCCGAGCGCGTCGACGTGCCCGTGTCGGCGCTCGACCTCGCGGCGATCGGAGCGCTCACGTTCGAGCCGGTCGACGACGACGCGTTCCCCTGCCTGCGCCTCGCCCGCGACGCGGCGCGCGCCGGCGGCACGGCGCCGTGCGTCCTCAACGCGGCCAACGAGGTCGCGGTCCACGCCTTCCTCACCGGCCGGCTGGACTTCCTCGGCATCCCGGCCGTGATCGAGGAGACGCTCGGGCGGCTGCCGGCCGGCCCGGTGCACGCGTTCGAGTCGCTCTACGAGGCGGACCGCGAGGCGCGCGCCGTGGCGGCCGATCTCGTCGCCTCGCCGGAGATCCTCCGGTCGCGGAGCCGCGCGTGAGCTACCTCCTGGCCTTCGCCGGCTTCGCGGCGCTGATCATCCTGCACGAGTTCGGCCACTTCGCGGCGGCCAAGGCGGTCGGGATGCGCGTGGAGCGCTTCGCGCTGTTCTTCCCGCCGCTGGTGGCCCGGCTGCGCCGCGGCGAGACCGAGTACGCGCTCGGGACCATCCCGCTCGGCGGCTACGTGAAGATCACCGGGATGAACCCGAACGAGGCCATCCCGCCGGAGGTGGCCCATCGGGCCTACTACCGCCAGGCGGTGTGGAAGCGCGTCGTCGTGATCGCGGCGGGGCCGTTCATGAACTTCGTCATCGCGTTCGGGATCATCTGGGCGCTGATCGTCGCCAACGGGCTCGTCCACTCCGCGCTGCGCGTCGACCAGGTCGAGCCGCGCGGCGCGGCGGTGGGACAGCTGCGGCCCGGCGACCGGATCCTCTCGGTCGACGGCCGGCCCGGCTACGCACCGAACCTCAGCGACGAGGAGATCGCGAGCCGCCAGCAGGCGCTGCGCGCGGCGGTCAACCGCCACCGGTGCAGCGACGGCCGGCGCGCGGAGGGCTGCACCGCGGTGACGCCCGCGACCGTCGTGGTCCGGCGCGGCGAGGAGCGCATCACCCTGCGGATCCGCCCCCGCTACAACGGCGAGGCCGACTCGATGCTGCTCGGCTTCCGGTACGGCATCGACACCGAGGAGGTCGCCCCGGGGCGGGCCGCCGGCCTGGCCGTCGAGACGATGTGGCAGGTGACGACCGCCACCGTCACCGGCATCGTCCGCGTCTTCTACGACACGCAGGCGCGCCGCGAGGTCTCGGGCGTCGTCGGCGGCTACGAGGCCACGCGCCAGAGCTTCGACTTCGACACCACGCGGGCGCTCTACATCCTCGCGCTGATCTCGCTGTCGCTCGCCGTCGTGAACCTGTTCCCGTTCCTGCCGCTCGACGGCGGGCACATCTTCTGGGCGGTCGCCGAGAAGCTCCGCGGGCGGCCGATCCCGTTCTCGGTCATGGAGCGGGCCAGCGTGGTCGGCTTCATGCTCGTCGCGATCCTGTTCGCGATCGGCCTGACGAACGACATCGGGCGCCTGACCGGCGAGGGGTTCAACGTGCGCTGAGCCCGGACGCCGGGTAAGCGGCCTGCCATGGAAGCCGCCACCGTGGCCGCCGGCACCCGACGGGCCGAGCCCGAGCCGGACCAGCTCAAGCGCGCGATCTCGCGCAACATGCTGCTCCTGTTCGTCGTCGGCGACGTGCTCGGCGCCGGCATCTACGCGCTCGTCGGGACGATCGGCGACCGCGTCGGCGGCGCGATCTGGGCGTCGTTCGTGGTCGCGATCGTGCTCGCGTTCTTCACCGCTGTCGCGTACGCGGAGCTGGTGACGAAGTACCCGCGGGCGGCGGGGGCGGCGCTGTACGTCAACAAGGCGTTCGGCATCCGCTTCCTGACCTTCATGGTCGCCTTCGCGGTGATGTGCTCCGGCCTGACGTCGGCGGCCACGCTGTCGCGCGCGTTCGCGGGCGACTACCTCGCCGAGTTCGTCTCGCTCCCGACCATCCTCGTGGCGTGCGGGCTGCTGCTCGCGGTGGCCGCCATCAACTCGCGCGGCATCGGCGAGAGCGTGAAGGTGAACGTCGGCTTCACGCTGATCGAGCTGACCGGGCTCGTGCTCGTCGTCGTCATCGGGCTCGCGGCGGTGCTCGACGGCGCGGGCGACACCGGCCGGGCGTTCGAGATCAAGGAGGGCGAGTCGCTGATCCCCGCCGTCATGGCCGGCGCCGGACTCGCCTTCTACGCGATGATCGGCTTCGAGGACTCCGTCAACGTGGCCGAGGAGGCGCGCGAACCGCAGCGCGACTACCCGCGCGCGCTGTTCGGGGGGCTGCTCATCGCCGGTGCCGTGTACCTGGCGGTCAGCATCGTGGCCAGCATGGCGGTGCCGACCCAGATGCTCGCGGAGTCGGACGGCCCGCTGCTCGAGGTCGTCCAGGTCGGGCCGCTGGCGATGAACACCCAGGTGTTCGCCGCGATCGCGCTGTTCGCGGTGACGAACGGCGCGCTGATCAACATGATCATGGCGTCGCGGCTGCTCTACGGCATGTCGATCCAGGGCATCGTGCCCGGCGGGTTCTCCAGGGTCCTGCCCGGCCGGCGCACGCCGTGGGTCGCGATCGCGTTCACGACCCTGCTCGCGATGGTCCTCGTCTCGACCGGCGACCTCAGCACGCTGGCCGACATGACGGTGCTGCTCCTGCTCGGCGTCTTCGCGCTCGTCAACACGGCGGTGCTCGTGCTGCGACGCGACCGCGTCGACCACCAGCACTACCACGCGCCCACCCTGCTGCCGGTGCTCGGCGTCGGGATCTCGATCGCCGTGATGTTCACCAAGGAGGGCGACGTCTTCCTGCGGGCGGGGCTGCTGCTGCTCGTCGGCGTCGTGTTCTGGGTGATGAACCTGGCGGCGCTGCGCGCCCGCGGGCGCTTCTCTACGGAGGAGCTGGCGCGCGTGCAGTCTCCGCCGGAGCGCTGACCGGGCGCACGCAGACCCAGCTCTTCGTGAGCGGGCCCACCCGTTCGGGCGCGGCGGGGCCGAACAGCGCCTCCAGCTCGCGCCGGCCGAGGAGGCGGATGTCCTCCCAGTGGCCCATCGCGCCGAGCCGCCAGTACCGCCGCCGCACGCCGGCCGGCAGCCAGTGCGCGAACGGCAGCAGCGCATGCGGCTCGATCGGGAACGAGCGCGCCGGGGTCTGGACGAACCAGCCGCGGGCGACGCGGCGCACCTCGCGCGCAAACGCGGCGCGGCGCTCGGGCGGGACGTGCTCGATGACGGACGAGGAGTACGCGAGGTCGAACTCCCCGTCGGCGAACGG
Organism: Solirubrobacteraceae bacterium; assembly: GCA_036259975.1. Classification (GTDB taxonomy): domain Bacteria; phylum Actinomycetota; class Thermoleophilia; order Solirubrobacterales; family Solirubrobacteraceae; genus JAOPZW01. The sequence goes on along the minus strand of DATAAR010000254.1, from coordinate 10,421 downwards.
CAGGCGCTCGGTCGCGTCGGCCTGCACGAACGGGCCCGGATAGTCGGGGCGCGGCGCGAGGTCCACGCCGGTGATGTCCAGGCCGGGCTCGAGGGCGCGCAGCCCGAGCGAGCCGCAGCCCACGTCGACGACCCGCATCCCGGGGCGCACCCCCGTGCGCCCGAAGAACTCGGCGTGGCGCCGGGCCCGCGCCCGCGCGGCGAGCGGACCGAGCAGCCGCGCGCGCACCCGGCCGCGGGCGGTCGCGTAGACGTCCGAGGCTCCGAAGGCGGGCATCCGCGCAGCGTAGGGGCGGGCGGGGGGCGCGTGGGATGCCAATACACTCAGGTCATGGCCTCAGCCCGGCAGATCCACGTCGGCGGCGTGCCCATCGGCGGCGGCGCGCCCGTCGCCGTGCAGACGATGACGAAGACCGAGACGGCCAACGTCCAGGCGACGATGGACCAGATCCGCCGGGTGGCCGAGGCCGGCGCCGACATCGTGCGCGTCGCCGTGCCGCGCGAGCAGGACGTCGCGGCGCTGAGGAGCATCGTCGCCGAGTCGCCGATCCCCGTGATCGCCGACATCCACTTCAACCACACGCTGGCGCTCAAGGCGCTGGATGCGGGCGCGCACTGCGTGCGGATCAACCCGGGCAACATCGGCGGCCCGGAGAAGACGGCCGAGGTGGTGGCGCGCGCCCGGGCGCTCGGGACGCCGCTGCGCATCGGCGTGAACTCCGGCTCGCTGCCCAAGCACCTGCGCGACCTCGAGTTCAGCGACCCGGTCGAGGCGCTCGTGCGCGCCGCCGTGGAGTACGTCGAGCTCATGGAGCGCCTGGAGTTCGAGAACTTCAAGGTCTCGATGAAGTCGACGAGCGTGCCGAACACGATCGCCTCGAACCGCCTGCTGTCGGAGCGCATCCCGTATCCGCTGCACCTCGGCGTGACCGAGGCGGGCACGAAGTGGTCGGGCTCGCTGAAGTCCGCGGTCGGGCTCGGCACGCTGCTGGCCGACGGCATCGGCGACACGATCCGGATCAGCCTGTCGACCTTCCACGCCGAGGAGGAGGTCAAGGTCGCCTGGGAGATCCTGAAGGCCCTCAAGCTCCGCGAGCGCGGCCCGGTTCTCATCGCGTGCCCGACGTGCGGGCGCCTGCAGTTCGACATGGACTCGGTCGTGGCCGAGGTCGAGCGCCGCCTCGAGGCGTACGACGATCCGATCGAGGTCTCTGTCCTGGGCTGCGCGGTGAACGGGATCGGCGAGGCCCGCCACGCCGACTTCGGCATCACGGGCGCCAAGGACATGGGGATGATCTACTCGAAGGGCGAGCCGCTCAAGAAGGTGCCCACCGAGCAGCTCGTCGACGAGCTGTTCAAGGAGATCGACCGCTACTACGCCGCCGGGCGCACCGTCGTGCGCGACGAGGCGCAGGCCGCCGACGCGCGCGAGTGGCTCGCCGCCGAGGAGGACGCCACCGCCATGACGCCCGAGCGCATGGCCGCGCTGGAGGCCAGGGGCGCAGAGGCGGACGGCAACGGCGCGGCGCCGGCGCCACGGCTCGACGAGCACGCCTCGCCGGTGGCGGGGCGGCGGTTCACGCGGGCGTAGCGGCGTTCCGCCCAGGGCGGGGGGTGGCCCGCGGCCCGCGGGGTCGGCATCCACGAGGGCGCGCGCGGACGCCCCGGTGAGCTCCTCGAGCAACCGCGGCGCACCTTGTCCATGAGGATGCACAACGTGCGCCTCGCGCTCCGCCGCTCGCGCCGGACCCGCTTCCGCTCGGTGTCCGTCCGCCAGCGCAGCGAACCGCCGCGGCGTTCGAGCGGGACGCCGCCAGCATTAGCGCGGCGCGACGCGCCGCACATCGCTCACTCGCACCGCCGCACCCGGCGAGGGCGCCCACGTGAAGCGGTAGTCCACCGCGCGCGTCACCGCGACCCGCAGCGTGAAGATCCCGCGACCGTTCGTGCGCAGCCGCCGGATCGTCGTCCAGCCCGCCGAGCCGGGCGCGCGGCGCTGCACGCGCACCTCGTGCGCGCCGCCCGGGCGCACCTGGCCCCACAGGCGTGTGGCGCGGCGCGCCAGGGTCCGGTCGGCCCAGAACGGCTGGGGGAAGCTGCGCAGCGCCGGCTTCGGGCGCTCGTCGCCGAACAGGAGCCCGGACTGCCATCGCGCGCCGTTGAACCCGACCGGCTCGTCGCGCCACACGTACTGCGTCAAGGACCGCACGCGCGGATCCCGCCACGCGAGGTACGTCCCCTGCTGCAGCCACCGGGCCTGCAGGGCGGGACGCACGCCGGCGACGCGGTCGGGCGGGTTGGTCTGGTAGCCGTACTCGGTGAGGAAGAGGTCGAACCGGCGCGTGCGCCGCAGCGTGTTGCGCACCCCGCCCCGGCGCTGGATCGCGTCGACGAGGCGCTCGAGCCGGGGCAGGTCGGCCAGGCCCGCGTCGTCGGGCTGCCGGGCGGGCACGTCGGGCGCCCGCCGGACGCCGTGCGGGTGGTACGCGATGCCCTCCGCCGCCGCAGGGCGGAAGCCGCGGCACCGGCCGGAGCGGACGCGCCGCGCGCGGCGGTCGACGCAGCCCAGCGCCCGCAGGAACGTCAGCGGCCGCATGATCGCGTTGCGTGTGCGCGGGTTGTGGCCGGACGGCGCCAGCGCCCCGATCAGCACGCGCGCGTCGGAGTCCGCGGCGTGGATGGCCGGGGCCGCCGCGCGCACCAAGCTCCGGTAGAGGTGCGGCGCGTACGGGGTGCATCTGCGCCCGCGGCACGTGAACTGGGGCTGCAGCCACAGCGGCAGGTTCGGCTCGTTCCAGAGCACGTAGCGGTCCACGGCCGCGCCGAAGCGGAGCGCGACCGCCCGCGCGAAGCGCGCGTACAGCGCCGGCTGCGGCCGCAGCCGCCGGTTGCCCGCCGCCGGCTGCGCGCTCGCCCACAGCGGCCCGGGCCCGGTGATCGACAGCGTCACGGTCATGCCCGCGTCCCGCACGAGCGCGACCGCCGCGTCGAGCGCGCGCCACTCGTAGCGCGGATCCGCCGGGTTGCCCGGGTCGAAGCCGGCGGGCACGCGGGCGTCGTCGGGGCGCGGGCTGACCTTCTCCCAGTGGACCAGGAGGCGCACGTCGTCGATGCCCAGGTCGCGCCACGTCGCGACCGTGCGCGCGGCGCGGGCGGGGTCGGGCTCCTCGAGCACGGCCGCGTCGTCGGCGATCCCGGTCTCGAGGTCGGCCGCCGCCCGCGCGCCCGCCGGCGCGAGCGCAGACAGCGCGAGCGCGGACAGCGCGAGCGCCAGGACCAGCGGGCGCAGGAGGCGGGCGGGCATCTGCTCGCGACGACCCAGGCGGCGGCGCGGAGTTGCGGTGCCCGCCCGCCTCGTGTCCGCCGGCGCTACCTCGCCGCGGCGTAGCGCTCGGCGACCTTGGCCCAGTTGACGACGTTCCACCAGGCCTTCAGGTAGTCGGGGCGCTTGTTCTGGTACTTGAGGTAGTAGGCGTGCTCCCAGACGTCGTTGCCGACGAGCGGCGTCTGGCCGTTGCTGACCGGGTTGTCCTGGTTCGGCGTGCTGGTCACCCTGAGCGACCCGCCGTCGAGCACGAGCCACGCCCAGCCGGAGCCGAACTGCCCGACGCCCGCGGCCTCGAACTGCTCCTTGAAGGCGTCGAAGGAGCCGAACGCGTCGTCGATCGCGCTCGCGAGCTCGCCGTCGGGGGCGCCGCCGCCGTCGGGGCTCATCGACTCCCAGAACAGGCTGTGGTTCAGGTGGCCGCCGCCGTTGTTGCGGACGACCCCGCGCTTGTCCTCGGGCACCTGGCTCAGGTTGCGGATGACCTCCTCGATCGGCTTGCCGTCCAGATCGGTGCCGGAGAGCGCGTCGTTGGCCTTGTCGACGTACGCCTGGTGGTGCTTGTCGTGGTGCAGGCGCATCGTCTGCTCGTCGATGTGCGGCTCGAGCGCGGCGTAGTCGTAGGGAAGGGGCGGAACGTCGTAGGGCATGCGTTCTCCTCTCGCGGAACGGACGTCCGAACCCTACAAGCGCGCCCAACCCCGGCAGGCTGCGGGGTCCGCCAGTAGATTTCGACGCCCGATGCGCCTCTCGCAGCTCTTCCTGCCCACCGAGCGCCAGCCGCCCGCCGACGCGGAGGCGCCGTCGCACAAGCTCATGGTCCGCGCCGGGCTCGTCCGCCAGCTCGGCTCCGGCCTGTGGACCTGGCTGCCGGCCGGGTGGCGGGTGCACCAGAACGTCGTGCAGATCGTGCGCGAGGAGATGGACGCGATCGGCTGCCAGGAGATGCTCATGCCGGTGCTCAACCCGCGGGAGCTCTGGCGGCGCTCCGGCCGCGACGCGGTCGACGAGGTGTTCAAGCTCGAGGACCGCCGCGGCGCGCCGATGGTGCTCGCCATGACGCACGAGGAGGCGGTCACGTTCCACGTCGCGCAGGTCGTGCGCTCCTACCGCGAGCTGCCGTTCCTGCTCTACCACTTCCAGACGAAGGAGCGCGACGAGCCGCGGCCGCGCGCCGGCGTGCTGCGCACCCGCGAGTTCATCATGAAGGACGCGTACTCCTTCGACCGTGACCCGGACGGCCTCGCCGCGTCGTACGAGAAGTTCGTCGGCGCGTACGACCGCGTGTTCGACCGGGTGGGGCTCGAGTGGTACCGGGTCGAGTCCGACGTGGGGATGATGGGCGGCTTCGGCGCGCACGAGTACATGGCGCCGTGTCCGGCGGGTGAGAACGACGTCGCGCTCGCGCCCGGCTACGCCGCCAACATCGAGGTGGCCAGCGCCGAGGCGCAGCCCGTCGAGCTGCCCGCCGGCCGCGGCGCGCCGGAGAGCGTCGACACGCCGGGGATGACGACGATCGACGCGGTCGCGACGCACCTCGGGCTGCCGGCCGGGGCGCTGCTCAAGGCGTTCCCCGTCGTCACCGACGAGCGGGGTATGGTGATGGTCGTCGTGCGCGGCGACCACCGCGTGAACGAGATCAAGCTGCAGAACGCCCTCGGCAGCAAGTTCCGCCCCGCGCACCCGGAGGAGGTCGCCGAGCGCGTCGGGCCGCCGGGCTTCATCGGGCCGGTCGGCACCGACCTGCCGGTGCTGCTCGACCGGGCCGTGGTGCGGGGCGCCTACGTCGCCGGCGCCAACGCGCCGGACGCCCACCTGGTCGGGGTCGAGCCGGGGCGCGACTTCCCGTACGACACCGTCGACGTGCGCACTGTCGAGGCCGGCGACCGCGTCAACGGGCACGCGATCCGGATCGAGCCGGCGATCGAGGTCGGCAACATCTTCAAGCTCGGCACGCGCTTCTCCGAGCCCCTGGGCGCGACCTACCTCGACGAGTCGGGCAAGGAGCAGCTCATCTGGATGGGCTCCTACGGCATCGGGCCCGCGCGCATCGCGGCCGCGGCGGTCGAGCAGTACGCCGACGAGCAGGGCATCGCTTGGCCGCGCGCGATCGCGCCCTGGCAGGTGCACCTCGTCGGCCTCGGCCGCGCGGGCACGCCCGAGCGGGAGGCGGCCGAGCGGCTGTACGACGAGCTGCGCGCCGGCGGGATCGACGTGATCTACGACGACCGCGACGCCGGGCCGGGCGAGAAGTTCGCCGACGCCGAGCTGCTCGGCGTGCCGCTGCGGCTGACCCTCGGCAAGCGCTCGCTCGACTCGGGCCGCGTCGAGGCGCAGGTCCGGCGGGGACGGGTCGACCAGGAGGGCGGCGTCCCGCTCGAGGGCGCCGCCGAGGCGGTGGCGGAGCTGTGGCGCAGCCTCCCGTAGAGCGCGCGCGGGAGGCCGCGGCCGAGCACGTCGAGCGTGCGCGCCTGACGTTCCGGCGCCTGGCCGGCCTGGACCGCTCGGGCCCGCCGCCGCCGCAGACGCTGCCCGGCCAGCCGTGGCGGGTGTGGACCGTGCCGAACGGGATCGGGTTCGTCCGCCTCGCGCTGATCCCGCTGTTCCTGGTCCTCGGGCTCTCGAGCGAGGCCGGCACCGACCCGCTGCCGGCGCTCATCTTCGCCGTCGTGGCCTGGGCGGACTACGCGGACGGCATCGCGGCGCGCGTGACCGGCCAGTACAGCCGCTTCGGCGCGCTGCTCGACCCGATCGTCGACCGCCTGCTCGTCATCAGCGGCGTCGCCGTCTGCTGGTACCACGACCTGCTGCCGCGCTGGGCGCTGGCGGTCCTGCTCGGGCGCGAGGTGTTCATGCTCGCGGCCGGCCGCTATGCGATGCGCCGCGGCGTCGAGCTGAAGATCAACTGGTGGGGGCGCCTCGCGGTGACGCCGGTGATGGCGGCGCTGTTCGCGGGGCTCGTCGGCCTGCAGACCACCGCGGCCGTGCTGCTCTACGTGGGGTTGTTCATGGCGCTCGTCGCCACGGAGCAGTACGCGCGCAGCGCCAGGCGGCAGATCGCCGAGCGGCGGGCGTAGCGGCGGGGCGCCCGGTCCGGGGCACCCTCAACCTCAGCTTGAGTGTGACCGATCCGCTGGTATGCTCGCCAGATGGACACGTTCCCGGACCTCGGCTCGCTCTCCGACCAGGAGCTCAAGGACCTCATCCAGCAGCTCACGGAGGAGGAAGTCGACATTTCCTACAAGCGCCGGATCCTCCACGGCAAGATCGACATCCTTCGAGCGGAGCTCGTCAACCGCCTGCGCAAGAAGCACGAGGGCGGCGAGGAGGTCATCACGGGCGACGACGTCCAGAAGCTGACCGACATCCTGGCCGGCCGTGCCGTCGGCGAGGACCCGGACACGCCGTAAGGGGCCGCCGATGGCGCTCCACTGCCCGGAGTGCGGCTTCGTCAACGCCGAGGGCGCGAACTACTGCTCGCGCTGCGGCGCCTACCTCGGCGCAGCGCGCGAGAAGCCATCCGGCTCCGGGGAGCCGGCCACGGCGACGTACCGCATCGACGAGACCGGCGAGCTCGTCCCGGTCGACGTCGGCGACGTCGTCGCCGACGAGGGCGCCGCGCTCGTCATCCGGGCCGGAGGCGGCCGCGTCGGCGAGAGCTTCCCGCTGAACGCCGACCGCATGACGATCGGCCGCCGGCCCGACTCGAACATCTTCCTCGACGACGTCACGGTCTCCCGCGACCACGCGCTGCTCGTGCGCCGCAGCGGCGACTACTACCTGGACGACCTCGGCTCGCTGAACGGCACCTACGTCAACCGCCACCGCATCGAGTCGCACCGCCTCGAGGACGGCGACGAGCTGCAGGTCGGCAAGTTCAAGCTCACGTACATCTCCCGGTGAGAACGGCCATGTCGCTCGGGGACGAAGAGGCCCAGATCGAGACGCCGGCGCCCGAGCTCGAGCCCGACGCGCCGCCCGCCAAGGCGATGACGATCGGCGCGATCTGCAAGGCCCTCGAGCAGGAGTTCCCGGACATCTCGATCTCGAAGATCCGGTACCTGGAGGATCAGAAGCTGCTCTCGCCGCGGCGCACGCCCGGCGGGTACCGGCTCTACAGCGCCGGCGACGTGGACCGGCTGCGCACGATCCTGCGCCTGCAGCGCGACGAGTTCCTGCCGTTGCGTGTCATCCGCCAGGAGCTCGCGTCGGGGCGCACGGAGTCCGACCTTGCGCCGGGGTCCGGCGGCGACGGCGGCGGCCCCCGCCGGAAGCGTCGCCCGAGCGTGACGGCGCCGACCACCGGCGCGTTGTACTCGCTCGACGACGTCGTGGAGGAGACCCGCGCCGACCCGCGCCTGGTCGCCGAGCTCGAGGACTACGGGGTCATCAAGGGCGAGAACCGGGCCGGGACGAAGTACTACGACGAGACCGAGCGCGAGATCGTCCGCGCGGTCACCGAGCTCGCCCGCTACGGCGTCGGCGGGCGCAACCTGCGCGCGTTCCGCACCTCGGCCGACCGCGAGGCCGCGCTCCTGCAGCAGATCCTCGCCCCGGCGCTGCGCTCGCGCAACGCCAAGCGCCGCCAGGAGGCGATCGAGGCGCTCGAGAACCTGGCCGCGGTCACCACGCACCTCAAGCACCTGCTGCTGATCCGCGATCTGCGGAAGATCGTGGGCTAGGGCCCCGGCGGCGGGTCCCAGCCGGTCGCCGGCGGCGCCGCAGGCGGCGGGCCGCCCGGCGGGCGCGCGGACTGCGGCTGTGGCCAGGGCATGATGCGAAGGCGAGTCGGCTAGGGTCCGCGCTCGTGGCGGTCGACCTGCGCGCCCTGATCCGCGAGATCCCCGACTTCCCGAAGCGCGGCATCGGGTTCAAGGACATCACGCCCGTGCTGGCCGACCCGGCCGGGCTGGACGCGGCGGTGACGGGCCTTGCCGAGCAGGCGCGCCCGCTCGGAGTCGATGTCGTCATCGGCGCCGAGGCGCGCGGGTTCCTGATCGGCCCAGCGCTCGCGCGCGACCTCGGCGCCGGCTTCGTGCTCGCGCGCAAGCCGGGCAAGCTGCCGCACGAGACGGTCCGGGCGGAGTACCTGCTCGAGTACGGGACCGACGCGCTCGAGCTGCACTCGGACGCCGTCTCGAGCGGCGCGCGCGTGCTCGTGCACGACGATCTGCTCGCCACCGGCGGGACCGCCCGGGCGCTGTGCCAGCTCGTCGAGCAGCTCGGGGGCACGGTCGTCGGCTGCCAGTTCCTGATCGAGCTGACGTTCCTCAACGGGCGTGAGCGGCTCGCCGGCTACGACGTCCGCTCGCTGATCACCTACGACGAGCCCGACTAGCGTCGCGGGCGTGCCGCGCGCCACCCGAAGCGCGACGATCCCGGCGCCCCCCGAGGAGGTCTGGCGCACCGTCGGCGACCCGCACCACCTGCCGCGGTGGTGGCCGCGCGTCCTGCGCGTCGAGAGCGTCGAGGCCGACCGCTTCACCGAAGTGCTGTCGAGCGGCAAGGGCCGCTCGGTGCGGGCGGACTTCCGTGTGGAAGAGTCCCGCCCGCCCGCGGTGCGGCGGTGGGCGCAGGAGGTCGAGGGCACGCCGTTCGAGGGCCTGCTGCGCAGCGCCGAGACCGAGGTGCGGATCGAGCCGGCCGGGCGGGGCGCGAGCCGAGTGACCGTCACGGTGCGCCAGCGCCTCCGCGGCGCCGGCCTGCTGAGCGCGGTCATCGTCCGCCGCGCCACGGCGCGCCAGCTCGACGAGGCGCTCGCCGGGCTGGCGCGGCTGCATGGTGGGTAGACGCCACGCAATCGGGGAATCCTCTCGGGCGTGCCGATCGCCCGCGCCGCGCTGGTGCTCCTGCTGGCCGTGATCGCCGCCGCCCCGGCGCACGCCCAGGGGCCGCCGCCGGCCCCGCCGCCGACGCCCGCCGCACCTGACGAGCGCGCCGCCGCACGCGAGTTCTCATTCGCCGCCTACCGCCTGCGCGTGGCGCTCGTGGCCCAGCGGGCCGACATCGAGCAGCGGATGCAGGCCGGCCTCGACGCCTTCGACCAGCCGGCCTGCGAGGACGCGCTCGTCGAGATCGTCCTGCTGCCGGAGGGGCGCCGCGACGAGGCGCTGGTCGTCGCCGCGGCCCTCGCGCTGGCCCCGGCCTTCGCCGCCGTGCGCCCCGCGTTCGAGCGCTTCCTCGGCGAGATCGAGCGCGTGCCCACCGCCGACCCCGCGCTGCGAACGGGCCGCGCGGACTGGCGCGCGAGCATCGGCGCGCTGCGGCGCTTCCCGGCCGAGATCGACGTCTGCGGCACGCTCGAGCGCTGGCGCCGGGCCAACTTCGCCCGTGCCGCGACGCCGCTCGGGCTCGGCGAAGATCTCGCGGGCGCGTTGCCGCGGACCCGGTCCGCGAAGCTCGCGCGCGCGGCCCGGCGCATGCGACAGCTCGGGGTCAGCCCGGGAGCCGCGCGCCGGTTCAGCGGGGAGACGCTGTTCCGGGGCATCGGCGACGACCTCGACCTGCCCGGCTGACCGGCCCGGACGCCGGGCCGGCTTCGGCGAGCCTCAGCCGCCGTCGCCGCTCGCGACCTGGATCGGCCCGCGCAGGAAGATCGGGCCGGGGTCGGACGGGTTGCCCTTCGCCTCGCGGGTGACGAGGATCTCGCGGTAGTCGCCGACCGTCTCCTCGAGTTCGCCGCGGGCCAGCAGGCGGCCCTGGTCGTCCTGGCTGGCGAAGAAGCCCAGCCACTTCCGGCGGCTGCCGGCGTACAGCCAGATCCCGTAGCCGCCGCTCCTGGGCCTGGTGAGCCCCTGGACGGCGGCGACGATCTGCTGCCGGCTCCCGGCGCGCTGGATGAGGACCACGCCGAGCGCCCTGCTGCCCCGGCGGCTGCGCGGCGGCACGAGGTTGGCCTGGGCGACGACCTTCGGCCGCTGCGCCTGCGTGGTGGTGCGCGCCGGGGGCGCGGCGGCGTCGTCGCCGTCCCCGCCGCTGTCGCGCAGCGCGAACACCAGCACGACGGCGACCGCGGCCAGCAGCGCGCCGCCGAGCAGGATCGCGGCGCCGCGGCGCGACGCGCGCGGGGCGCCGGCGCGCGCGCGGTCGGGCGGCGC
>DATAAR010000253.1:0-41762 GCA_036259975.1 Solirubrobacteraceae bacterium | reverse complement strand
GCGCAGCCCCGCGCCGAGGACCCATCGCACCACCCGACCGGAGCGGCGCATCCGCTCGACAATGGGGAGCGGTCCCCAGGCGGATCCGCTGATGAGATTCGGGCGAGCGCCGGGATGGGACGCTCAGCCACTGTCCGCCGGGACGCTCGGTGACCACGATCGAGCGGTGACTCGGCTCGTCATCCTCTGGAGCCGCCCGTATCACCTGACCGCGGGAGAGGCCGCAGCCTGGGCGCGCGAAGAGATCGGACGGATGCTCACCCGCGACGCGGTCCGCCGCGCCGAGCTCACACCGCTGCGCGGCGCGTCTGACCGTCACCCGGCCGAGTGCCGGTGGATGCTCGAGCTGCATCTCGAGCCAGGCATCGACGGCCGTCAGTTCGTCGAGGCCCCGGGCTGCACGGAATGGCTCAACGAGCTGCGATCGCTGGGCCTGCACCCGTTCGTGATGATCGCGGACGGCGAGACGATCGATCCCGCGGACGTCTGATGGCGCTCCCGATCCTGCTGTTCGCCGCGGCGCTGGCGCTGATCGCCACCGACCGCGTCGACCGGACCAAGGTTGCGCTGATCGGCGCCGTCCTGCTGCTGCTGACGCGCACCATCGACCAGGAGCAGGCCATCGAGGCGATCGATTGGAACACCCTCGGCCTGCTGGTCGGGATGATGCTCATGGTCAAGATCACCGAGCCGACCGGCGTCTACACGTGGCTCGCGATCCGCGCCGGTCAGCTCTCGCGCGGCAACCCGCTTGCGGTCGTGGTTTCGCTGGCCGGCACGACGGCGCTGCTGTCCGCCTTCCTCGACAACCTGACCACCGTCCTGCTGATGGTGCCGATCACGTTCCTGCTGGCCGACGCGCTCGATGTCGACCCGATCCCGCTCGTGATCATCGAGATCGTCGTCTCCAACATCGGCGGGACGGCCACGCTGATCGGCGACCCGCCGAACATCCTCATCGCAGGCGCGACCGGGCTGTCGTTCACTGCGTTCATCGCCCACCTGGCGCCGATCGCCACGCTCACGTTCGCCGTCGTCACGGGCGGGCTCTACGTGGTGTTTCGGCGGCGGCTCCGCGTCGCGGCCGACGCGCGCCGGCATGTCATGGCGCTCGAAGCCGCCCGGTCGATCGAGGACGCCGCCGAGCTCAAGCGCACCGTGCCGATCCTCGTCGCGACGATCATGCTGTTCTTCGCGCACCAGGCGCTCCACCTCGAGCCCGCGACCGTCGCGCTGGCGGGCGCGAGCGTCATGCTGCTCATCAGCCGCCAGCCGCTCGAGCGCTCGCTGGCGGGCATCGAGTGGCCCACGCTGTTCTTCTTCGTCGGGCTGTTCGTGATGGTCGGCGCGCTCGAGGAGACCGGCGCCATCAAGGCGGTCGCCGACGGCATCGCCGACCTGACGGCCGGCGATCGCACCGCCGAGCTGCTCGGTATCACCTGGGCGTCGGCGATCGGCTCAGGGCTGGTGGACAACATCCCGTTCACCGCGGCGATGATCCCCGTCGTCGAGCAGTTGCAGGCCGGCAACAGCGGCGACGACGCCTACTGGTGGGCGCTCGCGCTCGGCGCGTGCTTCGGGGGCAACGCGACGCTCGTCGCCGCGGCCGCGAACGTCGCCGCCGCCGGGATGGCGGCGCGCTCCGGGCGCCCCATCGGATTCATGACATTCCTGCGCATCGGCCTGCCGGTCACCCTGGTGTCGCTCGCCCTGGCCACCGCCTACATCGCACTGAGGTACCTCTGATGAGCCCGCGCGCCATCTCCGACGCGCTCGTGCGCGAAAGTCCGGTGCTGAACCGCGACGATGCGGTCGCACCCGCCGTGAGACGTCTCCTCGAGGTCGATCTCCCGGCGCTGCCGGTCGTCGATCGTGAGCAAAAGCTCTGCGGAATCTTCGGCGAGCGCGAGTTCTTCGGCGCCCTGTTCCCCGGCTACCTCTCAGAGCTCAAGTACGCCGGGTTCGTGCCGCGGTCGCTGGAAGGCGCGCTTCAGAAGCGCCCTGCCTGCAGGAACGAACCGGTCCGCGATCACATGAACACCGAGCACATCGAGGTGGCGCCGGATTTCTCCGACGCCCAAGTCGCCGAGACGTTCCTGCATCACCGGGTGCTCATCATCCCTGTCGTCGACGACGCACGGGCCGTAACCGGGGTCATCGTGCGCAGCGACTTCTTCCGCGCGGTGGCAGAGCGGTTTCTCGCCGGCACGTGAACAACAATCGGACCCGGCTCGCAGAGGTCGGTGATGGTGGCGCTCGATGATTGCCCGGCAGGAGATCGAGCAGAGCATCGCCAGATCCGAGCTCGGGACGGAGATCGCGTTCCACACCGAGTAGCAGCAGCGCGGGCCAGGCCTGTTCGACCGCGCCCACCAGATCGGGCTCGGCGCCACCGCCGAACCTTCCGCGTCGCCCAGCCCAGCGGCAGGTCGGACCCGATCGCGCCGTGGCTCCGCGACCTCGCCGGCGACCTCGACGGCCACGTGAGCTGCGACCGCTGGCCACCGCCGCCAGGACCGTCCGGACGCAATCTCTCGCCCACAGGGGCCTGCTCGTCGACGCGGACGCGGCGAGACGCGGACGGTGCAACCGTGACCACCCACCGCAACATGCGAACACACGCGTTGGCATCGACATCGGAGGAACGCATGGGCGAGATGAAGGAACGGATGCTGCGCGGCGACCTGTACATCGCCGACGACGAGGAGCTGGCCGCCGACTTCAAGCGCGCCCAAGAGATCCTCGAGCGCTACAACGGCAGCGCCTTCGCCGAGCAGCACCTCCGAGATCGGCTCCTCCGCGAGCTGCTCGCGGAATGTGGCGAGGGCGTGCACATCCGGCCGCCGTTCCATCTGGAATACGGGACCCGGGTCAGGATCGGGGCGCGAACGTTCTTCAACTACGACTGCCTGATGCTCGACGTCGCGCCGGTCACGATCGGTGCCGCCTGTCAGGTCGCCTCGCGCGTGCAGTTCATCACTGCCACGCACCCGATCGACCCCGAGCCGCGGCGAATCGGCTGGGAATCGGCAAGGCCGATCGTCGTGGGCGACAACGTCTGGTTGAGTTCCGGCGTGATCGTCTGCCCGGGCGTCACGATCGGCGACCACACCGTGGTCGGCGCCGGCGCCGTGGTCACGCGCGACCTGCCCGCCGGCGTGGTCGCGATCGGCGTACCGGCGCGCGTCGTGCGAGAGATCGACGAGCAGGACCGGATCGAGATGCCCCAGTAGGCGCCGCGACGCCGATATCGAGTGAGCTGCGAGGCCCGACGCTCGTCGCCCGCATGCCGGACGGTGCCAGCCGCGCGGCCGACGCGTCCCGCAGCCTGAGCATCGCCCAAGAGTCCGCCGCGTCGTGACCGGCCGCTGACAGCCCGGTGCCACCGTCGCCTCCCGTCCGAAAGGAGGTGAACCCACATGGACCATGCGCTCCGACGCTGGCCGCGAGCGCTCGCGATCGCCGCGGTCGTGGCGGTGCTCGCGCTGATGGTGGCCGTTTCGGCGCTTGGGCGGCGGTGGCTCGGGCTCGTCGGGCCAGAGCGACCCGGCCGCGTCCTCGGCGCCGCGGGCGCTCCAGCCGGTGCAGCAGCAGGAGGCAGGCCCGGCTCCTCCGGCTCGCGACGACTGCCCCGATGGCCGGGGTCGGGCTCCGGCTCGGGCCAGAGCGGCGTGGTACGGCGGCGGTCGCCGGTACGAGCTCGCGGATCTCGCCGACACGCGCGCACTGCCCCATCGCTACGGCGCGGGTGTCAGCGCTCGCATCCAGTCCCCCGTGCTGGGGACGCCGTCGCCGGCGGCCGCGGAGGCCCCGCCGGTCTCGACGGCGGGCGGCCCGGTGTGCCAGCTGCTGTCGCCGTCGGCGGCCGGCCGCGTGGACCGACCGCGTCTCAGGCGGCGGGTGTCACGTTGTGGTTGAAGCGGAAGACGTTCGCCGGGTCGTAGGCAACCTTCAGCGTCGCCAGCCGCTCGTAGTTGGCGCCCCACGCCGCCTCGACGCGCTCGTCCCGGTCGAGCTCGGCCTGGTAGTTGGCGTAGTAGGTCCCCGTCGAGACCGGCGCGAGGGCGTGCACGACGTCGCGCACCCACGCGATGTTCTCGTCGTCGGCGGACGGGTCCTCCCACCCGCCGGGGACCGTGACGTTGTACTCCGGCGCGCGATGCCGGAAGGCCGTCGCGTCCTCCGGGACCCGGCGCAGCGCGCCGCCGTGGTGCTCGATGATGATGAGCGAGTACGGCGACGGCACGCCCTCCATGTGCTCGACGAGCGCGTCGATGGCCGCGTCGTCGAGCGCGTCGATGAAGGTCGACTTCTCGTAGTCGCGGCGAGCGGCCGGGAACGACGCGTCGAACAGCGTCTGATGCGTCACGTAGGGGGTCGGCGCGACGAGGTCCGCGACCGGGGGGCCAAACGATCGCAGCGGCTCCAGCGCCCGCTCGCCGTCGTCGACCGGCCCGAAGTACGCGGCGGCGAGCGCGAGGACCTTCATCCCGTCCGGAGTGGTGAGCATGCCCGCGTGCGAGCCGACCTCGTCGGGCGCCGTGCCGCTGAACTCCCGGTAGAAGCGCAGGGCGGCGGTCGCGTTCTCGAGCGGGTGCACGACCATGCCGCCGAGCACGATCGGTCCGACGGGATGCAGGCGGTACTCGAACGACGTCACGACGCCGAAGTTCGCCCCGGCTCCGCGCATGCCCCAGAAGAGATCCGCGTGCTCGTCCTCGCTCACGGTGAGGCAGGTCCCGTCGGCGGTGACGAGGTCCACGGAGACAAGGTTGTCGATCACCATGCCGTGCCTGCGCATGAGCCAGCCGAAGCCGCCCGTGACCGTGAGGCCCGCGATGCCGGTCGTGCTGACCGCGCCGCCCGTCGTCGCCAGGCCGAACAGCTGCGTCTCGCGATCCAGCTCGCCCCAGAGGACGCCGCCCTGCGCGCGGACTGTCCGCGCGGCCGGGTCGATGCGGATCCCGCGCATGGGCGACAGGTCGATGACCAGGCCGTCGTCGCACGTCGCGCGCCCGGCGACCCCGTGGCCGCCCCCGCGGACGGCGATCGGCAGGGCGTGCTCGCGCGCGAACGCGATCGCGCGGACGACGTCGGCCGTGCCCGAGCAGCGCGCGATGACGCTCGGGCGCCTGTCGATCATCCCGTTCCAGAGGCGCCGAGCCGCGCGGTACTCGGCGTCGACGGGCTCGATCACATCCCCCCGGATGCTCGTGCGGAGCTCGCGGACGGGATCCGGCGTGAGACCTGTGGTGGCGGCCATGACCGCCTCCCCTCATCGAGGTCGCTGCCTGACGAGTATCCGGCGCCCACGCCGGCGGATCAAGGAGACCGTTCTGTCCCGGGGCGCCGGGCCGCCCGGCTCGGCGCCACGCGCGGCGGCTCGTCCGGCTGCTTCGGGTAGACGGGCGGCCAGGGCGCGTCAAGCAGGCCGTTTGCGCGGTCGCGCTCATGGAGCGCGAGGAGCGGCTCGAGCGACTGGGGGGCGTCGTCGATCGTCGCCCAGGGGTCGCCGTCGCCCTCGAGGCGGTCGGGCACGCTTGCCAGCGTGAGGTCGTCCGGGTCGACCTGGTCGAGCTCCTCCCAGCGGATGGGCGTCGAGACCTGCGCGCCCGCGCGGGCGCGGACCGACCACGCCCCGAACACCGTCTTGTGCGGCGCGTTCTGGTTGTAGTCGACGAAGATGCGGCGGCCGCGCTCCTCCTTCCACCAGGCGGCGGTAAGGATGTCGGGGCGACGGCGCTCGAGCTCGCGCGCGGCGGCCACCGCGGCGGAGCGCACCGCGTAGGAGTCCCAGCGCGGTGTCAGCCGGACGTAGACGTGCAGCCCGCGGTTGCCGGTCGTCTTGGGGAAGCCCACGATCCCGAGCTCGTCCAGCAGGGCCTTGAGCTCCCACGCGGCCGCCCGCGCCTCGGCGAAGCCGGTGCCCGGCTGGGGATCGAGGTCCAGCCGCAGCTCGTCGGCGTGCTCGGGGTCGTCGGCGCGGTGCGGCCAGACGTGGAAGCCGAGACAGGCGAGGTTCACGGCCCATGCGACGTGCGCGGCGTCAGCCGCCACCAGCGCTCGCGACGGCGTGCCGTTGACCGTCTGAACGGTCGTCGTCTGCAGCCACTCCGGCGCGCCGGCGGGCACGCGCTTCTGGAAGAACGACGGGCCGCCCGCCCCCTGCGGGAAGCGCTGCATGAGCACCGGCCGGCCACCCATCGCGCGCATGAGCGGCTCGGCGACCGCGGCGTAGTAGCGGACGAGGTCGAGCTTCGTCTCGCCGCGCTCGCCGAACAGCACCTTGTCCGGGGTCGTGATGCGCACCTCGCGCCCGGCCAGCTCGAGCACCTGCGCATCGTTGCCGGCCACCGGCGCACCGTACCGGCCCGGCTGGTCGGCCTGCCGTCGAGCGCGTGTGGCGCTGGATCAGCGCCGCCGCTGCGCCGGGCGTCAGGCGCTGTCGCCGCGCGTCAGCAGCGCGCCCTGCTCGGTCGCCGGCACCGGCGTCCTGCGAAGCCGGGCGGTGGACCGCCACCGCGCCCCGCGCGGGTCGATCCCGCTGAGCCCCGCCGCCAGCGCCAGCGCGACCGCGCCGAGGGCCACGCCGGCGATGTCGTCGACGAAGTAGTGCCACCCGAGGTACACGGTGCCGACTGTCGTCACCGCCAGCCATGTCCACAGCGCGATCTTCAGCCGCCGCCCGGCGCCCAGGAGGTGCGCGGCGACGGCGGCGGTGAAGCTCATCGAGATGTGCAGCGAGACGAACGCCGCGATCGCCTGCGGGGTCGAGCCGGCCGGGTCCTGGAGGAACGCGACCCGCTGGTCGAGCAGCACGCCCTGCAGGCGCGTCACCTCGGACGCCGGCAGGTGCGAGAACGCGGCCGGGTCGGCGTAGATCGGTCCCAGCGCGGGGAGCAGGAAGTAGCTGCCCGCGCCGAGCAGCCAGTTGATCGACTGCGCGGTCGTGTAGAAGAGGCCGGCCCGGAGGTCGCGCACAAACACCAGCGACACGCCGATCGTGAGCGGCAGGAAGACGATGAATGCCACGTACGCCGCCGACAGGACGTGCGTCGTCAGCCCGGTGCCGAGCAGGTCGTGCAGCAGCGCGGCCGGGTCGTGGCCGGCGAACATGCCGCGATCGAACTCGGCGAGCTCGCGGTCGTAGTTCACGTCGGGCCGCAGGAGCGGCACGATGCTCTTGAGGTTCCGGTACGCCATGTAGCTGACGTAGAAGCCGAGCAGCGCGCTGCCGGCGGCCAGGCAGCGCCCGCGCGTCCAGCGCTCGCGCCGCACCCGCGCCAGCTCTTCGCGCGGCGGCGGGAACGTCCCGGCGCCCTGGGCTGCGCGGATCAGGACGTCGATCCCGACCAGGCACGCGACGCCGAAGCCGACCAGCGCCAGGTACAGCGCGGCCACGTGGTCGGGGTCGCGGACCGGAAGCCCGACCTCGCGCGTGCACACGAACGCGATGACGAGGATCACGAGCGCCACGGCGGGCCCCGCGACCGTCGCGCGCCACCCCGCCGAGGCGCGTACCGAGGCCGAGCCCGCGGTCACGCCGGTATGGGGCTCGGCGTGGGCACGCGGCGCGCAGTGCGCAGGTCGAAGCCGGTCAGCACGCGCGCCATTGCGAGCGCCATGGCACCGAGTACGACGCCGCCGATGTCGTCGACGAAGTAATGCCACCCGAGGTAGATCGTCGACGCGGTCGTCAGCCCGAGCAGCACCCACGTGAAGATCTGCAGGCGCCGCCCGAGGCCGAGCAGGTAGGCCGCGGCCGCCCCGGTGAAGAAGATCGAGATGTGCAGCGAGGAGAACGCCGCGATGCTCTGCGCGTTGCCGCCCACCGGGTCGCGGATGAAGTCGACGCGCTGCTCCATGAGCAGCGCCTGCAGGTCCGTCACCGCCGACGCCGGCAAGCTGGCGAACACGCCCGGGTCGGCGTACACCGGGCCCAGCGACGGCAGCAGGAAGTAGCTCGCGGCCCCGAGCATCCAGTTGAGCGACTGCGCGGTCACGTAGAACACGCCCGCCTGCAGGTCGCGCGAGAACACGAGCGCGATCGCGAGCGTGGCCGGGATGAACGCGAAGAACAGCATGTACGCGCCCGACATGAAGTGCGCCTGGATGCCGGTCCCGAGGAGGTCGTGGAGCAGCACGGCCGGATCGTTGCCGCCGAACAGGCTGCGATCGACCTCGGCGAGCTGGCGGTCGAACAGCTCGCCCGGCCGCAGGAGCGGCACCACGCTCTTGAGGTTCCGGTACGCGAGGTAGGTGATGTAGAAGCTGATCAGCGCGCTGGCCACCAGGAGCCCGCGCCGCGCCGTCCACCGCTCGCGGCGCACTGCCCGCATCGCGGCGCGCGAGGGCCACCGCGTCCCGGTGCGCCGCGCGGCGCGGACGACGACGTCGAGCGCGACGAGCGCTCCGACGAGCGCGAACACGATCAGCAGGCGCCGCCCCGCGACGTGATCGGGGTCGCGCACCGGCAGCCCGGCGGCGTCGGTGCAGATGAACGCCGCCACCATCGTGATCAGCGCGACCAGCGGGCCGGCGGCGAGCATGCGCCCCAGCGGGGCACGGGGCTCCGGATCTTCGGCCGGCGCCGCACCGCGTTGCGTGCGGGCGAGCATGGAAGCGAACGGGGCCTTGGTCTTCGGGTCGGACATCGTGGTGACGCCCGATCCACGCATCGCCGCGCAAGGTGCAGGGGCGGCGAGCGGGCCGGGCAGGAGGGCGACGTGTGTCTATCACGCCCACCGGTCCAAGCCGGGCCGGGAGGCTGTCCGAGCCGCCGGCTCGTCGCCGCCGGCGCTTCCCGTCAGGGTACGGCACGCCACGTTACGAACGGTTAGGCACGCATGCGTGACCCTGAAGCCGGGCCGAGCCCCGGCCCCGGCTATCGCGCCGCGCCGGTCATCTACGATCGCCGCCATGGTCGACCGCCTGCACTTCACCGATTCCGACGAGGCCAACGAGCTCCTGGCCCGCGACCCGCTCGCGCTGCTGATCGGCTTCGTGCTCGACCAGCAGGTTACCGTCCAGAAGGCGTTCTCCGGGCCGCTCGTCCTGCGCGAGCGGGCCGGCACGCTGGACGCCGCCCGGCTCGCCGCCATGGACCTCGAGCCGCTCTTCCGTGAGCGGCCGGCGATCCATCGCTTCCCGGGCTCGATGGCCGCTCGCGTGCGCGCGCTCAGCGAGCACGTCGCCGAGGTGCACGGCGGCGACGCGGCGCGCGTCTGGACGGACGCCCGCTCGCCCGAGGAGCTGCGCGCGAACGTGGAGGCGCTGCCCGGCTTCGGCGAGATGAAGGTCCAGGCGCTCGCCGCCGTCCTGGCCAAGCGCTTCGGGGTCGAGGTGGCGGCGCCGCTGGTGCCAGAGCACGCGACGCTCGGCGACGTCGACTCGCCGGCGGCGCTGGCCGAGTACCAGGCGGGCAAGCGCGCGCACAAGGCGGCGGTGCGCGCGCAGCGCGCGGCCGCGTCCGGCTAGGCCGGAGCGGCGGCGTCGAGGTTCTCGTCGCGCTCGACGCGCGGCTCCGGCACCCCCGCGCGCACGGCCTCGAGCTGCGCTGCGAACGCGACGCCGAGGAACAGCGCCACCGACGTCAGGAAGGTCCACAGCAGCAGGCCGATCGTGCCGGCCAGCGGGCCGTACGTCGCCCCGAAGCTCCCGGTGAGCTCGAAATAGGCGACGAGCAGGCCCATGAACGCAAGCCACAGGGTCGCGGCCACGGCGGCGCCCACGGCGAGCCACGACGGCTCGGGCTGGCGCCGCCGCGGGGCGATCTCCAGCAGCAGCGAGACCGACGCGACCACGAGCGCGAGGCCCAGCGGCCAGCGCGCGATCCGCCACACCGCGTCGATCTCCGCGCCGAAGCCGACCGCGTCGCGCACCGTGGCGCCGCCCACGAGCACCACGACGGACAGCAGCGCCAGCACGCCCGCGGTGAGCGTGAGGCCAAGCGCGACGCCGTACTTGCGCAGGAACGGGCGGTCGCGCTCGACGCCGTAGATGCGGTTCGCGCCGCGCTCGACCTGCGCCATCGCGCCGGTCCCGGCCAGCACGGCGGCGACGAACCCGGCGGCGACGGCGGTCTCGCCGCTCTCCTCGCGTGCGCTCGCGCTGCCCTGCCGCAGCGCCGCGGTCAGGATCTCGGCCACGGCGCTCGGCGCGACAGACTCGATCAGCGTCTGCACCGCGCGCCGGAACGCCTCCTGCTCGAGCGCCGCGGCGGCTCCGACCGCGGCGATCAGCGCGGGCAGCAGGGTGAGCGTCATCTGGAAGGCGAGCGCGCGCGAGTGGCTGAAGCCGTCCGCGGCGCGGAAGCGGGCGACCGCGTCGACGAGCAGCCGGCGGCGGCCGGCCGCGCGCAGGGTCTCGAATGCGTCGTCGCCCTCGAGCTCCTCGTCGCGGGTCGTGGGGACTGCGCGCGCGGTCGTCACGGGGGCTGGTCCTGCCCGGATCGGGGTCGATCCGATCGGGTGGTCCGGCTAAGGGCCGGGCGCGGAGCTGCCGATGGGATCGCAACCGACGCCGCCGGCCGCGGCGGCCTGCCCTTCCACCACGAGGTTCCGTTCCTGATGACGAGGCTCATCCGCATCGCGACCCTGACCGGCGTGCTCGCCGCCGTCGCCGTTCCCGGCTCGGCGCTGGCGCACGGCGGCGGCTCCGACCACGACCGCTCCGACGACTCTTCGGCCCGCTCCCATGCGGCGGGCGACGACCGCTCGCGCGAGGATCGCGGTGCCCGCGGCGGCGGCGACCGCCGCGCCGCGCGCCTCCGCCACACGGAGTTCCGTGGCACGGTCAAGGCCGTCGACGCGACCGCGAAGACCGTGACCGTCACGATCAGGCGCGCTCAGCGCGGTCGCGCGCTTCGCGGCAAGGACGTCGTGTTCGCCGTCGCGACGAGCCGCCTGCAGGTGGCCGATCGCAACGCCGACGGCACCCGCGACCTCGCCGACGTCGCCGCCGGGGACCGGGTTCGCGTCGTCGCCCGGGTCAGCCGCCGACAGGTCGCCGCCGGCCTGGCCGCGGTCGCCGCCCAGCGCCTGAAGGTCTACGCGCCGCGCACGCCGGGGGCCGCGCCGCAGCCGACCGAGTAGCCCACACGCCGATGCGCTTCCGCGGCGCCCCGAAGGAGGGCGTCGAGCGCGGCGCGTTCCGCAAGGTCGGGCGCAAGCGCCACGCGCCCGCGTAGCGCGCTTCCAAGACGGTTCCGACAGGTCTAGGCGGCCTCTGCTGGAGCGGCCGCCAGGACCGCGTCGAGGAGGCCCGGGAAGCGGCTCTCGAGGTCCGCGGCGCGCAGCGAGACGACCCGCTGCGTGCCGGCCGGCTCGGTGAGCGTCACGCCGGCCTCGCGCAGCACCTTGAGGTGGTGCGACAGCGTCGACTTCGCCACCGGCACCGAGAACGCGCCGCAGTTGCAGGCGCCGTTGCCGGCCAGGTCGCGCACGATGCCGAGCCGGATCGGGTCGCTGAGCGCGTGCAGGACGGCGGTCAGCTCGAGCTCCTCGGTTGGGGGGTGGTGGAGATGCTCTGACATCGCTGCGGTGCATTGTACGAGCTTGATCGAACAACGGCGCCCGGGCTTGCTACGATGTTCGTCGAACGTCGAACAAGGATGCCCCGCATGCCGCCGACCGCCCCGTTGCCCACGCCTCCGACCCGCCCGCGCGTCCGCCGCCTGGTGGTCTTCACCGGGAGGCTCGCTTGACCCGCCGCGAGCGTCTCGTCCTGCTCGCGAGCACCGTCGGCTTCTCGATGGTGCTGCTCGACACCACCGTCGTGAACGTCGCGCTGGGCGCCATCGCGCGCGACCTGCACGCCGGCCCGACCACGCTCGCGTGGGTGGCCAACGCGTACACGCTCGTGTTCGCCGGCCTGCTGCTGTCGACCGGCCTGGCCGCCGACCGGCTCGGCGCCCGCGCCGTCTTCCTGACCGGCCTCGCGACATTCGCCGCCGGCTCGGTGGCCGCCACCTTGGCGCCGAGCTCGGCCGCGCTCGTCGCCGCGCAGGCGCTGCTCGGAGTCGGCGCCGCGCTGGTGCTGCCGACGTCGCTGTCGCTCCTCAGCCAGGTGTTCGCCGACCCGGTCCGACGCGTGCGCGCGGTGGGGATCTGGGCGGCCGGCTCGGCGGTGTCGTTCGCGGCCGGCCCGGTGGCCGGCGGCCTGCTCGTCGAGCAGGCCGGCTGGCGCTCGATCTTCGTCATCAACCTGCCGCTCGCCGTCCTCGCCGCGGCGCTGGTCGTCAGCCAGGTGCGCGGTGGGCGCCCGGCCGCGCCCGCGCCCGCGCCGCTGAACCTCGGCGCGCAGGCCCTCGCCGTCGCGATGCTCGTCACGCTGACGTTCGGCCTGGTCGAGTCCGGCGGCCGCGGCTGGGGCTCGGCGCCGGTGGTCGTCGCGCTCGGCACGGCCGCCGTCCTCGCGGCGGCGCTCGCCCGGCGCGAGCGCACGGCCGAGTGGCGCCTCGTCCCGCACGAACTCGTCTCGGACCGCCGGTTCACCGCGCTGACCGCGGGCGGCGCGCTGCTCAACTTCGCCTTCTACGGCGAGCTGTTCGTCCTTTCGCTGTTCCTCCAGCAGGAGCGCGGGCTCGACGCGCTCGAGACCGGCCTCGCGTTCCTGCCGCAGCCACTGCTGTTCATGGCCGCCGCGCCCGTGGCCGGGCGCCTGCTCGCCGCGCGCGGCGCGCGGGTGCCGCTGGCGGCCGGCGGGGCGATCGCCGTCGCCGGATCGCTCGTGCTGCTCGGCGTCGATCGCGACAGCTCCTACGTCGTGCTCATGGCCGGCCTGGCCCTGAACGGCTTCGGCGGCGGGCTCGCGATCCCCGCGGTCACCGCGGGCGTGATGGGCTCGGCGCCGGCCGCGCTGGCCGGCATCGCCTCGGCCACGCTGAACGCGGGCCGCCAGATCGGCGGCGTGCTCGGCGTCGCGGTGCTCGGCGGGATCGCCGCGGGCGGCGGCGGGGTCGAGGTGGCCGGGATGCACCAGGCCGTCGTGATCGCCGCGCTGGGCCTGGCCGTCGCCAGCGCGCTGTCGCTGCGCGTGCGTGAGCCGCGCCCCGCGGTGGCCGGGACGGCGGCGCTGGCGACGGACTAGAACCGCCGCCCGTTGCGCGGCAGGACGAGCGGCTCGCGCGCCGAGGTGGTGATCGCGTTCGCGCGCAGCGACCGCCACGCCGCCACCGGCCGAGCGGTCGCGGGGTCGAACCGCAGCGTCGCCTCGACCGGCGTGTCGGCGTTCTCCAGGATCGTCTCGGCGGGACCGAACGCGGCCGCCCCGGGCGCGCGCAGGGCGGCCCGCAGCCCGGCGGGCCCCGTCCCGGGATCGGCGCCGGCGACGCCCGTGCGGAATGCGATCGCGAGCTCGGCGCTGGGGCCGGCGTCGAGATCGGCGAGCACGGCGTCCATGGCCGGGTCGGAGACGGTCTGCACCGCGCCGAACCGGAAGCCGCGCAGCGTGCCGGTCTGCACGACGAAGCGTCCGTTCACGTAGGACGTCCAGGCCGCGTGGATGGCACCGTCGGCGGCCTCGACGACCCGGACGCGGCGCTCCGCGACGTAGTGGCCGGTGCGGAGGGCGGGCACGGTCGCCAGGCGCTGCGCGGAGTGGAAGCGGTGCCTGGCGCCGGCGGCCTTGAAGGCGGCGTCGACGGTGGCCGGGGAGCCCGGGACGCCCTCTGAGGCCGACTGCGCCTCCCACGCGACGGCCGCGGCGCGGTTCGCCGTCAGCACCGCCGAGATCGCGTTCACCGGTTGCCCGGGGTTGCCGAGGCGCTGGGTGCGGTACAGCGTGCCGCCGGCGGTGCGGATCCGCGCGTACACGCCGCGGTCGGCCTGCCAGGCGACCAGGACGTCGCCGCGTTGGTTGACGGTCACGGTCGACAGCTGGCGCACCGCGCGGTTGTCGATGCGGATCAAGCCGCCCGGCGAGCGCCCGGCGCGCCGCACGACGAGGTACAGGGCCTGGAGCACGCACGCGCGGTTCGCGCACACGCCGTACGTGGCTGCGGTGTCGCCGCGGTCGTTGACGTCGAGTGCGCGCGCGCGGCCCGCGCGGTCGGTCGGGCCGACCAAGCGGACGTCGGTCAGCTTGGTGCCGACCTGGCCGAAGACGAGCCCGGCGCGGTCGGTCGGGTGCCCGATGCGCGTGCCCAGGCCGACGAGGCGCGTCGTCGCGTAGGTCGCGACGTCGTCGGTCAGCGGGAAGTCGGCGGCGGTCAGCGGCCGGAAGGGCAGGAACGTGTCGAGGTTCGTGGTGCTCTGGGCGCCGACGGTGCCGCCGTCGCCGGCCTGGCCGACGAGCACGCCGACGCCCGGGCTGCCGAAGGTCAGCGCCGGGGCGGAGGCCGGCGAGCCGGGCGGGACCTGCGGCGGGCCCCAGGGCGCCGCCGCCGCGGCGGCGGGCGCGCCGAGGAGCACCGCGGTCAGCGCCGTGGCGGCGGCGAGGCGGCGGGCGTTGCGCCCCCGCGCGGTGGAGGAAATCGTCACACCGCCCACCGTAGGAGCGTGCGCGGCGCGGTCGGGGTCCACCCAGGTGGCCGCGTGCCACACCCTGGGCGCGGTGCACGCGCGCCTCAGAGGTCGAGGCCGAGCTCCTCGGCGACCTCGTCGCGGTCGCGCCCGCGGATCGACACGATCTTGCCGTCGCGCAGGGCGCAGACGACCGCGATGCGCGCGTCGGACATGCGGCCGCCGCTGTGGGCAACCAGCCGCAGGAAAGCGATGACCGATCCGTCGATTGCGCGCGCGTCCTCGACCTGGGGGTCGAAGTCGTCCCAGAGGTCGACGACCTCCTCGAACCACTGCGCGATGCCGTGGTGGCCGCGGTAGCTTGGGCGCTTGTAGAGGAGCCCGAGGACCGGCTGGGCCTCGATGTCGGGGTCGGCCAGCGCCAGCATGGCGGGGAGGTCGCTGGCCGTCCAGGCGGCGTAGAAGCGCCTGACCGCGTCGACGTCGCGTTGCGTCATGCGCCTTCAAGTCTTGCACTGCGATCAGGCGTTGAAACCCGTCGCGGCGCGAACACGATGAGCCCCGTCCCGGCAGGCGGGACGGGGCTCGGGGTGCTGGCGCGCGACAACGGAGTCAGTGGCGCGCCGGGCCGGCAGGGTGCGTTCAGCCGGCCGTCGTGGACGCTGCTCGGGAGGCCGTCCACTCGCCCGCGGTGACGGTCGAGGGACGGCGCAGCGCATCAGCGCGAGGACGAGGAAGCCCGCGCCGACGAGCAGGAGAGCGAAGCCCATGACGATCACGGACGTGGACACGCTCCCCGCGAAGGACGCGGTGTTGAGCGCCGTGCTGAGCGCGGTCTCGGTCACCCAGAGCCGGCGCAGCGGGCTGTCGACCGGCCTGCCGCGCTTGGGATCCTTGGCGGCGAGCTTCTCGTCGCTCGTCCCCAGCCGGCTCGGTAGTCGGCGAGCGGCGGGCCGCGGAGAACTACGGACGCTCGGCGCGCGACGGCGTCCGCGGCGTGACACGCCACTCGCAGCGGGCCGCGCCGACCGGTAACCGTCCCGTTGTGCCCGACGCCCAGCCCGGCGACCGGCTCCCGCCGCTCCTGCGCCAGCTGCGCGACCCGCTCGGCCTCGGCCGCGCCGCCCGCTCGCGCCGCTCGAGCACGCTGACGCCGCGCACGAAGACCGCCGACAGGGTGGTCCGGTCGGTCTGCCCCTACTGCGCCGTGGGCTGCGGCCAGAAGGTCTATGTCAAGGACGGGAAGGTGGTCCAGATCGAGGGCGACCCCGATTCGCCGATCAGCCGCGGTCGCCTGTGCCCGAAGGGCGCCGCTTCCGAGCAGTACGTCAACAGCCCCCACCGGGAGACGAAGGTCAAGTACCGCCGCCCCGGCGGCACCGGCTGGGAGCAGCTCGACCTCGACACGGCGATGGACATGATCGCCGACCGCGTCATCCGGACCCGCGCGGAAACGTGGGAGGAGGCCACCGGCGAGGGCCAGCCGCTCAACCGCACGCGCGGCTTCGGGCTGCTCGGCGGCGCGACGCTCGACAGCGAGGAGAACTACCTCATCAAGAAGTTCTTCACCGCGATGGGCGCGATCCAGATCGAGAACCAGGCCCGCATATGACACAGCTCGACGGTCCCCGGTCTGGGGACCTCGTTCGGGCGCGGCGGCGCCACCACGTTCCAGCAGGACCTGCAGAACAGCGACTGCATCCTGATCATGGGATCGAACATGGCCGAGTGCCACCCGGTGGGCTTCCAGTGGGTCATGGAGGCCAAGGAGCGCGGCGCGAAGGTCATCCACGTCGACCCGCGGTTCACGCGCACGAGCGCGATGGCCGACCTGCACGTGCCGCTGCGATCCGGCACCGACATCGCCTTCCTCGGCGGCATCATCCGCCACATCCTCGAGAACGGCCGCGAGTTCCGCGAGTACGTGAGGCACTTCACCAACGGCCCCGCGATCATCGCCGAGGACTTCCGGGACACCGAGGACCTCGACGGCTTCTTCTCCGGCTACGACGCCGAGACCGGGCTGTACGCCCCGAGGAGCTGGGGCTACCAGGACGCCGGCGGCGAGCTCGCCGCGGGCAAGAGCGAGGCCGCGGCCGACGTCTCGGGCGAGCAGGCCCACGGCGCCCACGGCATGAAGCTGCCCGGCGGCCGGCCGCCGCACGTCGACTTCGACATGGAGCACGAGCGCTGCGTCCTGCAGCTGCTGCGCCGCCACTTCCGCCGCTACACGCCGGAGATGGTCGAGCAGATCTGCGGCGTGCCGAAGGAGCGCTTCCTCGCCGTCGCCGAGGCGCTGTGCGAGAACTCGGGCCCGGAGCGCACCTCGGCGATCGCGTACGCGGTCGGATGGACGCAGCACACGATCGGCGTGCAGATCATCCGAGCCGCCTGCATCGTGCAGCTCCTGCTCGGCAACATCGGCCGGCCCGGCGGAGGGGTCCTCGCGCTGCGCGGCCACGCGAACATCCAGGGCTCGACCGACATCCCGACGCTCTACAACATCCTGCCGAGCTACATCCCGATGCCCCACCCGCAGGCGCACGCGACCCTGCAGAAGTTCGTGGACAAGAACAGCCCCGACACGGGAATCTGGGGTGAGCTGCGGAGCTACATGACGAGCCTGCTCAAGGCGTGGTGGGGCGACCACGCCACCGCCGAGAACGACTTCTGCTTCGGCCACCTGCCGCGCATCAACGGCGACCACTCGGTCTATCCGACGATGCTGCGGATGATCGACGGGCAGTGCAAGGGGTACTTTCTCGTCGGCGAGAACCCGGCCGTCGGCAACGCGAACGCGCGCCTGCAGCGCAAGGCGCTGGCGAGCCTCGACTGGCTGGTCGTGCGCGATACGAACGAGATCGAGTCCGCCGCGTTCTGGTACGACAGCCCGGAGATCGAGGCGGGCGAGATCCGCCCCGAGGACATCCGCACCGAGGTGTTCTTCCTTCCGGCCGCGGCCCACACAGAGAAGGACGGTTGCTTCACGAACACCCAGCGGCTGCTGCAGTGGCGCGACAAGGCGGTGGAGCCGCCCGACGACTGCCGCTCGGACCTGCACTGGATCTACGACCTCGGCAAGCGCATCCGGCTGAAGCTGCGCGACTCGACCGACCCGCGCGACCGCCCGATCCTCGAGCTGACCTGGAACTACCCGACGAAGGGCCCGCACGGCGAGCCGTCAGCCGACGCGGTCCTGCGCGAGATCAACGGCCGCCACGCCGACGGCACCTTCGTCTCCCGCTACCAGGAGCTCGCGGACGACGGCTCGACCGCCTGCGGCTCGTGGCTGCATGCCGGAATCTACAGGGACGGCACCAACCAGGCCGCCCGGCGCACGCCGCACACCGAGCAGGACTGGGTCGCGCGCGAGTGGGGGTGGGCGTGGCCGGCCGACACGCGGCTGCTCTACAACCGCGCCTCCGCCGACGCCGACGGCAACCCGTGGTCCGAGCGCAAGCGGTACGTGTGGTGGGACGCCGAGCAGGGCCAGTGGACGGGCCGCGACCATCCGGACTTCAAGGCGGACAAGCCGCCCGACTACGAGCCGCCCGAGGACGCGAAGGGCATCGACGCGATCCGCGGCACCGGCGCGTTCATCGCCCATCCCGACGGCGCGGGCTGGCTGTGGGCGCCGTCGGGGCTCGTCGACGGGCCGGTGCCGACGCACTACGAGCCGCACGAGTCGCCGTTCGCCAACCCGCTCTATGCACAGGGCACCAACCCGCTCCGCCAGACGTTCCCGCGGCCCGAGAACCCGTCGAACCCGAGCGACGGCGAGCCCGGCGCCGAGGTGTTCCCGTACGTGCTCACGACCCACCGGCTCACCGAGCACCACACCGCCGGCGGCATGTCCCGGACGGTGCCGTACCTGTCCGAGCTGCAGCCCGAGATGTTCTGCGAGGTGAGCCGCGCGCTGGCCGCCGAGCGCGGGCTCACGCACGGCGACTGGGCGACGCTCGTGACCGCGCGCGCGGCGATCGAGGCGCGCGTGCTGGTGACCGACCGCATGAAGCCGCTGCGGGTGATGGGGCGCGTCGTGCACCAGATCGGCGTGCCGTACCACTGGGGCCGGCGCGGCGTCGTGACCGGCGACTCGGGCAACGAGCTCACGTCGCTCGCGCTGGACTTCAACGTCCACATCGCCGAGTACAAGACGCTGACCTGCGACATCGTGGCAGGGCGCCGGCCGCGCGGCGCGGCGCTCGAGGCGCTCGTCGCCGAGTACCGCCGCCGCGCCGGGGTGGAGGCGTAGATGCCCAACGCGGCGCTCGAGGTCCGCACCTACGGCGCGCAGGCGCGCCCGCGCGTCGGCTTCTTCACCGACACGTCGCTGTGCATCGGCTGCAAGGCGTGCGAGGTCGCGTGCAAGGAGTGGAACCGCGTCCCCGACGACATCGCGCCGTGGACGGGCGAGTCGTACGACAACACGCGCTCGCTGGGCGCGGACACGTGGCGCCACGTCGCATTCGTCGAGCAGAAGGTGCCCGTCGGTGCCGCCGGCGCGGCGCGCTCGCTCGTGCAGACCGCCGCCGCCGACGGGCTGGCCGAAGACGCCGGCCTCGAGACCTACCAGGAGGGCGACGGCCTGCGCTGGCTGATGGCCTCCGACGTCTGCAAGCACTGCACCGACGCGGCGTGCCTCGACGTGTGCCCGACCGGCGCCCTGTTCCGCACCGAGTTCGGCACGGTGGTCGTGCAGGAGGACGTCTGCAACGGCTGCGGCTACTGCGTGCCGGCGTGCCCGTTCGGGGTGCTCGACCAGCGACAGGGCGACGGGCGCGTCTGGAAGTGCACCCTCTGCTACGACCGCCTGCGCGACGACAAGGAGCCCGCCTGCGCGCAGGCGTGCCCGACCAACTCGATCCAGTTCGGCGAGCTCGACGAGCTGCAGCGGCGCGCGCACGCGCGCGTCGAGCGGCTGCACGTGGCCGGCCAGGACGACGCGCGGCTGTACCTCGCCGACGCGGGCGACAACGGCATCGGCGGCGCCGGGGCGTTCTTCCTGCTGCTCGACGAGCCCGAGGTCTACGGCCTGCCGCCCGCGCCGGCCGCCACGACGCGCGACCTGCGCTCGACCTGGGCCGCGACCGGCGCGGCCGCGGTGGCGCTCGCCGCCGGGCTGGCCGCGGCGGTGCTCGGGGGCCGGCGCGCGTGAGCGCCGAGGGCGCGACCGTCCCGCGCGCCGAGTGGCGCTCCTACTACGGGCGCCCGGTGCTCAAGCCGCCGGTGTGGAAGCCCGAGATCCCGGTCTACCTGTTCAGCGGCGGGCTCGGCGGCGCGTCGGCCGGCCTCGCGTTCCTGGCCGGCGCGCGCGGCAACGAGGAGCTCGGGCGGCGCGCCTGGGCCCTGGCGCTGGGCGGCGTGGCGGCCAGCCCGGTCCTGCTCATCTCCGACCTCGGCCGGCCCGAGCGCTTCGTCAACATGCTGCGCCTGTTCAAGGTCACCTCGCCGATGAGCGTCGGCTCGTGGCTGCTGCTGGCCAGCGGCGCGGCGACCGCGGTGGCCGCGGCCGACGCGTGGACGCGCCTCGTGCCGCCGCCGCTCGCCCGCACCGCACGGCCCGCCGCCGCCGCGCTCGGGGCGCCGCTCGCGACCTACACCGCCGCGCTGCTGTCGAACACCGCCGTGCCGGTCTGGCACGAGGCCCGCGGCACGCTGCCGTTCGTGTTCGCGTCGAGCGCCGCGGCGAGCGCCGGGGCCGCCGCGGTGCTCGCCACGCCGCCCGAGGCGGCGGCGCCGGCGCGGCGGCTGGCGGTCGGCGGCGCGATCGCGACCGTGGCGGGCGTGGCGGCGATGGAGCGGCGGCTGGGCGAGCTCGGCGAGCCCTACGCCGAGGGGGCGGCGGGCACGCTCAAGCGTGCGGCGCTCGCGCTCACGGCGTCGGGCGCGGCGCTGATCGCCGGGCTCGGCCGGAGGCGCGTGGGCGCCGCCGCGGGCGGGGTGCTGCTGGTGGCGGGGGCCGTGTGCGAGCGCTGGAGCGTCTTCCGCGCGGGCTTCCAGTCGGCCGCCGATCCGAAGTACACCGTCGGGCCGCAACGGCGCCGGCTCAGCGGCGCCTGAGGGCGGAGAGCGTCCCCGACCGTGCCGCGCGGCGGCGCCTGACCACCGCGGCCGCCGCCGTGCCGGCCGTCGCAGCGCCCGCCGCCCGCGACCACAGCCGCACGCTCGCCACGCGGGGGCGGCGCCGCAGGTGCACGAAGCCGCCCATCGAGGTGCCGGCCCGCAGCGCCCCGACGCGCCCGTCGGCGTCGCGCTCGAACGCGACCGGGATCCGCACGTCGTCGTGGCAGGCCTCGAAGACCAGCGGGTCGCTCGGGTCGGCGGCCAGCAGGCGCACCCCGCGGCGCAGCGGCTTGAGCGGCGACGGGGCGCGAAGCACCAAGTGGCCCTTGCGCACCGTGACCTCCGCCTCGCCGCCGAGCAGCGGCCAGAGGCGCAGGTTCGTCTTCGGCCCACGCAGGGGCTTGTACAGGCCGGCGAGCTCCGGCCACAGGTGCGGGTCCTGGGCCACGGCGGGGTCCGCCGGCTCGGGCGCGTCGAGCAGGCGCCGCAGGACGCGCTCGGCGAGGACGTGCGGCGCCGGGCCGGTGGTGGTGGTGTTGGTGAACGCGAGCACGCCGGCGCCGTCGTCGGGGGCGAACAGCATGGCCGAGATGAACCCGGCCCAGCCGCCGTCGTGGCCGGCGACGCGGTGGGCGCCGAGGCGCTCGACGAAGAAGCTCAGGCCCATGTGCGGGAGCGCTCTGCCCGGCTCTCCGGGGCCGCCCTGCGGGGCGAGCATCTGCTCGAGCGTCTCGGGCCGCACGAGCGGTCCGCCGCCGGCCTGCAGCGCCGCGACGTAGCGCGCCATGTCCGCGGTGCACGAGTAGCAGGCGCCGGCGGGCACCACCGCGATCTCGAGGTCGGGCACCGGCTTCAGGCGCCGGCCGCGGCGCCCGTAGCCGACCGCGAGGCGATCGCGAACCCTGTCGCTGCGGGCGAAGTCGGTGTGCGCCATCCCCAGCGGGTCGAAGATCCGCTCGCGCATGACCTCCCCGAACGGCCGGCCGCGGAGGTCCTCGACGAGCACGCCGAGCAGCGCGAAGCCGTGATTGGCGTAGGCCCACTTCGTGCCCGGCGCGACCTCGGCACGCACGCCGCGCCGGTAGTAGTCGCCCAGCGCGGGCGCCGGCTCGCCGGCCTTCGAGCCGAGCCCGACCATGCGCCGCGCCAAGTCGCTCCAGTCGCGGATCTCCCCGATGCCGGACGTGTGGGTGAGCAGGTGGCGGACCGTGACCGGCGGCGCGCCCCGCGGCGTGTCGAGGCGCACCGAGCGCAGGTACTCGCCAGCCGGGTCGTCGAGCGCGAGCCGCCCCTCCTCGACGAGCTGCATGACGGCGATCGCGGTCATCGTCTTCGAGATCGAGCCGATCCGGAACACGGTGCCCGCGTCCACCGGGCGCCGCGCCTCGGCGTCGGCCCGCCCGAGACCGACGAAGCGCTCGAGCCTGCCGTCGCGCACGACGCCGACCGCGAGGCCGGCCAGCGTGTGCTCGTTGAAGGCCTCGATCGCCAGCCGCTCGAGCCAGCCGGGATCGCGCAGAGAACTTTTCACCCGCGGGAGGTTAGGCGTGCGGCCGAGCGGGTAACACTCCCTCTACGAGAGAGGTCGAGTGCCTCGGAGGGCCCGCCATCGGCGGGCCTTCCGCGTTCTAGGCCGCCTGACGGCGGTCGATCTCGAACCAGACGTGCGTCGAGCCCTCGTAGACGCCCCACCGGTTCGAGAGCGTCTGGACGAGGTGCAGGCCCCAGCCGCCCGCCTCGGTGGCGGGGCGGTTGCGCGCCACGGGCACGAAGCCGGCGCCCTGGTCGACGACCTCGACACGCAGGCGGCGCGGATCCTGCGTCTCCAGGTTGAGCGTCACGGCCCCCTGCCCGCCGTACTTCACCGAGTTCGTGATGAGCTCCGAGACGAGCAGCTTGACGTCGGGTGCGATGTCCGGCGCAATGCGGTCGCCCAGGCGCTCGATGGCGCGACGCGCCTCGCTCGGCGCCATGGGGTCGCGAGGGATGTCGATGCTGACGGTCGTGGACACGGCGATGCTTCGAGGACTTCGCTGGGCCGGGTACTCCGGGTGCTGCACTCTCGTATTCCTCCCGTCCGCCCGAATCTAAACGCGGTTGGCGCGGGCGGACCGGCGTGCACTGTAGGACCCCCGCTCGCGCGCCCCGGGACGTTGGCGCCACGCCGGCAGCTGTACCGGGCGGGGGTGTTCCTCAGCCCGCAGTGCGCCAGGCCGCCTGGCCAGCGGTCGTCGCTCCGGGCTGGGCCCCGCCGAGCCGCCGGCGCAGGACCACCGAGCCGCCGTAGCGGCCGCCGAAGCTGAAGCTCGCCTCGTCCATCAGCGCCTGCATGAGCGCGAGGCCGCGGCCACGGTCGGGGTCGCTCTCGCCGGGCGGCGCCCCCGCGTCGTGGACCGTGATGTAGACGTCGTCCTGGCGGCGCTCGAACGCGACGCTGATGGGCACCGGGGCGAACGCGTGGGCGTGCTCGATCGCATTCTCCCACGCCTCGTTGGCGGCCATGGTGACCGCGGCGGTGTCGTCGTCCGACGCGCCGGCCTCGGCCAGCCAGCGGCGCAGCATTCGCCGCAGAGCACCGAGCGACTCGCCGTCCGGCGACAGCGTGAACCGGGCGCTCGGGCCGAGCGCGGCCTCGGTGCGCACGAACAGCGCGGTGACGTCGTCATCGCCGCTGGAGGGCCCCAGGCAGCTCTCGACCACGCGGTCGCGCAGCGTCTCGACGCTCCGGTCCGAGCCCACGGTCGACGCGGCGCCGATCAGGCGCTGCAGGCCGCAGTCCACCCCCTCGCCCCGGCGCTCGATCAGGCCGTCGGTGTACAGCACGAGCGCGGCGCCCGGGGGGAAGTCGACGACGGTCTCGGGGTGGACCGGCAGGTCGCTCACGCCCAGCGGCGGCGTCACGCCCGTCAGCATCATCGGGGCTCCGCGGGCCGGCATGAAGAGCGGCGGGGGGTGGCCGGCGTTGACGAACCGCAGCCGCTCGCGGTCGGGCTCGATCACGGCGTAGACGATCGTCGTGAGGTCGTCCGGGCTCAGCGCGCGGTGGTAGAGGTTCATCCGCTGCGCGAACGCAGCGGGGGCGTGGCCCTCGAGCGCATACGCGCGCGCCACGCTGCGCAGCTGGCCCATGCGGGCGGCGGCGGCGACGCCGCGCCCGGCCACGTCGCCCACCACGAGGCCGACCCGCCCGCCGGACAGCGGGATGACGTCGTACCAGTCGCCGCCGACCTCGA
Organism: Solirubrobacteraceae bacterium; assembly: GCA_036259975.1. Classification (GTDB taxonomy): domain Bacteria; phylum Actinomycetota; class Thermoleophilia; order Solirubrobacterales; family Solirubrobacteraceae; genus JAOPZW01. The sequence continues at coordinate 18,001 of DATAAR010000253.1, read as the reverse complement.
TGCCGTGCCCGCCGGCGCGGAAGTGCGCGGCAACGCTGACGCCGGGCAGCTCGGGCAGCGAATGGGGGAGGAGGTCGTGCTGAAGCGTCGATGCAACGTGCTGCTCGCGCTCGAGCAGCAGCGCGCGGCGGATGATGAGCGCCGCGCGCTCGGCGGCGTGCGCGACGAGCGCCACGCGCTGGCCCTCGGGCGCGCCGGCGCCGGACCCCGACACGCCCACCGCGCCGAACAGCTCGCCGGCCGCGCGCAGCGGTACGCCGAGCGCGCCGTTGTCGAGCTCGACCGCGCCGTCGCCCTCGACGAGCGCCTGGCGCAGGGCCCGGCCCGCGTGCTCGGCGGCGCCGCGCTCGGCGGCGGCGACGACCGCGCCGGCGGGATCGAGCACGCGCACCGCGGCGCCGCGGGCGCCGAGCACCTCGTGCAGCCGCAAGCACAGCTCGTCGACGAGCTCGCTGAGCGCGAGCGCGTCGAGGCCGTCGGTCAGGGCCGCGACGCGTGCCAGCCGGCCCGCCAGCGCCTCGGCCTCGTCGCGCGCCGCGCGCTCCGCCGCCGCGCGGGCCAGCGCCGCCTGCGACGCGCGGCGCTCGCGCAGGTCCTCGAGCTGCAGCAGCAGGGACTGCGCGTCGCCCTGCGCGTCGCGGACCGGCGCGGCGACGACGGCGACCGGGACCTCGTCGTCGCCGAGGGCGAGGCGCAGCTCTTCCGTCGCCGGGCCCGCCCCGGCGCGCAGCGCGCGCTCGCCGAGCGCGGCGAGCGCCGCGCGGTCGTCGGGGTGAAAGCGCTCGGCCAGGACGGAGCCCACCGCGGTCCCGTCGGAGCCGAGCAGCGCGGTCAGCGCCGGGTTGGCGCGCAGGATCAGCCCGGTCGGGTCGACGAGCGCCATGCCCGCGGGCGAGGACGCCCACGCCCGGCGCAACAGCTCGTCGGCCCGCTCACGGGCGCGGCGGTGGCGGTCGAGCTCGGCGAAGACGGCAACCTTCGAGCGCAGCACGACCGGGTCGAACGGCTTGAGCACGTAGTCGACCGCGCCGGCCTCGTAGCCGCGGAGCACCTGCGACATGTCGGTGCTCACGGCGGTGAGGAAGATGATCGGCGTGCGCGCGCTGCGCTCGCGCCCGCGGATGTACTCGGCCGTCTCAAAGCCGTCCATGCCCGGCATCTGAACGTCGAGCAGCACGACGGCGAAGTCCTCGGCCAGCAGCGCCCGGAGCGCCTCCTCGCCCGAGCCGGCGGTCACGAGCCGCAGCTCGAGCGGCTCGAGGACGGCGGTGAGCGCGAGCAGGTTCTCGGGCCGGTCGTCGACCAGCAGGACGCTCGGGGCCTCCGGCGGCGCGGCGTGGGATGCCGTCACTGCAGCCACACCCGCATCAGCGACAGCAGCTGGTCCATGTCGACCGGCTTGGTGATGTAGTCCGACGCGCCGGCCGCGATGCACTTCTCGCGGTCGCCCCGCATCGCCTTGGCGGTCAGCGAGATGATCGGCAGGTGCTCGAACCGGGTCATCGCGCGGATCGAGCGCGCCGTCTCGTAGCCGTCCATCTCCGGCATCATCACGTCGAGCAGGACGAGGTCGACGTCGGGACTCTCGCGCAGCTTGGCGATGCCCTCGCGCCCGTTCTCGGCGTAGAGCACCTTCATCCCGCGCATCTCGAGCGCGCTGGTGAGCGCGAACACGTTGCGGATGTCGTCGTCGACGATGAGGATCCGCTTGCCGTGGAAGACCGAGTCCGCCGTGCGCAGTTGCGACAACAGCTTGCGCGTCGCGGCCGGCAGGTTCGCCTCCATGCGGTGCAGGAACAGCGCGGTCTCGTCGACGAGCCGCTCGGGGCTCGACACCGCCTTGGCGTTGAGGTGGGCGGCGAGCTCCTCGAGGCGCGTCCGCTCGGCGCCCGGCAGCGGCTCGGGCGTGTAGAGGATCAGCGGCAGCTCGCGCAGCCGCTCGTCGGCGGCGGCCTGCTCGAGGAGCCCGAACGCGTGGTCGGCGCTGTCGCCGAGCGGCAGCACGGCGCAGTCGGCGGGGTGCGCACGCAGCGCCTGCAGCGCGTCGGCCTCCGGCACATCGACGACGTCGATGTCGTCGCCGGCCCCGAGCAGCGCCATCGTCGCCGGGTCGAGGTCGCTGCCGTTGCGGATCAGCGCGAGCCGCTTGACCGTGCGCTCGCTGCGCGTGCGGAGATGCGCGAGCGCGCGCTCGACCGCCGCGGCGCCGTCCTCGGCCGGGAAGTGGGCCGCGGCGCCCGCCCGCAGGGCGGCGAGCCGGCCCGCCGGCGGGCCGACGACGAACACCGGGCGGTGGCGCGTCTCGGGATGCTGCTTGAGCTGGCCGAGCAGAACCTCGCCGCGCCCGTCGCCGGCGAACACGAGCACGGCCTCGGGGCGGTACTCGCGCGCGAGCACGAGCCCGATGGGGGCGCGCCGCGCGATCAGGACCTTGAAGCCCTCGTCGCGCGTCGCCGCCGCCGCCTCGCGCGCGCGGTCGGCGTCGTGGGCGATGACGAGCAGCACACGGTCGCCGGGCTCGATCGCGGCGCGGTCGTCGTCCTCGACGTCGAACGCCGGCACCGCCTCCTCGGCCGGCGCCGGCTGCGGCTCCCCGTCGCCGGCGGCCGCCACCGGCCCCTCGACGATCTCGGGGCGCGCGTCGACCGCGCGCGGCGCGATGGGCAGGAGCAGCGTGAACGTGCTGCCCTGGCCGGTCGCGCTCGAGACGCGGATCTCGCCGCTGAGCAGGCGCGCGATCTCGCGGCTGATGTTCAGCCCCAGGCCCGTGCCGCCGTACTTGCGCGACGTCGTGCCGTCGGCCTGCTGGAAGGCCTCGAAGATCAGCGCGAGCTTCTCGTCGGGGATCCCGACGCCGGTGTCCGTCACCGAGAACGCGAGCGTGTCCTCGCCGCTCGGGGTGATCCGCAGCGTGACGGAGCCCTCGTGGGTGAACTTCACGGCGTTCGAGAGCAGGTTGCGCAGGATCTGCTCGAGCCGCTGCTCGTCGGTGACGATCGCCGCGGGCAGCGACGGGTCGCGCTCGATCGCGAAGCGCAGCCCCTTCTCCTCGGCGACCGGCCGGAACGCGCGCTCGAGGTCGTCGCACAGGTCGACGAGCGCCAGCTGGCCGAGGTGCAGGTCCATCTTGCCCGCCTCGACCTTTGACAGGTCGAGGATGTCGTTGATGAGCGCGAGCAGGTCGTTGCCGGCCGCGTGGATCGTCTCGGCGAACTCGACCTGCTGGCTCTGGAGGTTGCCCTCGGGGTTCTCGGCCAGCATCCGCGACAGGATCAGCAGGCTGTTGAGCGGCGTCCGCAGCTCGTGGCTCATGTTGGCCAGGAACTCGGACTTGTACTTGGACGAGAGCGCGAGCTGGGCGGCCTTCTCCTCGAGGCCGCGGCGGGCGAGCTCGATCTCGGCGTTCTTGATCTCGATGTCGCGGTTCTGCTGGGAGAGCAGGACGGCCTTGTCCTGGAGCTCGTCGTTGGTCTGGCGCAGCTCCTCGGACTGCTTCTGCAGCTCCTGCGTCAGCGCCTGCGACTGCGCGAGCAGCTCCTCGGTGCGCATGTTCGCCTGGATCGTGTTGATCACGACCCCGATCGTGTCGGTGAGCTGGTCCAGGAACGCCTGGTTGACCTCGCCGAACGGCCGCAGCGAGCCGAGCTCGATCACGCCGAGGAGCTGCTCCTCGAACATGATCGGCATGACCTGGATCGTGGCCGGGGTGGCCTCGCCCAGGCCCGAGGCGACCTTGATGTAGTCGTCGGGCACGTCGGTCAGGCGGATCGGACGGCCGTCCAGCGCGCACTGGCCCACGAGCCCCTCGCCGAGGCGGAAGCGGTCCGGCACGCCGGGCTGCGGCCGGTAGCCGTAGGAGGCGATGAGGCGCAGCATGCCCTCGCCGGCTTCATCCCGCCCGCCCGCGTCGTGCTCGACGAGAAAGAACGCGCCGTGCTGGGCGGACACCACCGGCGTGACCTCGCTCATGATGAGCTGGGTGACCGCCTGCAGGTCGCGCTGGCCCTGCAGCATGCCCGAGATCCGGGCCAGGTTGGTCTTGAGCCAGTCCTCCTCCGCGTTGACCCGCGTGGTCTCGCGGAGGTTCTCGATCATCTGGTTGATGTTGTCCTTGAGCTCGGCGACCTCGCCCTGCGCCTCGACCGTGATCGAGCGCGTCAGGTCGCCCTGCGTCACCGCGGTGGACACCTCGGCGATCGCGCGCACCTGCGTCGTGAGGTTGCCGGCGAGCTGGTTGACGTTCTCGGTGAGGTCGCGCCAGGTGCCCGACACGCCCTCGACGCGCGCCTGACCGCCGAGCTTGCCCTCGGTGCCGACCTCGCGCGCGACGCGCGTCACCTCGTCGGCGAACGAGGAGAGCTGGTCGACCATGACGTTGATCGTCTGCTTGAGCTCGAGGATCTCGCCCTGCGCGTCGACGGTGATCTTCTGGCCGAGGTCGCCGTTCGCCACCGCGGTGGCGACCTGGGCGATGTTGCGGACCTGGCTCGTCAGGTTCGCGGCCATGAAGTTGACGTTGTCGGTGAGGTCGCGCCAGGTGCCGGCGACGCCGGGCACGTCGGCCTGGCCGCCGAGCTTGCCCTCCGTGCCGACCTCGCGCGCGACGCGCGTCACCTCGTCGGCGAACGAGGACAGCTGCTCGACCATCGTGTTGATGGTGTCGGCCAGCGCGGCGACCTCGCCCTTGGCCTCGACCGTGATCTTCTTCGACAGGTCGCCGTTGGCGACCGCGGTCGTCACCTGGGCGATGCCGCGCACCTGGTCGGTCAGGTTCGCGGCCATGCCGTTCACGTTCTCGGTCAGGCCCTTCCAGGTGCCGGACACGCCGGCGACCTCGGCCTGGCCGCCGAGCTTGCCCTCCGTGCCGACCTCGCGGGCGACGCGCGTCACCTCGGCGGCGAAGGCGCGGAGCTGGTCGACCATCGTGTTGATGGTGTCCTTGAGCTCGAGGATCTCGCCGCGGGCGTCGACCGTGATCTTCTTGGACAGGTCACCCGTCGCGACGGCGGTGGTCACCTGGGCGATGTTGCGCACCTGGTCGGTGAGGTTGCGCGCCATCAGGTTCACGTTCTCGGTCAGGTCGCGCCACGTGCCCGACACGCCGGCGACCTCGGCCTGGCCGCCGAGCTTGCCCTCGGTGCCGACCTCGCGCGCCACGCGCGTGACCTCGTCGGCGAACGAGCGCAGCTGGTCGACCATCGTGTTGATCGTGTTCTTGAGCTGCAGCACCTCGCCCTTGACGTCGACCGTGATCTTCTGGGAGAGGTCGCCCTTGGCCACCGCCGTCGTGACCTGGGCGATGTTGCGCACCTGGTCGGTCAGGTTCGAGGCCATGAAGTTCACGTTGTCCGTGAGGTCCTTCCACGTGCCGCCGACGCCCGGCACGAACGCCTGACCGCCGAGCCGGCCCTCCGTGCCGACCTCGCGGGCGACGCGCGTCACCTCGTCGGCGAAGGCGCGGAGCTGGTCGACCATCGTGTTGATGGTGTCCTTGAGCTGGAGCACCTCACCCTTGGCGTCCACGGTGATCTTCGAGCTCAGGTCGCCCTCGGCCACCGCGGTGGTGACCTGGGCGATGTTGCGGACCTGATCGGTCAGGTTCGCGGCCATCGAGTTCACGCTGTCGGTGAGGTCCTTCCAGGTGCCGGCCACGCCGGGGACTTCGGCCTGGCCGCCGAGCTTGCCGTCGGTGCCGACCTCACGCGCCACGCCCGTCACCTGCTCGGCGAACACGCTCAGCGTGTCCGTCATCGAGTTGATCGTCTCGGCCAGGGCGGCGACCTCGCCCTTGGCGTCGACCGTGATCTTCTGGGTCAGGTCGCCCTTGGCCACCGCGGTCGCGACCTGGGCGATGTTGCGGACCTGCGACGTCAGGTTCGACGCCATGAAGTTGACGTTCTCGGTGAGGTCGCGCCACACGCCGGAGACGTCGCGGACCTCGGCCTGGCCGCCGAGCTTGCCCTCGGTGCCGACCTCGCGGGCGACGCGCGTCACCTCGTCGGCGAAGGAGCGGAGCTGGTCGACCATGACGTTGATGGTCTGCTTGAGCTCGAGCACCTCGCCCTTCACGTCCACCGTGATCTTCTGGGAGAGGTCGCCGTTGGCGACGGCGGTGGTGACCTGGGCGATGTTGCGAACCTGGCCCGTGAGGTTCGAGGCCATGAAGTTCACGTTGTCCGTGAGGTCCTTCCACGTGCCCGCCACGCCGGGGACCTGCGCCTGGCCGCCGAGCTTGCCTTCGGTGCCGACCTCGCGCGCGACGCGCGAGACCTCATCGGCGAAGGAGCCGAGCTGGTCGACCATCGCGTTCACGGTCGTGCCGATGCGGGCGAACTCGCCCTTGAGCGGCTGTCCGTCGATGGTCAGCGCCATCTTCTGGGTGAGGTCGCCCTCGGCCACGGCGACGATGACGCGCGCCACCTCGGTGGTCGGCCGGACCAGGTCGTCGACGAGGCCGTTGACGGAGCTCAGCGCCGTCTGCCACCCGCCCGGGGCGCCGGCGACGCGGGCGCGCTCGTTCATGCGGCCCTCGCGGCCCACCACGCGCCCGAGACGGACCAGCTCGGCCGTGAGCTGGGCGTTGCGCTCGACCAGGTCGTTGTACGCGGCCTCGAGGTCGCCCACGACGCCCTTGCGACGGGCGGGCAGCCGGTGGCCGAAGTCGCCGTCGGCGGCGGCGCGCAGCGCGGCCTCCAGCCGCCGGAGGACCTCCTCGTGATCGCGTGGGGCCTCGCGGCCGTTGGCCTTGGTCCTCGACGTCCGCCCGACGGCGGCGGTCTTGCTCATCTGTCCCCCTCGCGGAACCGGCGTGCCGGCCTGCAAACGGCGCCCCTGCGCCCTCCTCGCCAGCCGGCGACGTGCCCTTTCGCTATCCGTGCTGGCCGCGGACGGTAACGCATGCGCGAGCCGTTCTCACCCGCCCGCGCACGAACGGTGGCCGCCGGCGCGCGGGCGGCGCGGCTCAGCGCGCGGGCTCAGGCGCCGGGGCGAGCCGGGCCGGCTCGGCGGTCCGCGCGCCCCGCAGGGCGGCGCGGGCGGCGAGCGCCGCGAGGAGCGCGCCGGTCCCGGAGAGAGCGAAGGTGACGCGCGGGTCGGTGAGCGCGGTGACCAGGCCGCCGAGCAGGAAGCCGGTGCCGAGCGCCGCCGCGTTGATCGACTCGAGCAGACCCATGACCCGGGCCTGGAAGTCGTCGTCGACGCGGTCCTGCACCGCCTGGACGACCGAGACGAGCTGGACGCCGTTGCCCGCGCCGCCGAGCAGGCACCCGAGCATCGCCACCTCGACGCCGGGCGCCGCGGCCATGACCAGGTAGCCGCAGCCCACCAACGTTGACGCCCCGCAGATCAGCGCGACGGGCGAGGCGCGACGCGACCGCGTGAGCGCGAGGCTCGACAGGACCGTCCCGGCGCCCCACGCGGTCAGGAGCAGCCCGTAGGCGGCGTCGCTCCCGCCGAGCGACTCCTTCGCGTAGACGACCTCGATCGGCACGATCGCGGTGAAGAGGACGAGCATCGCGCCGTGAGCTCCGAGCAGCCGGCGCACGGCGGTGTGCGCGGCTACGTAGCGAAGGCCCTCGCGCAGGCGCCGCCGCCACGACGGGTCGCCCTCGGTGCGGGCGGGCGGCAGCGAGCGCGACGTCGCCAGCGTGATCGCCATGAGGACGAACAGCCCGGCGGAGACGCCGAGCGAGGCGGCCACGCCGAACGCTGCGGTGAGCAGCCCGGCGAGGGCGGGGCCGACCGCGAAGGCGACCGAGAAGAGGACGTTGAGCAGCTTGTTGCCCGCGGCCAGGCCGTCGACCGGCTTGAGCGCGGCGGCGACGGCCGCGCGCGTCAGCGCCCGGCCGGCCAGGGCGATGACGCCGTCGGCGAGCGCCAGCGCGACGATGGCGGGCAGCCAGAACCGTCCCGACAGGACGACGAGCGCGCAGAACAGCGCGGCCTCGGCGAGGTACAGCGCCGGCAGAGCCCGGCGGACGGGGAGCCGGTCCAGCCGGGCGGTGACTGCCGGCGTTGCGAGGGCCGGCAGGAACGTCGTGGCCAGGAACAGCAGCGTGGTCGCCGCGGCGCTGCCCGTGCGGTCGTAGACCAGGACCGCGAGTGCGACCGTGCCGAAGCCCCAGCCGAGCTCGTTGAGCCCGTAGGAGGTCGCGAGCCGGCGGAACGCCGGGACGTGCAGGGGCTCGAGCAGCCGCATTCTCACTGGCCATCGGCGCGCGCCCGCGGGCACTTGAGCGCTTCGCCTTTCCACGTTGCCATCTGACGATTGGACGACCCATGCATGCGAAACGCCCGGCTCCCCGCCGGGCGTTCGCGCGAATCAACGTTTGGTCGAGCCGAACTACCTTCGCAACAGCTCAGCGGGTCTTGAAGCCCATGGTCACTGACCCCCTTCCGTGGTGTGCGTCCGTGTGTGCGGGCTGCATGAAAGCGGAGGTAATCCAGAGCACCAATCAAACATCCGTCCAGTTCTCAGGGATCAGGTTTAGGGACCAATGGGGCGGTGCCGACGTTTCGGCGGCTTCGCGGGCGCCCATGAGGGTCGCCTGGACGAATGGCCAAGCGTCCGGTCGGGCGGACCAGCGCGGGGCCCCCGGCTCCTCAAGTCCGGGCCGGGGGGGTCGATCCAAGCCGACGATGCGTGCCCGTTCGACCGCTCTTGTCTGCGCGCTGCTCCTGACGTTCGCGACGCTCGTCGCGGCCGCGACGACGTCGCGCGCCGACGACTGGCGCTCGCCGGGCACGCTCGCGCTCCTGCTGGGGCTGGCACTGGTGGCGGACCGCTTCGAGATCCGCACACCCTCCGGGCACGGACTCGCGGGCTGGATGCCCGTGTTCGTGCTCACGGCGGTGGTCCACGGCCCCGCCGTGGCGGCGACGGTCGGCGTCGTGGTGGCGCTGCTGCAGCGGCGCAAGGCGTTCGACCTCGTGCTCGGCGACGTGGCGAGCATGGCGACCTTCCCGCTCGCCACCGCGCTCGCGTTCGACGCCGCGCGGCCCCTCGTCGAAGGCCGCGGCTCGCTCGCCTTCCTCATCCTCGTCGCGGCCGCCTACATGTTCGCCTGGGTCATCAACGGCCTCGTCGTGATGCTGTACCTCGACATCCTGCGCGGCCGCCGGTTCGGGGCGCAGCTCCTGCCGGCCTTCCGCCCGCTGGTCGCCATGGAGGTCGCCCACGCGCTCGGCACCGCCGGCCTCGTGTACGTCTACCTGCGGCTCGGCTCCTCGGTAATCGTCTTCGCCGGCCTGCTCATCGTCACCTACAGCCGGCTGCAGCGCGACCTCATGGAGGCCGAGCGCCTGCGCGACGAGGCGCAGGAGCGCAACGAGCAGCTCGCAAAGGCCAACGAGCGCCTGCGCCGCGCGCACTTCGGCGCGATGCGCTCGCTCGTGCGCTCGATCCACCTGCACGACCACATGACCGCGCGGCACTCGGCCGCCGTCGCGCGCTACGCCCGCGCGATCGCGCGCGCCGCCGGGTGCTCGCCGGAGGAGCAGCAGCTCGTCCACACCGCCGGCCTGCTGCACGACGTCGGCAAGCACATCCTCGACGACGCGATCCTCAAGGGCGACAGCAAGCTCGACGACGACCAGTGGGAGCTGGTCAAGCGCCACCCCGAGGAGGGCGCGCGGATCGTGCGCATGCTCGAGGGCCAGGAGGACGTGGCGGCGATCATCCACGCCCACCACGAGCGCATCGATGGCCGGGGCTACCCCCGCGGGCTCGCGGGCGAGGAGATCCCGCGGCTGGCGCGCATGATCTCGATCGCCGACACGTACGACGTGATGACCGCACGCGACTCCTATCGCGACCCGGTCTCGGCCGCCGACGCGGTCGCCGAGCTGCGCCGGGTCTCCGGCGCCCAGCTCGACGGCGAGCTCGTGGAGATCTTCGTCCGCGAGGTCCTCGGCCACGCGGACACGGCCTTCGCGCACAGCGACGACACCGACTTCGAGGCGGAGCTCGCGTTCGAGCGGCTCGTCGACGCGGCGCCCGCCGGGGCGGATTCCACGGCGCCCCTCGCGGCCTGATCGCGCCGGCCCTCTCACGTGCGCGTACGCGCGTCCGCCGCGTGATATGACCGGGGCGTGGGCTCCCGTCTGCTCGCGATCTACCTCAACGACCACCTGGCCGGCTCGACCGGCGCACTGGAGCTCGCCCGCCGGGCGCGATCCGCAAACCGGGGCACGCCGTTCGAGGCCGCGTTCGAGCGCTTGGCCGCGGAGATCGAGGAGGACCGCGACGTCCTGCTCGACGTGATGCGCCGCCTCGGCGTGGCGCGCGATCCGGTCAAGGAGGTCGCGGGGTGGCTCGCCGAGAAGGCGGGGCGGCTCAAGCTCAACGGGCGGCTGACCGGGTACTCGCCGCTGAGCCGGGTGCTCGAGCTCGAGCTGCTCGCGCTCGGCGTCGAGGGCAAGCGCACGCTGTGGCGCGCGCTGCGCGAGGTCGCGGCCGGCGACGCGCGCCTGGATGGCGTGGACCTCGCAGCGCTCCTGCGGCGCGCCGAGCGCCAGCGCCGGCTCGTCGAGCAGCAGCGCCTACGCGCCGCGGCGATCGCGTTCGCGCCCGGCGCCTGACCGCCGTCCCGGTGCGGAACTGGCGCGTCCGCCGCCGCCGCGGCTAAGGTGCGCGGCGGGAGTGGGACGGTCGGTCGATGCCTTATGAATCCTGCCCGCAATGCGGGTTGAGGACGTATTGCGTCAGCGGTGAGGAGTGCCCGCGCTGCGGCACGCCGCTCGGTGCCGTGTCCCGCGCGGCGCACGGGCCGCCCGAGTGGCCGACGGCGTCGGCAGAGCCGCGCACGGCGGTCGAGCGCGTGCTCGAGCGCGCGCGCCGGGAGCTGCGGATGGACGCCGCGCTGCTCACTGAGGTCGTCGGCGGGCACGAGGTCGTGCGCGCCGCGGTCGGCAACGGGCGCATCCCCGGCTTCGCGACCGGCGCAGCGGCGCCGCTGGACGACACCATCTGCAAGCGGCTCCTCGACGGCACGATCGACAGCGTCGTGCGCGACGTGGCCCGGGACGCGCGCACCCACGACCTGCCGGCGGTCAAGCGCAGCGGCCTGGCCGCCTACATCGGCGTGCCTTTCACCGGCGGCACCGCCCGCCGCTACGTGCTCTGCTGCCTGGCCGGTGAGGCCCGGCCGGACCTCACGGAGGCCGACGTGCGCTTCCTCCGCGGGCTCGTCGCTGCGTTCCCCCCGGCGATCGACGAGCAGCCGGGCGCGCGCCTGTAGGTCGAGCCTTCGAACACATTCGTCCGATCGTGAATAGCCCCGCGCCCTGCGGGGGAGGCTCGATGACGAGACCACCAGGCAGCACCAGGCAGGCGGCCGAACGCGTCTCGAGCGCGGCGGTCCGGACGGCCGCCCTCCGGATGGCGACTCGATGCGAACTAAGGAGCAGACCATGCCCTCGGCCAGTGCGCCGCGCTCCGACACGGAGAAGCAGCGCGAGGAGATCCACCGCGCGCAGGTCAACCTCGTCCAGGCGTCCCTGCGCGCCGGAGTGCAGTACCAACGACCGGGGCGCGTGGCGAAGGCCGCCGCGAAGCGCTCCTGATCCGCGCGCGGACTTAGCTTCCCTTCAGCGCGGGTTCGTGTCGGATTGAGCGCCGGCGCCGATACTGGCGCCGTGGCGATCGAGCTCACCACCGACCAGGCGCGGTACATCGCGCGCATGCGATCGGCCTGGCCCGACGCCGACGTCCGTGCCCACCAGCGATCGTGGGGCGTCATCGTCGAGGTCCGCCGCTCCGGGCGGACCGTCGCGCTCGTCGGCTTCGACGGCGCCGGCAGAGTCCTGCGCGACCAACCGCTGCGCCGCGCTGCCTAGGTGTAGCTCCTAGACGGCGGGAAGCGGGTCGCCCCGCAGCTCGGCGGTCGGCCGCAGCAGCTCCTCGGTCGGCATCTCCTCGGGCGGCGCGGCGTCGGCCACGAGGTCGGCCGCTCGCACGAGGTCGACCGCGGTCGAGCGCACGTGGCCGGCGATCTCGACCAGCGCCGGCGCGGCGCCCTCGCCCACGACCGCGGCCGCGCGCGCCGCGGCGCGGCGGCCCGCGCTGCGCACGTCGGCGCTGCGGTGCGGCTCGTCGTACGCGGCGGCCAGCTCCCACACGGCCGCGCTCAGCTCGCGCACCGCCTCGGCGAGCTCGGGCGACGGCTGCCCGCCGCGCACGAAGCTCAGCGCGTTTCGGGCGAGGACGCGAGTGTTGCGCACGGCGAAGTCGATCTGCGCCAGCGTCCGGCCGTAGCGGTCGATGTGCTCGCGCGAGCGGCGGCGCGGCGGCGCCAGGCGGGCGGTCTCACGGGCGGCGCGGAAGGCGTCGTCGAGCGCGCCGATGCGGTCGTCGATCGCGCGCGCGGCCACGAGCGCGCGCTCGGCGCTGGCGGCGTCCCCGCCGGCCAGCGCGTCGGAGACCTGCTCGAGCGCGCGCCCCAGCTCGGCGAAGACGGCCTGCACCGCGCGCCCGGCGATGAGCACCGGATTCGGGGGGAAGAACATCGACGTGACGGCGAGCGCCACGCCGCCGCCGATCAGCGCCTCGGCGAAGCGGATCGGCGAGAGGGCGGCGCCTTGCGTCGTGGCGGGGTCGATGGCGGCGAGCAGCAGCGCGGACACGGCGGCCTCGACGACGAGCATCGCGCCGCCGCCAAGCACGACCGCGGTCGACATGGCGAGGATCACCATGACGCCCATCTGCAGGGGGCCGTCGCCGATCGCGCGGACGATGATGTCCGCCACGCTGAGGCCGACGACCACGCCGCCGATCAGCTCGGCCGCGCGCGTGCCGCGCTGGCCGAAGGTAGCGCCGACCGCGATGACGGCCGCGATCGACGCGAACGCGGGGCGCGGGTCGGGCAACAGCGCCGCCGCGAGCTCCCAGGCGACCACGGCGGCGGCCGCGGCCTGCAGGATCGCGAGCAGGCGCGGCCGCAGCCGGTGGGCGGCGATCTGCAGCGCGCGGCGCGCGCGGTGACGGAGGACGGACGGAGAGAGGCGCATGGGCTGCTGAGTTGTTAGCACGTTAGCTAGTACCTGTGCTAACGAGCAAGCGTGAGCCTGGTCACAGAGCCGGCGGCCGGGGGCCGGGCGACACATCGCTCGCAAGGCACGGCCCGGCGGCGATAGGGTCGCTGACCATGAGCACCATGCGCGATGCGCCGACCAAGTTCGTGCTCGGCGAGGATCGGATCCCCACGCACTGGGTGAACCTGCTGCCCGACCTGCCGGGGGCGCCGCTGCCGCCGCTGCATCCGGGGACGATGCAGCCGGCGGGCCCGGACGACCTGACGCCGATCTTCCCGATGGCGCTCATCGAGCAGGAGGTCTCGGCCAGCCCGGAGGTCGAGATCCCCGACGCGGTGCGTGACGCGTACCGGCTGTGGCGGCCGACGCCGCTGTACCGCGCGCGGCGCCTGGAGCACGAGCTCGATACGCCGGCGCACATCTACTACAAGTACGAGGGCGTCTCGCCGGCCGGCTCGCACAAGCCGAACACCGCCGTCGCGCAGGCCCATGCCAACGCCGAGGCCGGCGTCGGCAAGCTCACCACGGAGACCGGCGCGGGCCAGTGGGGCTCGGCGCTCGCCTTCGCGTGCCGGCTGTTCGCCCTCGAGTGCGAGGTGTTCATGGTCGGCTCCTCCTACGACCAGAAGCCGTACCGCCGCTCGATGATGCAGACGTGGGGCGCGACGGTGCACCGCTCGCCGTCGCAGGAGACGCAGTCCGGCCGGGCGAGCGCGGCGTACCCGACCGGGTCGCTCGGCATCGCAATATCCGAGGCGGTCGAGGTGGCCGCGCAGGACCCGGGCTCGAACTACGCGCTGGGCAGCGTGCTCAACCACGTGCTGCTGCACCAGACGGTGATCGGGCAGGAGACCATCGCCCAGATGGAGATGGCCGGGGAGGCCCCCGACGTCGTCGTCGGCTGCGTCGGGGGCGGCTCCAACTTCGCCGGCCTCGCCTATCCGTGGCTGCGACGGAACCTGCGCGAGGGCGCGGCGGTGCACTTCGTCGCGGCCGAGCCGGCCGCCTGCCCGACGCTGACGAAGGGCGTGTACGCGTACGACTTCGGCGACACCGCCGGCCTGACGCCGCTCATGCCGATGTACACGCTCGGCCACGACTTCGTCCCGCCGCCGGTGCACGCGGGCGGTCTGCGCTACCACGGCGACGCGCCGTCGCTGTGCGCCCTGGTGAAGGAGGGGCTCGTCGAGGCGCGCGCCTACCGCCAGAACGAGACCTTCGCCGCCGCGCTGCAGTTCGCCGGCGCCGAGGGCATCATCCCGGCGCCCGAGCCCGCGCACGCGATCCGCGCGACGATCGAGGAGGCGCTCGCCGCGCGCGAGGCGGGGGAGGAGCGCGTGATCCTGTTCGGGCTCTGCGGACACGGCAACTTCGACCTGGCCGCCTATGACGCGTACCTGGCCGGGACGCTCGAGGACCCGGAGTTCGGCCAGGCCGAGCTCGACGCGGCGCTGGCGAAGCTCCCGTTGGGGGCCCCCGCGATCGCCTGAGCCTGCGCAAGGTCTGACACACCGGCGCGCCCAGCCGTCCGAGTGGACAGAATGCGTCGCGTGACCCACAGTCAGGCCCAGCAGCGGCAGGAGACGCTCCTGAAGGCGCTGCGCGACGCCGGCGACCGGCCGGTGAGCCTGCGCGAGCTGCGCGAGCGCGGCATTGCGAACCCGGCCGCCATGATCTACGAGCTCGAGATCGCCGGCTATGAGATCGACCGCGTGCACCGCCACGGGCGCCTGGTCGGCGTGCGCCTGGGGAGGCGCGCCGCGCCGCACGCCCCCGCGGTGCGTGCGCGGCGATTCGGCCTCTGAGGGATCACGCCGGCGCGGGCCGCCCGGCGTCCCCGTCGCGCCGCGACGGTTTTGCTTCGAGGCGGCTGAACGAATTGGTGCATTTTAGGAATCGACCGTCTAGGGTGGGTGGATGCGGGCGCCGTTGCGCTCGCCGGATCGCCCCCCAGATCCTCCCCCCGCCCTGTGAAGCCGATCACCGACATCGACGATCCGCGGTATCTCAAGGCGCTCGCTCATCCACTGCGGATCAGGATCCTCGCCATGCTCGCCGAGCGCAGCGCGAGCCCCGTGCAGCTCGCGGCGAAGCTCGACGCCAGCCTCGGCACGGTCGCCTACCACGTCCGCACGCTGCACAGCCTGGGACTCGTCGAGCTCGTCGACACGCGCCAGCGGCGCGGCGCGACCGAGCACTACTACCGCGCGCACGCGCGCCCACGCTTCACCGACGAGGCGTGGCACGGGCTGCCGGCGGTCGACAAGCAGCGCACGCTGAGCGCGCTGCTTCAGCAGATCGGGCAGTTCGCCAGCGCGTCGGCGGCCGCGGGCGGCTTCGACCGCTCGGACTCGCACATGACGCGCACCTCGCTGCGGCTCGACCCACGTGGCTGGGCGGAGCTCGCGGAGGCGACGCGCGCCTGGCTGGACGAGGCCGAGAAGATCGGGGAGGCTGCGGCCGAGCGGCTCGCGCGTGGCAGCGCCGACAGCGACGGCGACGCCGGGCCGGCGCGCCCGCTCGACGCCGGACTCGTCGTCATGCTCTTCGAGGCGCTGCCGTTCAGCGACCACCCGCCCGATCCGGGCGCCCCGCACGCCGACGCGTGACATCCTGAGGGCGTGCTGCGCGCCCTCGCGCTCGTCGCCGCGGCCTGCGCCGCGCTGGGCACCGCCGGCTGCGGCGACGGCGGGGCGGAGCCCGCCGCTCCGCGCGCGGCCGCGCCGGCGACACTCGCGCTCGACTTCACGCCGAACGCCGTGCACGCACCGATCTACGCGGCGGTGCGGGAGGGGTTCGACCGCCGCCACGGCGTGCGCCTGCGCATCCGCGAGCCCGGCTCGGCGCCGAACTCGCTGGCGCTGCTGACGTCCGGGCGCGTTGACCTCGGCATCCTCGACATCCACGACCTCGCGCTCGCACGCGAGCGTGGGGTCGACGTGGTCGGCGTCGCCGCGCTCGTGCAGAAGCCGCTGGCCGCGCTGATCGCCCGGGCCACGGTGCGCCGCCCGCGCGAGCTCGCCGGCCGCACCGTCGGCGTCTCCGGGCTGCCGTCGGACCCCGCCTTCGTGCGCGCGATCGTCGAGGGGGACGGCGGCGACTTCCGACGCGTGCGGCAGGTGACGATCGGCTTCCAGGCGGTGTCGAGCATCCTCTCGCGGCGCGTCGACGCGGCGCCCGCGTTCTGGAACGCCGAGGGCGTGGCGCTGCGCGAGCGCGGCGTGCGCACGCGCGAGTTCCGCGTCGATGACTACGGGGCTCCGGAGTACCCGGAGGTGGTGCTCGTGACCGCGCGGCGGACGCTCGAGCGCAAGCGCTCGCTCGTGGCGGGTGTGGTGGCCGCGATCGGCGACGGCGTGCGCTCGGTGGTGGCCCGGCCCGAGCCCGCGGTGCGCCAGGTCGCGCGCGCCGCCGGTCAGGCCGATCTGGGGCTCGTGCGCGCGCAGGTCCGTGCGCTGCGCCCGGTGATCCAGCCGCCGCTACGCCTCGACCGCGCGGTCCTCGACCGGTGGGCGCGCTTCGACGCGCGGTTCGGGATCGTGCGCCGCCGGCCGGACGTGGACCGGGCGTTCGCCTTCGACGTGGCTCGGTGAGCGGGCGTCGCCGGGTGCCCGGTGTCGTTGCCGCCGGGCCGTGCTCTCGGGGCCGAGGCGCCGCCGCGTGCATCGGCGGCGCCCGGCGCCACGAGCTCCTGGAGGAGGAGGGCGAGTCGAGGAGCGGCGCTCCTCGGTCACCGGCCACATGCTGGCGGCCGTGGCCGGCGACGGCGTGAACGGTCGGATAACGGCGCTCATTCATGCTGATTGGCGCCTCGACGCCAATCGCGTCACGGGCCGACTCCGGCCCGCGCCCGTCGGGAACAGCCACCGCAGCTACCCATCTACGAGGGAGGTCACGTCATGGCCACGCTGCAGGACGTCGAGGGCTGGCGGGGTCGCACGCTCGTCGACGGCGATGGCGACAAGATCGGGTCGATCGACGAGATCTATCTCGACCGCCACAGCGGCGAGCCCGAGTGGCTGGCCGTGAAGACCGGCCTGCTCGGCAGGAACGTGAGCTTCGTGCCGATCCGCGACGCCGACCTGACCGGCGACGACGTGCGGGTCGCGCACGCCAAGGAGAAGGTCAAGGACGCCCCGAACGTCGATCCCGACGGCGAGCTCTCGCCGGAGGAGGAGCGCCGGCTGTACGAGTACTACGGCCGTTCGGATTACGACGACTGGACCGACGCCTCGGAGGACCGCACGGAGGCGACGCTCGGGCCCGACGCGCGCGACCGGGTCGACCGTGACGAGCTGGCGGCGCGGCGCGATGCCGATCGCGGCGGCCCGCGAGGCGAGGACGACGAGGCGGTCGGGCGCGACGTGTCCGGTCCGACGACCGACGACGCGATGACACGCTCCGAGGAGGAGGTGCGCGTCGGCACGGAGCGCCGCGAGACGGGGCGTGCGCGCCTGCGCAAGCACGTCGTGACCGAGAACGTCCAGGAAACGGTCCCGGTGAAGCACGAGGAGGCCCGCGTCGAGCGCGAGCCGATCACCGACGACAACATCGAGCAGGCCACGAGCGGGCCGGACATCACCGAGTCCGAGCACGAGGTCACGCTCCACACCGAGGAGCCGGTCGTCGAGAAGCGGACCGTTCCCAAGGAGCGCGTCCGCCTCGACAAGGATGTCCACACCGACGAGGAGACCGTCAGCGAAGAGGTCCGCCAGGAGCGGATCGAGGGCGACGGCGAGGCCGAGGGCCGCGTGTAGCGGCGGCGGTCATCTCCAGCCGCTCTGTGAGGCGCGACCCGGAATCCGGGTCGCGCCCGCGGCCGCGCCGGGCCGGGAATGCGCACGATGCGGATGAGAGGACTCGAACCTCCACGGGGTTTCCCCCACACGGACCTGAACCGTGCGCGTCTACCAATTCCGCCACATCCGCGCGGCTGCGCGGACGACGATAGCAACGAGGCGGTTGCTAAGCT
>DATAAR010000252.1:0-14997 GCA_036259975.1 Solirubrobacteraceae bacterium | reverse complement strand
CTGCGCCAGCGCACGCAGTACGACATGGAGATGCTGCGCGAGATGGGCTTCTGCAACGGCATCGAGAACTACTCGCGCATCCTCGACGGCCGCAGGCCCGGCGACCGGCCGTACTGCCTGCTCGACTACTTCCCCGACGACTTCATCGTCTTCCTGGACGAGTCGCACCAGACCGTGCCGCAGCTCGGCGGCATGTACGAGGGCGACCGCTCGCGCAAGCAGACGCTCGTCGACTACGGCTTCCGGCTGCCCAGCGCGCTCGACAACCGCCCGCAGACGTTCGACGAGTTCATGTCGATCACGCCGCAGATCCTGTTCGTCTCGGCGACCCCGGGCGAGTTCGAGCGCAGCCACTCGTCGAAGGTGGTCGAGCAGATCGTGCGCCCGACCGGCATCGTCGACCCGGCGGTCGAGGTGCGCGAGACGCGCAACCAGATCGATGACCTCATGAACGAGATCCGCGCGCGGGTCGACAGGGACGAGCGCGTGCTGGTCACGACGCTCACGAAGAAGATGTCCGAGGACCTCACGGACTACCTCCTCGAGATGGGCTTCCGCGTGCGCTACCTGCACTCGGAGATCGACACGCTCGAGCGCATCCAGATCATCCGCGACCTGCGCCTCGGCGAGTACGACGTGCTGGTCGGCGTGAACCTGCTGCGCGAGGGGCTCGACCTGCCCGAGGTCTCGCTCGTCGCGATCCTCGACGCCGACAAGGAGGGCTTCCTCCGCGGCGAGACTTCGCTGATCCAGACGATCGGCCGCGCGGCGCGCAACGTCGAGGGCACGGTGCTCATGTACGCCGACAAGGAGACCGCCGCGATGCGCGCGGCGATCGAGGAGACCAACCGCCGCCGCGCGATCCAGCTCGCCTACAACGAGGAGCACGGCATCACCGCTGCGACGATCGTCAAGGGCATCAGCGACATCGCCGAGTTCCTGCAGGCCGAGGGCAAGACGCCCAAGGGTCGCCGGCGCACGGAGCGCCGGCGCGCGAAGGCGGAGGACATGTCGCTGTCCGAGGTCGAGAAGACGATCGTCGAGCTCGAGGAGGAGATGCTCGCCGCGGCCGAGGACCTGCGCTTCGAGTACGCGGCCCGCCTCCGCGACGAGATCCGGGAGCTGCGGCGCGAGATAGCCGACATCCAGCGCAACGAGGCGCCGGCGGCGTAGGCGGGTCGCTCGTCAGCGCCTCACGTGCCGCCGGCGTCGCCGACGAGCGGGTGCTGGCGGCGATCGCCGCGGTCGACCGCGCGGGGTTCGTCCCGCGCGCGCACGTGCGCGAGGCGTACGTCGACGCGCCGATCCGGATCGGTCACGGACAGGTGACGACGCAGCCGTCGCTCGTCGCGCGCATGGTCGCCGCGCTCGGGCTGCGCGGCGAGGAGCGGGTCCTCGAGATCGGCGCCGGCCTGGGCTGGCAGACCGCGCTGCTGGCCGCGCTCGCCCGCGACGTCTGGAGCGTGGAGCGGCTGCCCGAGCTGGCGGCGGCGGCGCGGGCCAACCTGGCCGCGGCCGGGATCGCGAACGCCGTCGTGACGGTCGGCGACGGCACGCTCGGCCTGGAGGAGCACGCGCCGTACGACGCGATCGTGGTGTCGGCCGCGTTCCCGACGGTCCCGCCGCCGCTCGTCGCGCAGCTCGCGCCCGGCGGTCGCCTCGTCCAGCCGATCGGACCCGGCGGGTACGACAACGTGACGCTGTTCGAGCGCGGGCCGTCCGGGCTGCAGCGGGTGCGGTCGATCAGCGGCGCCCGGTTCGTGAAGCTCTACGGTCGGCACGGGCATCGACCGAGCGACGCAACATGACGTCAGACCGGGCGCAGATCCCTGTCGGCGAGGTCGCAGGGACGCGATGGTGGATCCGGTGAGCATGGCCGGGGGACCGCTGATCGGGCGGATCTGGCGCGGCCGTACGAGGCGCGAGCTGTCCGACGAGTACCTGCGCTACAACCGCGAGCAGGGGCTGTCCAGGTTCCAGCGCATGCCGGGGTGCGTGGGGGTGCAGCAGTTCCGCACCATCCGGGGCGACGTCGCCGAGGTCACGACGATCACGTACTGGACCTCGATCGACGCCATGGGAGCGATGCACGAAGACGACGGCGGCGACGTCCTGCGCGTCTCCCATCTTCCGCGCGACCCGGAGTTCCTCCTGGAGCTGCCCGAGCGCGTCGAGCTGGTCGAGCTGCATGTCAACGCCTGGCACATGGACGGCTGAGCCAGGCCTCCCTCAGGCCACTTCGTGGCAGCCGCGTCGGTCGGGTATCGCCGCGGGCATGGGACGTCGTCTGCGCCCGGCCTCGCTCTACCCCCGCGCGCGTGGCAGCGTGCTGGTTCCCCTGATGCTCTTCGGCCTCCCGGAGCGGATCGAGGTGCGCGGCGTGAGCTGGGCGGTCAAGGACGAGTTCCACGTGACCGCGGCGAACACGCCGTGGCTGGCGCAGCGGACCGGGGTGGCGATCGAGCGCGTATGGGAGGAGCTCGGGGCGGCCCTGGAGGGCCGCCGGGCAGGACCGGTTCGCATCGGGGACGAGCTGCGACTCGCGCGCGACGGCGAGGAGCGCACGCTGATCGTGATGGTCCACGTCGACGGGCTCGGCGCGCTCTACACCGAGCTGTCGGGTCGGCTGGGAGCGCCGCTCGCGCCGCCGCCGGCCCACATCACGCTGTACACGCGGCCGGGCGGCCAGGCCATCGGCGTCCACGACGAGTCCGAGCTGCGCGCTCTCACGGAGCCGCTTCGCGGACGGCACGCGACCGAGGTGCGCGAGGCCATCCGGTTCGACGCGGTGCTCGGCTCGTGAGCGCGGACATTGCGTGCGATGGTCGGGCGGGCGGCCGTCCGCGTGAGGCGGTAGACAGCTCGTCGCATGGCCGGCGGCGACCTCGACGAGCTCCGCGACGCGCTCCTGCGCTGGTACGCCGGCGCGCGCCGCGACCTCCCGTGGCGGCGCACGACGGACCCGTACGCGATCCTCGTCAGCGAGGTGATGCTCCAGCAGACGCAGGTCACGCGCGTCGTCCCGCGCTACCTGGAGTGGCTGCGGCGCTGGCCCGACCCGGCCGCGCTCGCGGCCGCCACGCGCGCGGAGGTGCTCGCGGCGTGGGTCGGGCTCGGCTACAACCGCCGGGCGCTCGCGCTGCACGACGCCGCGCGCGTGGTGGCCCGCGACGGCTGGCCCGCGGACCTGCGCGCGCTGCCCGGCGTCGGTCCATACACCGCCGCGGCGGTCGGCTCGTTCGCGTTCGGTGCCCAGGTCGCGGCCGTGGACACGAACGCGCGGCGCGTGGCGGAGCGGCTCGGTCGCGGTACCCCGGCGGAGCTCCTGCCCGCCGGCCACGCCGCGGAGTTCAACCAGGCGGCGATGGAGCTCGGGGCGACGATCTGCACCGCGCGGAGGGCGCGCTGCGGCGACTGCCCGGTGCGGCGCTGGTGCGCGTCGGCGGGGCGGCCGGCGGCGCGGCCCGCCCGGCGGACCCGGGGCGAGCGCTTCGAGGAGACGAACCGGTGGGTCCGCGGCCGCGTGGTCGCGGCCCTCGCGGCGGGGGAGGCACTCCCGGCCGACATCGCCCCGGAGCGTCTCGATCGCGCGCTGGCCGGGCTCGAGCGCGACGGCGTCGTGCGGCGAGTCGGGGCGGGCTACTCGCTAGGCTGACCGCCCGGTGGCGCTCGATCGTCAGTCCATCGTCGGCCACGACTTCCCCGCCGCCCGCCGGGGCTACGACCCCCGCGCCGTCGACGCGCATCTCGCGGCGATCGCCGACGAGGTCGACGAGCTCCGCCGGCGCGCCGACGCCGGTCCGGCGGCGGCCGACCTGCGCGCCCGGATCGAGGCGCTCGAGGCGGATGTCGGCGCGATGGTCGAGGCGCTGCGCGAGGGCGCCCAGCGGCTGCGCGCCGGGCTCGACGAGCTGACGACGGGCGCCGGGCGGCTCGGGGCCGGCGCCGCGGGCGCGCCGGGCGCCTCCGTTTCCGAGGGAGTCGCGCCGACGGCGGTCGGGAGCACGCTCGGATCGGTCCCCGGCGGGATCGAGGCGGACGAGGAGGTCGGCGAGGAGCCGGCGCTGGCCGCCGTCGACGAGGCCCCCGCGGCGCCGATGGGCCGCAGCCGCGACGTCGCGGGCGCGCGGATCGTGGCGCTCGAGCGCGCCCTGCGGAAGGTCCCGCGCGAGGAGACAGACCGCTTCCTCGCAGAGCACTTCGACCTGCCCGACCGCGCGGCGGTCGTCGAGGAGGCCTACCAGGTGGCGTCCCAGCGCTGACGGTCCCGCTTCCGGTCCCAGCCAAGCGCCTGGCGTACCGCGCCGCCCACGCCGGGCTGCGAGCGTGGTGGTTCGTCCGCCGCCCGTACACGCGCGGGGTGAAGTGCGCCGTGCGCGACACGGACGGCCGCGTCGTGTTCGTCCGCCACACCTACGGCGACCGGCGCGCGTGGGAGCTGCCCGGCGGCGGGCTGCGCCGCCGTGAGGACCCCGAGGTGGCGGTGCGGCGCGAGATGCGCGAGGAGCTCGGGGTCGAGCTCGAAGGACTGCGCGCGATCGGGAGCGTCGAGGTCTCTGGCAACCACAAGCGCACCGGGCTGCAGTGCTTCGAGGGGCGGATCGGCGCGAGCGCCGCGCTGCGGGCCGACGCGGGCGAGCTCGCCGAGGTGCGCTGGGCGCCGCCCGAGGACCCGCCCCAGCCGCTCGGGCCGGACGTCGCGGTGCTGCTCGACCTGCTCGCGGGCGCCCGCGAGGGGCGCGGCTAGCATGCGCGCGCGCCGATCCTCGCAACGTGCGGGATCGGAAACGGACCCACCAACCCGAACGTCTGTTCGGGTCCGTATATTGGTTGGCGGATGCCGTCGAACAACTGCATCGTCGTCTCGGGAGCGCGCGAGCACAACCTGCGCGACATCTCGCTGAAGATCCCGCGCGACTCGCTCGTGGTCATCACCGGGCTGTCGGGATCGGGCAAGTCGTCGCTCGCGTTCGACACGATCTACGCGGAGGGCCAGCGCCGCTACGTCGAGTCGCTGAGCGCCTACGCGCGCCAGTTCCTCGGCCAGATGGACAAGCCGGACGTCGATTCGATCGAGGGGCTGTCGCCGGCCATCTCGATCGACCAGAAGACGACGTCGCGCAACCCGCGGTCGACGGTCGGCACGGTCACCGAGATCTACGACTACCTGCGCCTGCTGTGGGCGCGCATTGGCCATCCGCACTGCCACATCTGCGGCAAGCCGGTCGCGGGGCAGTCGGCCGAGCAGATCATCGACCAGGTCATGGAGCTGCCCGAGGGGACGCGCTTCATGGTCATGGCGCCGGTCGTGCGCGGGCGCAAGGGCGAGTACGGCAAGCAGCTCGAGGAGCTGCGGACGGAGGGCTTCCAGCGGGCACGGATCGACGGCGAGCTGCGGATGCTCGAGGACGAGATCGTGCTCGACAAGCAGGTCAGACACGACATCTCGGTCGTGATCGACCGGCTGGTGATGCGCCACGACCTGCGCAAGCGCCTCGCGGACTCGATCGAGACGGCGGTCGCGCTGGCCGACGGGATGGTCGAGATCGAGACCGTGCCGCGCGAGGGGGACGGGGAGCTCATCCTCTACTCGGAGAAGTTCGCCTGCCCCGACCACGGGCCGGTGATCCCCGAGCTCGAGCCGCGCATCTTCTCGTTCAACTCGCCCCATGGCGCGTGCCCGCGGTGCACCGGCCTCGGGTCGCAGATGGAGATCGACCCAGAGCTCGTCGTCCCGGATCCGACGCTGTCGATCGGCGAGGGCGCGCTGGCACCGTGGGCGACGAGCACGTCGCAGTACTACGAGCAGATCACCCAGGCGATCGCCGAGAAGTACGACATCGACCTCGAGGCGCCGTGGTCGGAGCTGCCGGAGGACGCCCGCGAGCTCTTCCTGTACGGCACGAACGGCGACCGCATCCAGGTGTCCTATCGCAACCGCTACGGGCGCCGCCGCTCGTACGCGACGCGGTTCGAGGGCATCGTCCCGAACCTCGAGCGCCGCTACCGCGAGACCGAGTCGGACATCGCGCGCGAGAAGATCGAGGAGTTCATGTCGATGGTGCCGTGCCCGGCGTGCAGGGGCGCCCGGCTGCGGCCCGAGTCGCGGGCGGTCCTGGTCGGCGGGCTGGCGCTGCATGAGTTCGCGGCGTTCAGCGTGCGGCGCGCGCTGCAGTGGCTGCAGGACGTCGAGCTCACCGAGACCGAGCGCCACATCGCGCGGCTGATCATCCGCGAGATCGAGGAGCGGCTGCGCTTCCTCGAGAACGTCGGCATCGGCTACCTGTCGATGGACCGCGCCGCGGCGACGCTGTCCGGCGGCGAGGCGCAGCGGATCCGGCTGGCGACCCAGATCGGCTCGGCGCTGGTCGGGGTGCTGTACGTGCTCGACGAGCCGTCGATCGGCCTGCACCAGCGCGACAACTCGAAGCTGATCGCGACGCTCGAGCGCCTCCGCGACGTCGGCAACTCCGTGATCGTCGTCGAGCACGACGAGCAGACGATGCGTGCCGCCGACCACCTGATCGACATGGGGCCCGGCGCCGGCGAGCACGGCGGCGACGTCGTGGCGCAGGGCACCGCCAAGCAGGTCGAGCGGGTCAAGAAGTCGCTCACCGGCCAGTTCCTGGCCGGCCGGCGAACGATCGACGTGCCCGAGACGCGGCGCACGCCGTCGGGGTACATCGAGGTCCGCGGGGCGCGCCAGCACAACCTGAAGGCGGTCGACGTCGACGTGCCGCTCGGCGTGGTGACCACGGTGACCGGCGTGTCGGGGTCGGGCAAGTCGACGCTGGTCAACGAGGTGCTGTTCAAGGCGGTGGCGAACCGCCTGCACCGTGCGCGCACGCGGCCGGGAGCGCACACGGCGGTGCTCGGGCTCGACCAGCTCGACAAGATCATCCAGGTCGACCAGTCGCCGATCGGTCGCACGCCGCGCTCGAACCCGGCGACGTACACGGGCCTGTTCGACACGATCCGCGACCTGTTCGCCAAGACGCAGGAGGCCCGGGCGCGTGGCTACAAGCCCGGCCGGTTCTCGTTCAACGTCAAGGGCGGGCGCTGCGAGGTCTGCCGCGGCGACGGTCAGATCAAGATCGAGATGCACTTCCTGCCCGACGTCTACGTGCCGTGCGAGCAGTGCCACGGGAAGCGCTACAACCGCGAGACGCTCGACATCCGCTTCAAGGGCCGCAACATCGCCGACGTGCTCGAGATGTCGGTCGAGGAGGCCGTCGAGTTCTTCCAGCACATCCCGAAGATCCGGCGGCGGCTGTCGACGCTCAACGACGTGGGGCTGGGCTACATGCGCCTCGGCCAGCCGGCGACCACGCTGTCGGGCGGCGAGGCGCAGCGCGTGAAGCTCGCGACCGAGCTGTCGAAGGTGGCGACCGGCCGGACGCTCTACATCCTCGACGAGCCCACGACCGGCCTGCACTTCGCCGATGTCCAGAAGCTGCTTGACGTCCTTCACCGGTTGGTTGACGCTGGCAACTCGGTGATCGTCATCGAGCACAACCTCGACGTGATCAAGACCGCGGACCGCATCATCGACATGGGGCCCGAGGGTGGCGAGGAAGGCGGCGAGGTCGTCGCCACCGGCACGCCCGAGGAGGTGGCCGGCACGCCGGGGTCGCACACCGGGGCCTTCCTGGCCAGGCTCGTGCCGCCCGCGGCGCCGACGGCGCGGCGCGGCGCGCCCAAGCGGCGAGGGAAGGTGGCCGCGGCCGCCTGAGCGCCGGCCGGGGGAGGGGCGCGCGATGCGATGGCCACGAGGCGCGACGAGCGCGGCCCCCGAGTCGGAGTGGGTCGGCTGGCGCGAGGCGGACCTCCGGGTCCGGAAGCCCACCACAGGCCTGCGCGCGGTACGCGCGCTGGCGTGGGCGACTGCGCTGACGGCGCTCGTGGTGCTGCTGATGGAGATCCAGCGCGACCCCGACCGCTGCCACCCCAACTGCTTCGACGGCAGCGACCACACGTTCGAGGCGGGCCACGTCTGGACTGCGTATCCCTCGTCGTGGCAGTGGGAGGCGCAGCTCGTGCTCGGCTGGGGCGCGTTCCTGGTGGCGCTGGGCGGGCTGTACGTCGCGGGGCGCCGCACGCGCTGGCAGACGGTCGCGTCGCTCGGCCTGGCGCTCGCGCTGCTCGCGGCGTGGATCGTGTGGGTGACCCTGCAGCCGTCGCCCGTCCGGATGGCCTGAGCGGTCGCGCCGGCGGCGGCACGGCGGCGGCACGGCGGCGGGCGGCTCCGCGGGTCGGCTCCGCCGGTCGGCGCCGGCGGCGGCCGGCTCCGGGCGTCCGCCGCCCGCTCAGACCGGGCTCGGGACGCCCTCGTCGCCGTCCGCGAGCGCTGCGAGCAGCGCGTCGACCACCTCGCCGTCGAACTGGGTGCCCGCGGCGCGGCGCAGCTCGTCCTCGGCCTCGTGCGGCGGCAGGCTGCGGCGGTACGGACGGTCGGCAGTCATCGCCTCGTAGGCGTCCGCGGCCGCCAGGATCCGCGCCTCCGGCGGGATCGCCGCGCCGGCCAGACCATCCGGGTAGCCGCCGCCGTCGATGCGCTCGTGGTGGGCGCGAACCCAGCGCGCGATGTCGGGCAGGTTGGCGTGCTCGAGGATCAGCGCGCCGATCTCGGGGTGGCGGCGGATCTCGCGCCACTCCTCCTCGTCGAGCGACCCGGGCTTGTGGAGGATCGCGTCGGGGATCCCGAGCTTGCCGATGTCGTGCAGCGCGCCGGCCGCGCGCAGGCGCTTGACGCGCTCCGACGACCAGCCGAGCCGGCGCGCGGTCTGCTCGGCCAGGAGCCCGACGGTCTCCGAGTGCCGGGCCGTGCCGACGTCCCGCAGGTCCAGGGTCTCCGCGAGCAGGATCGCGGCCGCGAGCTGGTCGCTGCCGCCGGAGGTCTCGGTCCTCAGGCCGTCGAGTAGGCCGACCGCCGGGTGGTACCGCACACTGCGGTCGCGGCCGATGCGCTTGGCGGCGTGCAGTGCGCGGTTGGCCGCGCGCAGCAGGTCGTCGGCGGTGGAGAGTTCGGTGCCGGACGCGGCCAGGCCGATCGACACGGCGATCTCGACGGGCAGGTCGCGGAACTCCTCGCGGACCGCGACGCGAAGGCGCTCCGCCACGCCAAGCGCCCCGGCGCGATCGGTGTCGCGCAGCACGACCGCGAACTCCTCGCCGCCGAGGCGCGTCGGGACGTCGGACGTCGCGCGCGTCAAGCGGCGGAGCACGTCGGCGAAGCGCCGCAGCACGTCGTCGCCGCCCTCGGGGCCGAGCGTCTCGTTGACGCGCCGGAAGTCGTCGATGTCGCACACGAGCACCGAGACGGCGCCGGACGGCCCCGCATCCGCGATCTCGCCCGCGATGCGCGGCTCGAGGCCGCGGCGGTTGCGCAGCCCGGTGAGCGGATCGTGCTCGGCGAGGTGGCGGAGGTGCTCGAGCTGCCGCGTCGACTCGACGGCGCTGATCGCCTGGTTGGCGAACGCGCGCAGCGCCTGCAGGCGCTCGATCGTCGGGAGGAGGCGGTCCTCCGGCTCGTCGACCCACACGATGCCGGTGAACGCGCCGTCGCGGTCGTGCAACGGCACGATCAGCCAGTGGCGGTTCCAGGCCTGCGGGCCGCGGCCGTTGAGCTCGCCGCGGTGCAGGTCGTGCAGCTCCGGCGGCGTGAGCCCCACCGCCTCGTGGCGCGCCAGCAGCACGCAGCCCTCGCGCTGGTGCTCGGGACGCAGGAGGCGCGAGATCGCCGCCAGCGGGACCGGCGGCAAGGCGGCGAGCTCCTCCTTGTTCCAGCCGATGCTCGCCCGCGTCACCAGGCGGTGGTCGGGGCTTTCGGTGAGCGCGACGATCACCCGCTGGAACCCGAGCGCATCGCGGACGCCCTCGCACACCGCGAACAGCATCTCCTCGACCGAGCGGCGCGTCGTGAGGCGAGCCGAGACGCGGAGCAGGTGCTGGACGGCCGAGCGGTTGGCGGCGCCGTCCGCGGCGGCCTGGGCGTGCTCGATCGCCAGCGCCGCGTGGCCGGCGACCGCGCTGAGGACCTCGAGCTGCGCGTCGGAGGGCCGGCGTCCGTCCACGGGCTCGTCGACCGACACGATGCCGAGGAGCCGGCCGGTGGACGAGCGCAGCGGCACGAACAGCGCGTCCTCGGGATGCCAGTCGCCGGGCTCCGCGGGTGCGCCGCCCGGCGGCACGTACGACACCGGCGCGTGCCGGTCCCAGTCGTACTCGTCGTGCGGGATGAAGTACGCGCCCGAGCGCTCGAAGCGCGCGTCGAGGAGCGGCTGCCAGCCGTCCCAGTTCTGCGTGGTCCCGAGCAGGGTGCGCCGCGCCTCCTCGTCGCCGCCGTGCACGACCACGACCTCGAAGTCGTCCCAGGCCGGGCGGTGGAGGTTGACCACCACCGTGCCGAAGCCGAGCGACACGGAGATCACGCGCGCGATGCGCTCCAGCAGCGGCTGCAGGTCGCCGGCGGCGCGCACGGCCGACGCGGCCTCGAGGAGGCCGCGCAGACGAGCGAGCGCGCCAGGGTCGCCCGGCGATGGCAGCGGCTCAAGGGTCGAATCGGGCACCGGCCCGGTAATCGACCCGGGCCCGCGGTCCTTCAGCGCCGCCGCGTCGGCTCGGTCACTCAGCGAGTCTCTGGGCCCTGGTCGATGGCATACCAGGGGCGACTCCTACCCACCGAACCGCGCGCGCAACGCCAGGACGTTGGCGACGTACCGCCGCGTCTCCGGGAGCATGCCGATCCGGCGCACCGAGGCCAGGCCCTGGTAATAGGCGGCCGCGGCCATCGCCGGGTCGCCGTTCGTCTCGCGCAGGAGCTGTGCGAGGTAGAGCGACCCGGCGCGCACGTTGTCGGCCGGCGAGTTCGGGTCGAGCCGCGTCCGGGCGAGGTTCTGCTGCACCCACTGCCACGTCCCCGGCATCACCTGCATGATCCCGCGCGCGTTCGCCGACGAGAGCATGCTGTTGTTGAAGCCGCTCTCCTGCCAGGCGATCGCGGTCGCGAGCGACCCGGGGGCGCCGTGCTGGGCGGCGATCGAGCCGATCTCGCCCGCGCTCAGGCGCCCCGGGGCGGCCGCGGGCGGCGCGGCAGGCACGATCGTGCGCCGCGGGGCGGGCGTCGCGGCGGCGACCGGCGCGCCGGTCGGCAGCTTGATGACCGTGCCGGCCAGGAGCGGCTTGCTCGCGTCGAGGCCGTTCATGAACGCCATCTGGGCGACCGGGACGCGGCTGCGCAGCGCCAGCGCGCTCAGCGTGTCGCCGGGGCGGACCTTGTAGGCGCCGATCGGCGTCGGGGCCCCGCTCGTCGTCGTGGCCGGCGCGGCCGACGCGCCCGCGCCGCCCTGGGCGGGCAGGCGCAGCGTCGTCCCGGCGAGCAGCGGCCGGGCCGGGTCGAGGCCGTTCGCCGCGGCCAGGCGGGAGAGCGAGACGCCGTTGCGCGCGGCGATGCCGCTCAGCGTGTCGCCGAGCCGCACGCGCAGGCCGCCGCCGCCCGTGCCGGCGGCGGAGGCGGCGGGCGGCGCCGAGGAGCCGCTCGAGGCGGCGCTCATGCCCGCGGCCGGGATCGTCAGCCGCGTGCCCGCGATCACGTGGGCGTCCGGCGACAGCCCGTTCGCCGCGGCCAGGCGCGCCACGGAGAGCCCGTTGCGCGCCGCGATGCCGCTCAGAGTGTCACCGAGCGCGACGCGGTGCCCGCCCGCGCCCACCGAGTCGGAGGTGGCGGCCCCGGCGGCCGGCGCGGCCGATCCGAGGCCGGGGATCGTCAGGCTCGTGCCGGCGATCACACGGGCCTCGGGGGAGAGGCCGTTGGCCGCGGCCAGCGTCGCCGTCGACAGGCGGTTGGCGGCGGCGATGCCGGACAGGGTCTCGCCCGGCGCGACGGTGTGGGGGGCGCCGAGCGCTGGCGTGGCCGACAGCAGCAGGACCGCGGCGGTCAGGGCGGGGCCGGCGAGGCGGACGGTGCGAAGCATGCCGCATGGCGTAACCCGCGGCGGCGCGCCGGACAACCCTCGCGGCGGAGTTCCGTCGACCTGCAACGGCGCGTGCACGTCCGATCGCGCACTTGCACTCAAGGGCTCCGGTGCGCGGCCGATGAGGGTGACGTGAACTCTCTCCGCCTTCGATCCAGCCTCCTGGCCGCGGGCGCGATCCTCGCGCTCGGCGCCGGTACCGCCTCCGCCCAGCAGGCCGCCACGCCGGCCTCCGTGAACCCCGCGCTGGCCGTCGTGCCGGGCGCGCTGCCCGCCGACCTGCCCGTCGCGTGGGCCCAGCCGTCCGTCGCCGGCCTGCGGATCGGGCCGGTCATCCCCGCCCTTCCCACCCCGGCGGGCAGGTCGAAGTTCGGCCTCCCCGGCCCCGACCGCATGCGCGTCAGCGCCGCGCGCGGCGGCGAGCTGCACGGCATCGAGGGCTCGGACAGGCTCGTTGGCGGCGCGGGCCCCGACCGCCTCTACGGCGAGACCGGCGCGGACACGCTCAAGGGCGGCGGGCACGACGACCTGC
The DNA here is from genome assembly GCA_036259975.1 of Solirubrobacteraceae bacterium. Classification (GTDB taxonomy): domain Bacteria; phylum Actinomycetota; class Thermoleophilia; order Solirubrobacterales; family Solirubrobacteraceae; genus JAOPZW01. The sequence goes on along the minus strand of DATAAR010000252.1, from coordinate 2,493 downwards.
TCGACGGCAGCTCGGGCGACGACCGCCTGGCCGGCAACGAGGGCAACGACCGCCTGTTCGGCGGCTTCGGCCACGACGTGCTCGACGGCGGACCTGGCTACGACGCGATCGACGGCGGCGCCGCGCCCGACACGATCGCCGGCGGCGACGGCGACGACCTCATCCACGGCGGCGCCAGCACGGACATCATCGACTCCGGCGCCGGCAACGACGTCGTCTACACCGACTCCGGCGCCGACCGCGTGAAGGCCGGCCCCGGCGACGACGTCGTCTACGTCAACAACGGCACCGCGGTGGACACGGTCGACTGCGCCGACGGCAACGACGTCATCGTCATCAACCCGTACCGCCGGCCCGGCGGCATCTCCAACGCCCAGGCCCTGCGGCGCGGGCAGATCACAGGCTGCGAGCAGGTCATCGAGGCCGAGCCCATCCTCGACCCCAGCAAGGGCAAGAAGTGGAACGCGCCGGCCGCCGGCGGCACGGGCCGCGGCACCGGCCGCAACGACAACATGCTCGGCCAGCACGGCTCCGACCACATCCTCGGCGACGGCGGCGACGACGTGATCTGGGGCGACCAGCTCCACGACAACAACGGCCTCCGCGCCAGGGACGTGCTCGAGGGCGGGTTCGGCAACGACACGATCTACGGCGGCCGCGGCACGAACCGCATCCTCGGCAACGAGGGCGACGACTACCTCCAGGGCGGCGAGCGCACGAACGTGATCCTCGGCGGCCCGGGAAGCGATCAGATCCGCCTCCGTGGGAAGGGCCGCAACCAGGTCCTCGGCGGCCCGGGCAACGACTCGGTCTTCGCCGTCGTAAGCGCCAAGGTGACGATCGACTGCGGCCCCGGCTACGACACGGTGTTCATCGGCCGCAAGCGCCCGAAGACCCGCAACTGCGAGGCCGTCGTCAACCGCTACAAGCGCTAGACCGCACGCCCGCGCCGGACGTCCGAAGGGGGAGCGCGCCGCGCGGCGTGCTCCCTCTTCGCCGTTCCGGCGGGAAGATCTCGCCATGGACGCGCGGCGGGCCCGCTTGTGGTGGCAGAAGTGGCGCTGGTACGAGCGCAACAGGCTGCCGTGGCGGCGCGCGCGCATCCACTGGGAGTTCGCGCGCCGCGAGGCGTTCGTGCGCTGGCCGGTCCACGGCAACGTCCTCGAGGCGCTGCGCGAGGGGCGCTTGGAGATCGGCGCCGGGACGCTGCTCGAGCCCAACGTCTGGATCACCGCCCCCGGCGAGGCGCGCGTGCGGATCGGCGAGGGGACGTTTCTCAACATGGGCGTGATGGTCGCCTCGACCGCGCTCGTGGAGATCGGCAGCCACTGCATGCTGGCCAACGGTTGCTTCGTGACCGACGGCAACCACCGCTTCGACGACCCGGCACTGCCCGTCACCTGGCAGGGCTTCACCTCGAAGGGGCCGACGCGGATCGGCGACAACGTGTGGTGCGGGGCGAACGTGGTGGTCACCAGCGGCGTGACCATCGGCGAGCGCTGCGTGATCGGCGCGAACAGCGTGGTGACGACCGACATCCCGGCCGGCTCGATCGCGGCCGGGGCGCCCGCGCGCGTGCTGCGGCCGATCGACTTCGCCGGCGCGCCGGCGCGGCCGGCAGGGGGTGGCGCTCCCATCGCGTGACCCAAGGCATGGGCGCGCGCCCGCCCAGAAGCCGCGCAAGACACCGGCTTGCAGCTTCTGCACGGCTTCCGGAGACCTCCGCGCCGAACGTGGCGAGTTCGGCGGGCGCCCGGTTGACACGGTCAGCGCGGAGGGGCGCTGGCAGCGCCAGTTCCGGAACCACATCGGCCGCACCCGGATGTCGTGACGTACTGGTCGCTGAACCCGAACTCGGGGCGACACCGGCGGCGTCCTGCGGGACGACTGGAGCTCGTCGGAAAGATGCGGCTGCTCGCGCAGCTCATCCGGCGGAGGGAGGAGTGGGCGGACCCGGCGCCTTCGGCCGCTCGCCTGCCGGGCCGCCGCAGCGGCCCGGCCAGGGCCGCGATACACTAACGGCATTAGCGAAGACAAAATCACCGTTAGGTTTCCCCATGAAGACCACCCGCCACACCGACAACCTCGTCCGGCTCACGCGCCTCGGCGCCGTCAACGCGTACCTGGTCGTCGAGGACGACGGCCTCACGCTCGTCGACACGATGCTGCCCCGCAGCCACGGCGGTATCCTCGCCGCCGCCCGCGAGCTCGGCCGCCCGATCGTCCGCATCGCCCTGACGCACGCGCACGGCGACCACGTCGGATCGCTCGACGCGTTGGCCGAGGCGCTCCCGCAGGCCGAGGTGTCGATCTCGGCGCGCGACGCCCGCTTCCTGGGCGGCGAACGCAGGCTCGACGCCGGCGAGCCGCAGTCCAAGCTGCGCGGCAGCTACCCGACCACGCGGACACGTCCGGGGCGGCAGCTCCGGGCCGGCGACCGGGTCGGGTCGCTCGAGGTGGTCGGCGCACCCGGTCACACCCCGGGGCAGGTGG
>DATAAR010000251.1:0-3165 GCA_036259975.1 Solirubrobacteraceae bacterium | reverse complement strand
CCCCGCGCACCGCCGCGCCCGGCGCGCGGGGCGCAGGCCGGCGTCGACCTGCTGCTCTTCGCGCGCACGTACGCGGGCGCCGCTCGCGCGACGCGCGCCCTGGCGGCCGCGATCCGCGAGCGGCGCGTCGACCGCGCGCGGCTTGAGGCGGGGATCGCGCGGATCACGGCGCTGCGGCGCAGCCTGCGGTAGCGGCGGCCGCGGCGTTCCTGCGAACGCCTTGCAGCAAGCTGATCCGGGCGACGGCCGGCGGCGCTAGAGCGGCGCGTACCGACCAACTCCAAAAGGAGTCCCAGGCAGATGCGCAAGCTTCCGCTCCTCGCCGCGGCGCTGGCCGCGGCCCTCGCGGCGGGCGCGCTGGCGGTCACGCTCGGCTTCGGCTCGAGCCACCGCGAGGCGCCGCTCACGTCGCTCGATCCCACGGGCGACGACACCGACCTCTACGCGTTCACGGCGCCCGACGCGCCGGGTTCGCTGACGCTCGTCGCGAACTGGATCCCGTTCGAGGATCCCGCCGGCGGCCCGAACTTCTACAAGTTCGACGACCGCGCGAGCTACTACCTGAACATCGACAACACCGGCGACGGCAGGGCCGACGTCCGCTACCGCTTCAAGTTCCGCACGCGGGTGCGCAACCCGAACTCGTTCCTGTACGCGCTGCCCGGCGTGACCGGCATCGGCGACTCGAAGCTGAACGTCGTGCAGACGTACTCGATCAGGCGCGAGCGCTACCGCAACGGCCGCGAGGTGTCGAGCCGGCAGATCGCCTCCGGGCTGCCCGTCGCACCGAACAACGTCGGGCCGAAGACGATCCCGAACTACGACGCCGTCGCCGCGCAGGCGATCCGCAGCCTCCGGGGAGGGGGCAAGGTGTTCGCCGGCCAGGCCGACGACCCGTTCTTCGTCGACCTCGGCACGGCGTTCGACGCGATCAACATCCGCAGCGGCACCGGCAACGCCGGCGGCGGCAAGGACGACCTGGCGGGCTACAACGTCCACTCGATCGTCCTGCAGGTGCCCGAGGCGCACGTCACGCGCGACGCGCGGCCGGTCTCGGCGGCGAACGCGGCCAACGCCGTGGTCGGCGTGTGGGCCTCGACCGAGCGCCAGACCGTGCGGGTCACCGGCGGTGACGGCGAGCGCCGCGCGCGTACCGAGGAGGTCCAGGTCAGCCGCCTGGGCAACCCGCTCGTCAACGAGGTCGTGATCCCGCTCGGCCAGAAGGACAAGTTCAACGCGACCGAGCCGAAGGACGACCTGGCCAACTTCGGGCGCTACGTGCTCTCGCCCGAGCTGGCGAAGGTCATGAACACGCTGTTCCCGGGCGTGAACGCGCCGACGACCAACCGCACGGACATCGTGCAGGCGCTGCTCACCGGCATCCCCGGGCTGACGCAGATCCGCGCCGGCGCGCCGCCGACCGACACGCTGAAGATCAACCTCGGCACCGCGCCGAACCCGAGCCCGAAGCGCTTCGGCGTCCTCGCCGGCGACACGCAGGGCTTCCCCAACGGCCGCCGCCTGGCCGATGACGTGACGGACATCGAGCTGCGCGTCATCGCCGGGTTCCTCAAGGGCAACAAGGTGCCCCTGGGCGACGGCGTCGACCAGAACGACAAGCCGTTCCGGGCCACGTTCCCGTACGTGGCGCCGCCGGCCTCCGGCTTCGACTCGCAGCTCAAGCGCAACGAGCCGGCCCACGCCCCGACCCCGGCCGACCCGGCGGGGACCTGAGCGACCGCACGGACGCGACGGCGGGGCTCGCCCGATGCGGGCCCCGCCCGCAGCCCATTGCACCAGACCATGCGCCTCCTCCTCCGCATCCTCCCCGTGGCGGTCGTGTCGTTCGCCGCGACGCTCGCCGTGCTCGCACTGGGCCGCGACGGCTCCGGCGCCGGCCCGGCGCCCCGGCACGCCGCGGCCACCCCGGCGCTCCCGCCGCGCGCCTCGATCGACCAGCGCATCCGCGTGCTGCAGGAGACGGTCCGCGCCGCGCCGACGCGCGCCGCCGGCTACACGTTGCTCGCCGGGGCGTACCTGCAGAAGGTGCGCGAATCCGGCGACGCGAGCTTCTACGCCCGAGCCCAGCAGGCCGTCGACCGTGCGCTCCGGCTCGACCCCGCCGACGCCGGCGCGCTCACCGCGCGCGGCGCGCTCGCGCTGGCTCGCCACGACTTCCGCGCCGGCCTCGCCGACGCCCGCCGCGCCCGCGCCATCGCCCCCGACGTGAACAAGCCGTTCGGCGTCCTCGTCGACGCGCTCGTCGAGCTCGGCCGCTACCGGGAGGCCGGCCGCGCGCTGCAGGCGATGGTCGACCGCCGCCCCGATCTGGCCGCCTACGCGCGCGTCTCGTACTTCCGCGAGCTGCACGGCGACCTCGACGGCGCCGTGGCCGCGATGCGCCTGGCCGCCGGCGCCGGCGGCGACGTGCCGGAGAGCGACGCCTACGTGCGGACGCTGCTGGGCGGGCTCGAGCTGCAGCGCGGCCGCGTCGGCGCGGCGCGTCGCGAGTACCGCCGGGTGCTGCTGAGCGTCCCCGGCCACCCGGCCGCGCAGGCCGGGCTCGCGCGCGTGGACGTCGCGCGCGGTGACCTGCGGGCCGCGATCGCGCGGCTGCGCCGCGTCGTCGACCGCCTCCCGCTGCCCGAGCACGTCATCGCGCTGGGCGAGGCGGAGCTCGCGGCGGGGCGCACGGCCGCCGCCCGGCGCGACCTCGACGTCGTGCGCGCCGAGCAGCGCCTGCTCGGCCGCTCGGGCGTGAACACCGACGTCGAGCTCGCCGTCTTCGAGGCCGACCATGGCCGGCCCGAGCGGGCGGTGGCGCTGGCCCGCCGCGCGTGGGCCTCCGCCTCGAGCGTGCGCTCGGCCGACGCGCTGGGCTGGGCGCTGACGCGCGCCGGTCGCGCCCGCGAGGCGCTGCCGTGGGCGCGCCGCGCGCTGGCGCTCGGCTCGCGCGACCCGTCGTTCCTGTACCACGCCGGGATCGCCGCCCGGGACACCGGCGAGCGCGAGCTCGCGCGCGCCCGGCTGCGCGGGGCGGTCAGCGGGCGCGCCGCGCTCTCGGGGCTCCATGGCGCCCGCGCGGCCCGCGCCCTGGAGGCGCTGCGATGAGGCGCCGCGGCGCGCTCGGCGCGCTCGCCGCGGCGCTGGTCGGCGGCAGCCTCC
>DATAAR010000250.1:0-7189 GCA_036259975.1 Solirubrobacteraceae bacterium | reverse complement strand
GGAGCCCGGAGTCTGAAAGGAGCGCGAACGATGCCATCCGTGCCGAGCCTCACCACCAACGTCCTGCTGCGCAGCGAGGAGACCGGCGGCCACGTGTCCGTGACCGACATCGTGGTCCCGCCGCACGGCGCCGGCCCCCCGCTGCACACGCACGACTTCGACGAGGCCTTCTACATGCTCGAGGGCGAGCTCATCTTCCAAGTCGGCGACGCCCTCGTCACCAAGCGCGCGGGCGAGGTCTCCTTCGCCGCGCGCAACGTGGCTCACACGCTGGCGAACCACAGCGACGCGCCCGCGCGCTACGTGCTGGTCTGCACGCCCGCGGGCTTCGAGCGCCACTGGGCGCGCATCGCCGCCGACGCGGCCGGGGTGGAGCCGCCGCAGTGGGCGCTGCAGCCGATCCCCGAGGTCACGGTCGTCGGCCCGCAGATCGCGGCGCAAGTGTGAGGGCACGGCTCGCGGGCCCCCCGATGCGCCTGAAAGCCACACGGCGCCGCTGGAGTCGGCCGGCGTCGACAGCACGCGCCTGCTGAGACGCAACGACCCCGGGGTGTGGTCTCAGGCGGCGAGCCGGAAGCGCTCGCGGTACGCGGCGGGGCTGACCCCGACGCGGCGGTGGAACGCACGCCGCAGGACCTCGGCGCTGCGAAAGCCGGTGGCGCGGGCGACCGCGTCGAGCGATTGCGCGCCGTCCTCGAGCAACATCCGGGCGCGCTCGATGCGCAGCGCTTCGACGTAGGCGGCGGGGGTTTCCCCGGTCTTGCGCCGGAACGCGCGCGCGAAGGAGCGCTCGACGCTTCCGCGGTCGAACGGCCGGGAAGCTGAACGGTTCGCTCGTGCCGCCGGTAATCGGACACGACGCTCCGCGCTTGATCGGTGGTACTGGACGTGTCGGGCTCCGCGGACGTTCCCGCTCGCTCCGTGGCCTCCGGCGGCGGCGACCGAGCACCCGGCCCGGCCGCCGCGTGGTGATGCTGGAGGACGCCGCTCAGGCGGCCGGGCGGATGTTCTGGTTGAGCCGGAAGCGGTTGTCCGGGTCGTATGCGGCCTTGATCTGCGCCAGGCGCGCGTGGTTGGCGCCGTAGCTGGCGCGCACGGCGGCGTCGCCTTCCTCGAACAGGCCGGGGAAGTTGAAGTACGTCTGGCCGTTCGAGAAGGGCAGCGCGGCGGCGTAGAACTCGCGCGTGTAGGCGACGTTGATCTCGTCGTCGGCGGGATCCTGCCACGAGGAGTCGATGCTCAGCATCCACTCCGAGCTGCGGTCACCGAACGCGGTCTCCTCGGCGCCGACGCGGGAGATTGCCCCGCCGCAGTGGCGGACGATGACCAGCGTGTCGTTCGACGGGCGGCGCTCCGACCAGTCGACGGTGGCATCGATCGCGGCGTCGGAGAACCCATCCAGGTACAAGGCCTTCCAGTAGCGGCGCACGCCCGCCGGGAAGAACGGGTCCAGCGAGCGCTGGAAGTCGAGGTAGTCGAAGCGCCCGCTCATGTCCAGCAGGGGGGCACTCAGCTCCCGGAGACGCCCGGTGGCGCGCTCGCCGTCGGCCGGGTCGCCCGCCCACATGCCGACCACGCCGACGTACGGCAGCCCCCGTAGCGGCTCGGGCAGCTCGTCGACGGCGGGCAGCGACCAGATGAACCCTGCGGTCGAGAGCTCGTCCGGGGCGTCGGTGACGGCGTCGCGCCAGCCTGCGAGCACGCGCGCGGCGTCCTCGAGCGGATACGCGACGTTGAGCCCGAACACCTCGGGGCCGAGCTGGTGCAGGCGCAGCTCGAAGGACGTGACGACGCCGAAGTTGCCGCCACCGCCGCGCAGCGCCCAGTGCAGGTCCGGGTGCTCGTCAGCGCTCGCCCGCACCCGCCGGCCGTCGGCGAGGACGACCTCGGCCGACACGAGGTTGTCGATCGTCATCCCGTCGCGCCGGCGCTGGTGGGAGACGCCGCCGCTGAGCGCCAGGCCGGCCACGCCGGTCTCGGACACGACTCCGCCCGGAGCCGCAAGGCCCAGCGGCGCGGTGACGCGGTCGACGTCGGCCCAGGTCGCGCCGCCCTGGACGTGCACGGTGCGGCCGGACGGGTCGATGCGGACGGCACGCATCGCGGAGAGGTCGATCACCAGGCCGTCGTCGATGAGCGCGGTGCCCGCGACGTTGTGCCCGCCGCCGCGGACGGCGAGGGGCAGAGCGTGCTCGGCGGCGAAGCGGAGCGCCGTCGCGACGTCGTCGGCGTCGGCGCAGCGCGCGATGGCAGCGGGGCGCTTGTCGATCATGCCGTTCCACACCCGGCGGGCGGGCTCGTACTCGGCGTGGTCGGGCGCGATGACCTCGCCGGCCAGCCGCTCGGCAAGCATGGAGACGAGATCGATCGGGGTGGCGGGATGGATGGCCATGGCTGTGCTCCTGGGTGAGGGTGTGCGGAGCTTGCGCCGTGGCCGTCCGGCGACCGTCCCGCCCGGCGTCCGGGATGCGTCCCGCGCGCGTCCCGGCCCGGATAGGCTCGGCGCCGGTGCTCGAAGTGCGCGTCCTCGGTGGCCTGTCCGCTCTGGTGGACGGCCGGCCGGTCGAGCTGCCCGCCGACGCGCGGGCGCGCGAGCTGCTGGCCCGGCTGGCGCTGTCACCCGGGCCGCACCCGCGCTCCGCGCTCGCCGGGCGGCTGCGCCCCGACGTGCCGGAGGACAGCGCCCGCAAGACGCTGCGCAACGCGCTGTACGAGCTACGCCGGGCGCTGGGGCCGGCGGGCCGCGACGCGCTGGTCGTCACGGGCGAGCGGGTCGGCCTGCGGGCGGACGCGGTCAGCGTCGACGTGTTGGAGTTCCGCCGGTGCCTCGCCGACGGAGACCTCGAGGCCGCCGCGAGCGCAGGGCCCGGTGAGCTGCTCGACGGCTTCGACGGCGACTGGGCGCTGCGCGCGCGCGACGAGCACGCCGCCGAGCTGGCCGCCGTGCTCGGCACGCTGGCCGCCCGTGCTGAGGAGGCCGGCGACATGGACGCCGCGGTCGCGTGGGCGCGCCGGCGCCTGGGCGTCGAGCCGCTGGCCGAGGCGGCGCATCGCGAGCTGATCCGCCTGCTCGCGCTCGGCGGCGACCGCGCGGCGGCGCTCGCCGCCGCGAGCGCCATGAGCGAGCAGTTGCGCTCCCAGCTCGGCCTCGCACCGTCGGCCGCGACGCGCGCGCTCGTCGAGGACGTCCGCCGCGGCAGGATCGCTCACTCCGCCGCGGCTGTCGCCGCGGCGAGCGCCCTCGCGCTGCCGGCCGCCCTCGCCGCGGCCGAGCGCCCCGAGGGCCGCGAGCCGGCGCTGGCGCGGCTGGAGCGCACGTGGGCGGACGCGGTTTCGGGCGCGCTGCGCTTCGCGCTGGTCACCGGCGAGCCCGGGATCGGCAAGACCACGCTCGCCGGCGAGCTCGCGCGGCGCGCGCACGCTCAGGGCGGCGCCGTGCTGCTCGGACGCAGCGACGAACACGCGCTCGTGCCCTTCCAGCCTTGGATCGAGGCGCTCGAGCGGCTCCTGGACGCGCTGCCGGGCGCCGACGTCGACCACTGGCTGACCGCGCACGGCGGGATCCTCGCCCGGCTGCTCCCGGCGCGCAGCGCGACGCAGGGCCCGGTGGGCGACCCGCGCGAGCGCTACCTCGCCTTCGAGCTGGTGCGCGCGCTGCTCGACGACGTCGCCGCGCGCCGGCCGGTGCTGCTCGTGCTCGACGACGTGCACTGGGCCGACGTCGACTCGCTCTCCCTCCTGCGCCACCTCGCGCGCTCGGCGCCCCGCGGGCGGTCGCTCGTGGTTCTCTGCGCACGCTCGGCCGAGCTGCAGCCGGCCGTCACGCACACGCTCGCCGACCTGCGGCGAGAGGGACCCCTCGTCCACGTCGACCTTACGGGCCTCGACGAGGAAGCGGTCGGCGCCCTGCTCACGCGACGCATCGGGGTGACCGACCATGAGACCGCGCGTCGCTTCCGCGCGCGCAGCGGCGGCAACCCGTTCTTCCTCAACGAGCTGCTGCGCGAGGCCCGAGAGGGCGGCGGTGACGCTCAGGCCCCGCCGGCGGGGGTGCGCGACGTGATCACGCGGCGACTCGCACGCCTCGATGAATCGACGCTGCGCGCGCTCGACGCGGCCGCCGTATCCGGTCTGGAGTTCGACGTCACCACCGTGGCCCGGGTGGAGGACCGGCCCGTCGTCGAGCTGCTCGAGGCGCTCGACGGAGCGATCGCGGCCGCGCTCGTCGCCCCGACCGACCAGCCCGGGCGCCACGCGTTCGCCCACGCGCTCGTCGCCGAGACGATCGTGGCCGCGCTGCCGGCCTCCCGCCGCGCGCGGCTGCACCTGCGCACCGCCGACGTCCTCGCGGACCGGCACGACGCGGGCGAGGTGGGCGCCGGTGAGGTCGTCCGCCACCTGCGCGCCGCCGCGCCACTGGGCGGTGGCGAGCGCCTGGCGACCTGGGAGCTCGCCGCCGCCCGCGAGGCCACCCTCGCGCTGGCCCACTCCGACGCGGCCGCGCACTACGAGGCGGCCCTGGCAGCGCGTCCCGGGGCCGCGGACCGCGAGCGTGGCGAGGTGCTGCTCGCGCTCGGCGACGCGAGCGACCGCGCGGGCCGGCGCGGTCACGCCCGCGCCGTCTTCGCCGAGGCGGCCGAGCTCGCCCGCGCCGCGCGCGATCCCGATCTGCTCGCCCGGGCGGCGCTCGGGCATGGCGGGCTCGCGACGGTCATCGCCGCCGCCGACGCCGAGACCGTGCGCCTGCTCGAGGAGGCGCTCGCGGCCGCCCCGGCCGGTGAGCCCGCGACGTCCGCGCGGCTCCTCGCGCGGCTGTCCGTCGAGCTGTACTACTCAGACCGGGGTCGTGCCCGCGAGCTCAGCGCCCTCGCCGTCGAGCGGGCGCGCCGCGCGGACGATTCGGCCGCGCTCGCGGCCGCGCTGAACGCCCACCGCGTCGCGCTGTGGACCCCGGACCACGCCGGTGAGCGACTCGGCGTCGCCGGCGACATGCTCGCCGCCGCCGAGGCGGCCGGCGACCGCCACGCGATGCTGCAGGCGCGCAACTGGCGGGTGGTCGACCTCCTCGAGCTCGGCAGCGTCCGGGAGGCGGCTGCGGAGATCGACGCCTACGAGGCCCTCGCCAACGCCGTCGCCCTGCCGCACTTTCGCTGGTACGTGCCGCTGTGGCGCGCCACGCTCGCGCTGCTGGCCGGCCGCTGGGCTGAAGCGCGCGAACTGACGGAGCAGGCGCTCGCGCTCGGACGCCGGGCCGACGACCCCAACGCGCCGCTCTTCGTCGACATCCAGCGCCACTTCAGGCTCCAGACCCAAGGGCGCTTCGGCGAGTTGGACCGCGCGCGGGTGGTCAAGGGCGCCGCGGCCTCGCCCGCCGCCGCCGAATGGCTCGTCTACGTGGCGCTGCTGGACGCCGAGACCGGGGCGACGGAGGACGCGCGCCGCCAGGTGTCCGAACTCGCCCGCGACGGCGGCCGCGCCCTGGCGATGGATGCCAACTGGCACGGCGCCTGCATTCTGGCTGACGCGGCCGTGCAGGTGGGCGACCGCGAGGCGGCCGCGACGCTCTATGCCCTGCTCGAGCCGCACGCGCGGCTGTTCCCGCTCATCGCCCGTGCGATCGGATGCTTCGGCTCGGCCGAGTACTACGTCGGGCGCCTCGCCGGCCTCCTCGGGCGCCACGACGAGGCCGAAGCCCGGCTGCGTCGCGCGGTGGCCGAGAACGACCGGACCGGCGCCGCCCCATGGGCCGCCCTCGCGCTCCTGCGCCTCGGCGAGACGCTCACCGCCCGCGAGCAGCACGACGCGGCGCGCGACATCCTCCAGCGGGCGGCGACACGGGCGCGTGCGCTCGACATGCCGAAGCTGGCCGCCGACGCCGGGCGGCTGCTCGGCGCACCCGTGGCCTGACGGGGATCAGCAGATTCCCGGCGCACGGCCGGCGTAGCGTCGCGGCGACCACGCCAGCTTCGGAGGCTCGCCAAGCCTCACGACATCGACATCCGCACGTGACCGTGACGAACGCCAGGGCGAGCCGGGACGATGAGATGCCGGGATGTGCGGTCCGACGACGCTACATTCCGACTTCTGAGCCTTCCGCGCGTTGCCGATACATGGGCAGTGAGCGACTACGCCGCGTCCTCGACCGCTGCGCCGTCACGCCCTGCCCCGACCTGGGGCGCGCCCCTGCGCCTGCTCGGGGACGAGCGGCTGGCGCGCCTGGCGGCGACGGGGAGCGAGCGGGCCTTCGCGGTCCTGTACGAGCGCCATCACCAGGCGCTGTACCGCTACTGCCGGACGATCGTCCGCCACGACGAAGATGCCGCGGACGTCCTGCAGACGACGATGGTCCGTGCGCTGGCCGCCCTCGGGCGCCGGGCGCCGGACGCGCCGATGCGGCCGTGGCTGTTCCGGATAGCGCACAACGAGGCGATCTCGCTCCTGCGCCGGCGGCGCCAGACGACGGACCTCGACCAGGCACCGGAGCTCGAGGGCCCGAGGCTGGAGGCCCGGGTGGAGGAGCGCAGCCGATTGGCGACGCTCGTCGCCGACCTGAACGAGCTCCCGGAGCGCCAGCGCAGCGCGCTCGTCATGCGCGAGCTGAGCGGCCTCTCGCACGACGACATCGCCACCTCGCTGGACATTTCGGTCTCGGCCGCCAAGCAGGCGATCTTCGACGCGCGTACGGGGCTTCAGGAGTTCGCGAAGGGCCGGACGATGGAGTGCGCTGAGGTCCAGCGCATCATCTCCGAGCGCGATGGGCGCATGCTGCGAGGTCGCCCCCTCCGCGCGCACCTGCGGAGCTGCGAGTCGTGCCGTGCCCTGCGCGACGCCATCGGCGCCCGCCGCTCTGACCTCGCCGCGCTCGCCCCGCCGCTGCCGGCCGCGGCGGCCACCGGGCTTCTCTCCGGGATACTCGGCGGTGGCCATGGCGGGGGCGCGGGCGGCCTGTTGTCCGGTGTCGCGGCGAAAGTCACCGCGGGCGCCACGACCGGCAAGGCGCTGGCGGGGGCGGCCGTGGCGACCGTCGCGGTCGGCACGGCGCAAGTGCTTCCCGCGACGAGCGGCCCTGCCGATCGAGATGGCGCGCGCCCGCCCGCGGCGGCGGCTCCTGCCCCGCCGGCTCCCGCGGCCGGAGCCGGCTCCGTCGCGCCGGCTCGCGGCACCCTCCCGTCCTCCTCGCCCGCGCGGC
>DATAAR010000249.1:0-12170 GCA_036259975.1 Solirubrobacteraceae bacterium | reverse complement strand
GGAGCCGCCGCGCGTGGACCGGCGTCACGCGCCCGTCGACCGCGAGCTCCTCCTGGCGCTCGTAGCGGCGCACGCTCGCGGCGGTGCTCGTGCCGAACAGCCCGTCGGCCAGCGTGCGCAGCCCGACCCGCGTCAGGACGTCCTGGAGCTCGCGCACGTCGTCGCCGCGGTCGCCGCGCTGGAGCGTCCGGTCGCCGAGCTCGGCATCGCGCGCCGCGGACGCGGCGGTCGGGGCGGCCGCGGCCAGGACGGCGGCCGCAGAGGCGGTTCGGGACAGCACTGCACGCACGCGTGTTACCTCCTCGCGTTCGGTTGCATCGGGGGCACGACGGGCCGCGCGGCACAGGCCACAGCGCGGCGAGCGGCGCCCGAGAGCGCCGCCGGGACGTCGAAGGGTCGCAACCGAGCCGGACGGCACGGGTTGCGCCCCCTGTGACTGGTATCACAGCCGCGTCGAGTGGCGGCGTGCGCCCGCCCGGCCGGGCGGGCGCTCTGGGCGCTGCCCGACGTCCTGGCCCGAGCAGCGCCCCGCCGCACCTCCGTGCTCAGGAGCCTGGCGACCGGCGCCCCTGCCACTGGTCGAACGCGACCGCGGCCAGGATGAGGGCGCCGATGATGATCTGCAGGTAGAACGAGTTGATCGCCAGCAGGTTGCCGCCGTTGTTCAGCGTGCCGACGATGAGCGCGCCCGCCGCGGCGCCGAACGCGCCGCCCTTGGCGCCGAACAACGACGCGCCGCCGATCACGCAGGCGGCGATCGCGTTGAGCTCGTAGCCCGTGCCGGCCGTGGGGACGCCCGCGTTGAGGCGCGACGTGAACAGGACGCCGCCCACCGCGGCGAGCAGGCCCGCGATCGCGTACACCGCGACCAGCACCCGCGTGACCGGGACGCCGGCCAGGCGGGCCGACTCGGGGTTCGAGCCGACCGCGTAGACGTAGCGGCCGAACACCGTGCGCCGCAGGACGAACGACGCGATCGCGACCACGGCGAGGAACATCCACAGCAGGTTCGGAAGCCCGAGGATGTCGCCGTTGGCGATGTTGCCGAAGGACTCCGGCAGCGGCTGCACCGTACTCGCGTCGGTCAGCACGAGCACCACGCCGCGCGCGATCCCGAGCATCCCGAGCGTCACGATGAACGGCGGCAGCTTGCCGTAGGCCACGAGCGTGCCGTTGAACAGGCCGATCGCGGTGCCGGCCGCCATGCCGGCGAGGATCGCGGGCACGATCCCGACGCCGTGCACGAGGAGCTCGGCCGTGATCGCGCCGGTGAGCCCCAGCACCGACCCGACCGACAGGTCGATGCCCGCCGTGAGGATGACCAGCAGCTGGCCGACGGCGATGATGCCGAACACGGCCACCTGGCGGGCGAGGTTGGCGAGGTTGTCGCCGGTGAGGAACTCGCTCGACGCGAGCGTCATGCCACCGAACAGGACGAGCAGCACGATCAGGCCGCCGGCGTCGCGCCCGAAGACGTCGCCGAAGGTGAGGATCCGCTCCTCGCGCTCGGCGGGCGCGCCCGCGGCCGCGCCGGCCGGGGCGCCGGCCGCCGCCGGTGCAGGCTGGTTGTTCTTCAGAAATCGCATCGTTCTCTCTCCCCGGCTATGACGCCGCGCCGTCGCTCGTTGTGGTGCTCGTGCTGGTGCTGGCGAGCGCCAGCACGTCCTCCTCCGTCGCCCCCTCGGCGGGCAGCTCGCCCGCGACCGTGCCCTCGCGCATGACCAGCACGCGGTCGGCCAGCCCGAGTACCTCGGGCAGGTACGACGAGACGACGACCACGCCGAGCCCCTGGGCCGCGAGGTCGCCGATCACCTTGTAGATCTCCGCCTTCGCGCCGACGTCGACGCCCTTTGTGGGTTCGTCGAACATGAGCACCTTGGCGTGCGTCGCCAGCCACCGGGCGAGCAGCACCTTCTGCTGGTTGCCACCCGACAGCGACGACACCGGCTGCTCCCACGAGCCGGCGCGCAGCTTCAGCCCGCCGAGGTACCGGTCGACGATGGTTCGCTCCCGCTTGCGGTCGACGATCCAGAACCGCGAGATCTCGTCGAGATGCGCCAGCGAGGCGTTCTCGCGGATCGACAGCTCGAGCAGCAGCCCCAGCCGCTTGCGGTCCTCGGTCAGCAGGCCCAGCCCGGCCTGGACGGCGCGCCGCGGGTTGCCCCCGGCCACCCGCACGCCGTCGATCTCGATCTCGCCCCCGTGCACCGGGTCGGCGCCGAAGATCGCCCGCAGCAGCTCGCTGCGGCCCGATCCGAGGAGGCCCGCGATGCCGACGATCTCGCCCGCGCGGACCTCGAAGGAAACCGGCGCGGCCGCGCCCTCGGGCAGGAGGCCCCGGACCTGCAGGCGCGGGTCGCCGACCGTCCGGCTCGTCGCCGGGTACAGCGACTCGATCTTGCGGCCCACCATCGACGCGATGAGGCTGTCGTGGTCGAAGTCGCTCATCGGCTGGCTCGTCACCAGGCCGCCGTCGCGCAGGACGGTGACGCGGTCGCCGATCTCGAACATCTCCTCGAGGTGGTGGGAGACGTACATGATCGCGTGGCCCTCGTCGCGCAGCTGGTGGATGCGCGCGAGCAGCGCCTTCGTCTCGCTCTCGGACAGCGCGGTGGTCGGCTCGTCGAAGATGAGCACCTTCGGCGAGGCGCCGAGCACCTTCGCGATCTCGACGAGCTGCTGGACGGCGAGCGACAGCGTCCCCACCTCGGTGCCCGGATCGAGCCAGTCGAGGCCGACCCGCTCGAGCATGGCGGCGGCGCGGCGGCGGAGCTCGGCCGGCCGCGTGACCCCGCGCCGCGCCGGCAGCTGGCCCATCAGCAGGTTCTCCTCGACCGACAGGTCGGGCAGCAGGCTGAGCTCCTGGTAGACGACGCCGATGCCGGCGTCGCGCGCCTCGGACGGGCTCGGCGACCCGACGTCGCGGCCGTCGACCGCGTACTCGCCGCTGTCGCGCCGGATCGCGCCGGTGAGGATCTTGATCAGCGTGCTCTTGCCCGCGCCGTTCTCGCCGGCGAGGCACATGACCTCGCCGGCGCGCAGCTCGAGCGTGACGTCGTCGAGGGCCTGGATCGGGCCGTAGGCCTTCGAGGCGCCGCGCAGCGAGACGACGACCTCGGCGGCGGGGGCGGTGCGCGTTCCCGCGTCGGCGGTGGCGCTCATCCCTGGGCCTTCGCGGTCGGCGGGTTGAGCAGCGGCTTGACCGCGGGCGAGTCCATGTTGGACCTGTCCGCGACGACCGCGCCCGGATCGAGCTTCAGCGGCGGCAGCGTGTCGACGGCGGCCATGCCGGCCTCGACGACGCCCTGGTAGCCGAAGAAGTACGGGTTCTGCACGACCAGCGCGTCGATCGAGCCGTCCCGGAGCGCGGCGTTCTCCTGCGGGTCGGTGTCGAAGGCGACGACCGGGATGCGGTCGGCGGCGTTGTTGTCCTTGATCGCGCGCGCCGCGCCCGTGCCGGAGGTGTTGTTGTCGGCGAAGATCCCGACCAGGTTCCGGTTGGCCGTGATGACGTCGTTGACCTGGCTGGCCGCCGTGTTGATGTCGTTGTTGTTGTAGCGCGGGCTGGCGACGCGAATCTGCGGGCAGCCGGCGGCGAAGCCGCGCCGGAAGCCGGCGTCGCGGTCCTTGAGCGTCTGGATGCCGGCGACAGAGGACTCGATCATCACCTCGCCGGAGGTCTTGCCCTGCTTCTTGACGAGCTCGCAGAGGCGCTGGCCGGCCTGCTCGCCCGCCTTGACGTTGTCCGTGCCGATGAAGCCCTCGCTCTCGGTGGTGACCGCGGTGTCGGCCAGGATCACCTTCGTGCCGGCCTTGCGGGCGCGGGTGATCGCGCTGTTGAGCGCGTCGGACGAGTTCGGGGCGAGCACGATCGCGTCGGCGCCGCGCGAGATCGAGTTCTCGACGAGCTGCACCTGCTCGTTGACGTCGGTCTCGGAGGTGGGTCCGAACAGCCCGACCTTCAGGCCGTAGTCGACGCCGGCCTTGCGCGCGCCGGCCAGCATGGTCTGCCAGAAGGAGGAGTCCGACGCCTTGATGATGACGTCGACCTTCTTGCCCGCGGCGGCGCCGCCCTTGCCTCCGCCGCCGCCGCCCGACTCGCCGCCCGACGCACGCCCGGCGACGACGCCGACGACGCCCGCCATCAGCGCGATGACGGCGACCAGCGACAGCGAGAACTTCACTCGCGTCTTCCTCTCCATGCTGCCCTCTCTCTCCCGGTCCGCCCAGTCAGGTCTTCTGACTGAGAGAACGTTTTCTCAATGCCGCGACAGTACGCCGTCGTCTGCGCCATGTCAAGAAAATGTTGGCTTCCCGTCGGCTGATCCGCTACATTGGCCGCCGCCCGAGGTTTGGAGGGAGAGGAACTTCTTGAATCCATCAGACGAAACGTTTCCTGGTCGATCGGCCGCCACCGCCGGACGCGCTGGCGGCAATGGCCGGCGCCCGACGATGCGCGAGGTCGCCGCGGTGGCCGGCGTGAGCCTCAGCACGGTGTCGCGGGCGCTCAACGCCGACCCGAAGGTCGACGCCAAGCTCGCCCAGCGCGTGCACCGCGCGGTCGCCATGCTCGGCTACCGGCGCGACGCCACGGCGACCAATCTGCGCCGGGCCGACCGCGTGTCGGCGAGCATCGGGCTCGTCTTCGACGACGTCGCGAACCCGTTCCACGCCACGCTGCACCGCGGGATCGAGGACGTCGCGCGGGCGCGCGGGGTGCTCGCGTTCGCGGGCAGCTCCGACGAGGACGGCGACCGCGAGCGCGACCTCGTCCAGGCGTTCCTGTCGCGGCGGGTCGACGGGCTCGTCATCGTGCCGGCGGGGGCGGACCACAGCTACCTGCTGCGCGACCGCGAGGCCGGCGTCGCGCTCGTGTTCGTCGACCGCCCGCCGGCCTTCATCGACGCCGACGTGGTCCTCAGCGACCACGCCGGCGGCGCGCGGGCGGCGACCGAGCACCTGCTCGCCGTGGGCCACCGGCGGATCGGCTATCTCGGCGACCGCCAGCGCATCGCGAGCGCGGTCGAGCGCCTGCGCGGCCACCGCGAGGCCCTCGCGGACCATGGCGTCGCGTTCGACCCCGCGCTCGTCCGCCTCGAGCTCGGGGACAGCGCGATGGCGCGCGCCGCGACGCTCGAGCTGCTCGACGCGGAGAATCCTCCCACCGCCGTGTTCGCCGCGCAGAACCTCATCACGATCGGGGCCGTCGAGGCGCTGCGCGCGCGCGGCGCGCAGCACGACGTCGCGCTCGTCGGCTTCGACGACATCACGCTCGCCGACGCGGTCGACCCCGGCCTGACGGTCGTCGCGCAGGACCCGTGGGGCATCGGGCGCGCGGCCGCGCAGCTGCTGTTCGCGCGTCTCGACGGCGAGACGGACCCGTCGCGCCGGGTCGAGCTGCCGACGACGCTGATCGCGCGCGGCTCCGGCGAGATCCCGCCCCGGCCGGGGGCGGACCGGTGAGCGCGCCGGAGGGCGTCATCCTCGTCGGCGGCGAGGCGCTGTACGACGTGGTCGCGGCCGACGGCGACACCCTCGCCGCCCACCCCGGCGGCGGACCGTTCAACGCGGCGCGCACGATCGCCCGCCTCGAGCAGCCGGTCGCCTACCTCGGGCGGCTGTCGAGCGACCGCTTCGGGGCCCGCCTCGAGCGCATCCTCCTCGAGGACGGCGTCCAGCTCGGGTCCGTCGTGCGCACGGAGGACCCGACCACGCTCGCGCTGGCGGAGCTCGGGGACGGCGGCAGCGTCTCGCGGTACCGCTTCTATGCCCAGGGCACGTCGGCGGCCGGCCTGACCTCCGAGGCCGCGCTCGCGGCGCTGCCGGAGCGGGTCGACACCGTCTTCGTCGGCACGCTCGGCCTGGTGCTCGAGCCGATGGCGAGCGCGCTCGAGGCCGTGGTCGACCGCCTCTCGGCGACCGGCACGATGATCGCCGTCGACCCCAACTGCCGGCCCGACGTCATCCGCGACCCGGCCGCCTACCGGCGCCGCCTGCGGTGGATCCTCGCCCGAACGCACGTGGTCAAGGTCTCCGAGGAGGACGTGCAGTTCCTCGACCCGGACCGCGACCCGGTGAAGGCGACGCGCGCGCTGCTCGTCGACGGGCCGTCCGTCGGCATCCTCACCCGCGGCGGCGACGGCGCCGTTGTCGTCACGGCGGACCGCGACGTCGCCGTCGCGCCGCCGCCGGCGCGCGTCGTCGACACGATCGGCGCGGGCGACGCGTTCGCCGGCGGCTTTCTGGCCTGGTGGCGCGAGCACGGCCTCGGCGCCGACGACCTGGGCCACCTCGACACCGCGGTCGAGGCCACCCGGTTCGCGTGCCGGGTGGCCGCGCGCACATGCGAGCGCGCCGGCGCATCGCCGCCGTATCGCTCCGAGCTCTGACGCCGACGCGCCACAGATGGGGTCTTCACCCCATGTCGCGTCCCGGTGCCCCTCGGCATCCTCCGCAGGAGCGATCATCGGCCTGAGTCAACCGGTGATCGTCGACGCCTGAGGGCGGTCGCCGGCTTGAGTCACCGGCGGCCGCCCCGCTTCTCTTCAGCGCCCGGATCGGGCGCCTCGGGCCGGCGGCGTCCGCGCCCGCGCGTACGCGACGAAGGCGTCGAGGGCGCGGGGGTCGGCGAGCGCGTCCCGGCTTGCGACCTGCTCCGCCGCCGCGCCGAGCAGCATGCGCTTGACCGGCAGCTCGAGCTTCTTGCCCGTCAGCGTGCGCGGGATCGACGGGACGGCGTGGATCGTGTCGGGCACGTGGCGCGGCGAGAGCTCGGCGCGCAGGGCGCGGCCGATGCGCGCCCGCAGGTCGTCGTCGAGCTGCGCCCCGTCTCGGAGCACAATGAACAGCACCAGCTCTCCGGCGCCACCCTCGGGGTCCTCGAGGTGGACGACGAGGCTGTCGAGCACCTCGTCGAGCCCCTCGACGACCTCGTAGAACTCGCCGGTGCCCATCCGCACCCCGCCGCGGTTGAGCGTCGCGTCGGAGCGGCCCGTGATGACGCAGCTCCCGCGCTCGGTGAACATGATCCAGTCGCCGTGGCGCCAGACGCCCGGGAAGTCCTCGTAGTACGACGCGTGGTAGCGCTCGTCGCCCGGGTCGTTCCAGAAGCCGACCGGCATCGACGGCATCGGCGCTCGGATCACGAGCTCGCCGAGCTCACCGACCACCTCGTTCCCGTCGGGGTCGAATGCCGCGGTGTCCACGGCCAGGCAGCGCCCCGCGATCTCGCCCGCGTACACCGGCTGCAGCGGGCTGCCCTGGACGATCCCGGTGCACACGTCCGTGCCCCCCGAGCCGCAGTTGAGCAGCACGCCGGGGCCGAGCTGCGCGTACACCCACGCGTAGCCCTCGGCCGGCAGCGGCGACCCCGCGGCCCCGAGCTGGCGGATGCTCGACAGGTCGAGCGCACCGACGTCGACGCCGGCCTTGCGGCACCCCATGAGCAGCGCGGGGCTCGCGCCCATGAACGTCGGTCGCGTCGCCTCGGCCAGCCGCCACTGGAAGCCAAGGTCGGGATGGGCCGGGTTGCCGTCGATCATCACGATCGACGCGCGCAGCAGCAGCGACGACACGAGCGCGTTCCACATCATCCACGCGGTCGTCGTGAACCAGAGCAGCCGGTCGCCCGGCTGCAGGTCCCAGCTCAGGCCATGGTTCTTGAGCGCCTCGACCGTGATGCCGCCGTGGCCATGGACGATCGGCTTCGGCAGCCCCGTCGTCCCCGACGAGAACAGCACGCACAGCGGGTGGTCGAACGCGACCGGATCGAAGCGCAGCGGCGCCGGCTCGGCGCGCAGGTCGTCCCAGCCCACGGCGTCGGGCAACGCGTCGTCCTCCCCGCGCGCGTAGGGCACGTGCACGACGTGCTCGAGCGTCGGGAGCTCGGCGCGGATCGCCGCCACCTCAGCCCGCCGGTCGATGTGCTTGGCGCCGTATCCGTACCCCGCCACCGCGAGCAGCACCCTGGGCTCGACCAGCCCGAAGCGGTCGATCACGCTGCGCGCCCCGAACTCCGGCGCGCACGTGGCCCAGACCGCGCCGAGGCTCGCAGTGGCCAGGAACGCCACGAGCGTCTCGGGGATGTTCGGCAGGTACGCGACGACGCGATCGCCGGGACCGACGCCGAGGCGCTCGAGACCTGCGCGCGCCCGCGCGACCTCGTCGCGCAGCTCGCCGAACGTGAGCTCCACCGGCTCGCGCGTCTGCGAGTGCCCGAGCAGGGCGACGCGGTCGGTGTCCTCGCCGGTCCCGACGGCGTGCTCGGCGTAGTTCAGGCGCGCGCCCTCGAACCATCGCGCCCCCGGCATGACCCGCTCGCTGAGGACCCGCTCGTACGGCGCGTGCGCGCGCACGCCGAAGAAGTCCCAGATCGCGCTCCAGAAACCCTCGAGGTCGTCGACCGACCAGCGGAACAGCTCGTCGTAGTCGCGCAGCGCGACGCCGCGCTCGCGCTCGACCCAGTCCATGAACCGCCCGATCTGGGTCGTCTCCCGCGCGTCGGCGGGCGGCGTCCACATGAGCTCGCCGACGCTCACAGCCAATGCAGGAGCTCCTCCACGCCGTCGACGACCGCGTGCGGGCGCCGCTTCTCGGGCAGCGTCGACAGGTCCATCCCGCCCGTGATCCCGGAGCGCACGAGCACCGTGCGCGAGCCGCCCAGCAGGCCCAGGCCGATGTCCATGCGCACGTCGTCGCCGGTCACGAGCAGGTCCTCCGACGCCACGCCGAGGTGGTCGCGCAGCTCCCGCACCGCCGCGCGCGACGGCTTGCCCACGACCGTCGGCCGCGCGCTCGAGGCCTTCGCGATGGCGGCGGTGATCATCGCCCCGCGGCTGAAGATGGGCCCGTTCGCGCCGGCGTAGGCCGGCAGGTAGTTGGCGGTCAGCAGCTTTGCGCCGCCGACGATCGCGCGCGCCGCGCGCTCGAGCTCGGTCATCGGCGCGTCGTCGACGTGGAGCACGAGCACGACGTCGGCGGCCTCGGCCGCCTCGCCCTCGACGAGGTTCACGCCGGCGTCGGCGATCAGCGCGCGCACGCTGTCCTGCGCGAACAGGAAGACGGACCGTCCGTCATACCGGCGGCGCAGCTCCGACAGCGCGCTGCTGACCGGCGAGACCATCTCCCCGTCGGCCACCGGCAGGCCATCGTCGCGCAGGTGGCGCGCAAACGCGGCCGGCGGCAGGTGACTGCCGTTCGAGAAGATCGCGATCGGACGGCCCGACGCGCGGATCGTCTCGAGCACCTCCACCGCGCCGGGCAGCGGATGCACGCCGTCGGGGAAGCGGCGCACCAGCGTGCCGTCCACGTCGAACACGAACCCGCGCACGTCATCGAGCCGCATGCTCGTCCTCCGCGGCCCGGCGGTACTCGACGCGGTCGTCGCCCTTGACCAGCCGCAGATAGGTGATCGAGCGCCGGCGGCTCACCTCGTGCAGCAGACGCACGAGCGGGTCGCGGCCCGACCGCGCGGGAGCCGGCTGCTCGCCCTTCGAGGCGGCGAGCATCGCGTCGACCTGCTCGGCCGGCATCGTGAGGCGCAGGAGCAGCTCCTGGTCCGAGACGCGGGTGCCGAAGCGCTCGCGCGCGCCGTCCAGGCTGAGCGGCTCGACGTCGCGCAGCTCCTGCGCGCGCGGAAGTGACAGCACGCGCTCGGCGACCTCCGGGTCGGGCGGCGCGGGCGGCGTGCCGAAGTGACCGAGGAAGTACACGATCACGTCGTCGGGGATGTTGGCGTAGCGCTCGCTGCCCATGACGTTCATGACCGCCTGCGTCCCGACGAACTGCGAGAACGGCGTGACCATGATCGGCCAGCCGAACTCGGCGCGCACGCGGCCCGACTCCTCGAGCGCCGCCTCGAACAGCTCGGGCCGGCGCATCTCCTGCAGCTGGCGGCGCATCGTCGTGACCATCCCGCCCGGCATCTGGTGGCGGTAGTACGCGGCGTCGTACTCGGCCGGGGCGCCGAGCGGCAGGCGCTTGTCGAGCGCCAGCTCGCGGAAGTGCTGCGACATGGCGGCCAGCGCCTCGACGTCGAGCGCGTGCGAGAAGCCGCTCGCCTCGAGGTTGCGCAGCGTCGTCTCCGCGGCCGGGTTCGACGTGCCGTTGGCGACCGGCGCGACCGCGGTGTGCAGCGTGCCGAATCCGAGCTTCGCGCCCTCCATGTACATCTGCGGCGCCAGGCCGATCGTGCCGTGGCTGTGCAGCTCGACCGGCCGGCCCGCGAAGCCCTCGAGGAACAGCGGCGCGAGCTCGCGCAGGCGGTCGACGGTCACCAGGCCGCCGGGGTCCTTGAGGTACAGGCGGTCGACGTCCGGGCACGCGCCCATCGCCCGCGCGCGCTCGGCGTAGAACGCGTCGGTGTGCACCGGGCTGACCGAGTAGGTGAGCCCGATGACGACCTCCTCGACGCCCTCGGCGCGCGCGATCGCCGCCATCTGGGCGAGGTCCTCCGGGTCGTTCATCGGGTCGGCGATCTGCACTCGGCGCAGGCCGTTGCGGACCGCGCAGCGGAACACGAGCGCGACGACGTCCTCGGCGCACGGGCGCCAGGAGATGAAGCGCTTGCCGGTGGTGATCATCGACAGCGGCGTCTGCGGCATCGCGGCGCTGACGAGGCGCAGCCGCGCCCACGGGTCCTCGCGGTGGAAACGCACCGACACCGCCATGTGCGTGCTCGAGGTGAAGTCGCAGGCGCGGAAGCCGACGCGGTCCATCGTCGGCGCGATGGCGAGCACGTCCGGCGTCGTCAGGCCGGTCGCGCCCCACAGGCTCTGGTTGCCGTCGCGCGTCGTCGTGTCCACGATCTCGATCGTGCGGCTCACGCCAGCGCCTCCTCTTCGAGCCACCGGGTCGTGACGGGGCCGGCGGCGAAGTCCTCGTGGGCGAGCACCTGGCGCAGGAGGGCGCGATTGGTCTCCACGCCCGCGACCTCGAGGCGGTCGAGCGCCTCGCCGAGGACGCGCACGGCGCTCGCGCGGTCCGGCCCGCGGCCGATGAGCTTGGCCATGAGCGAGTCGTAGTACGGCGGGATCAGCGTGCCGTCCGCGCAGTGGGTGTCGACGCGCAGGTGCGGGACGTCAGGGACCGCGAAGCGCGAGAGGCGGCCGGGACTCGGGCGGAAGCCGTTGGCGACGTCCTCCGCGGTCAGCCGCGCCTCGACCGCGTGGCCCTCGAGCCGTACGCCGTCCTGGGCGAAGCTCAGCGGCTCGCCGGCGGCGATGCGCAGCTGCTCGGCGACGAGGTCGCGCCCGGTGACCTCCTCGGTGACGGGGTGCTCGACCTGGATGCGGCAGTTCATCTCGAGGAAGAAGAACTCCGCGGTTCGGGCGTCGAGCATGAACTCGACCGTGCCGAGGTTGACGTAGCCGATCGCGCGAGCGAACGCGACGGCGGCGCTGGTGAGCGCCTCGCGCTGCGCGGGCTCGAGCGCCGGCGCGGGCGCCTCCTCGATGACCTTCTGATAGCGGCGCTGGACCGAGCAGTCGCGCTCGCCGAGGTGCACGACGGACCCGTGCTCGTCGGCGGCGATCTGGACCTCGACGTGGCGCGCCGCCTCGACGAAGCGCTCGACGTACACCCGCGGGTCGCCGAACGCCGCCTCCGCCTCGGCCACCGCGACGCCAAAGAGCTCGCGCAGGTCGCCCGCGTCGCGGGCGAGCTTGATCCCGCGCCCGCCGCCGCCGCCGGCGGCCTTGAGCAGGACCGGGAAGCCGCTTTCCTCCGCGAAGCGCTCGGCCTCGGCCAGCGTGGCGACCTCCCCGCCCGGCACGAGCGGCAGCCCGGCCTCGGCGGCCTTGGCCCGCGCGCGGAGCTTGTCGCCGGCGAGCTCGATCACCTCGGCCGGCGGGCCGACGAAGCGCACGCCATGCTCGCGCGCGAGCGCCGCCAGGCGCGGGTTCTCGGACAGGAAGCCGTAGCCGGGATGGATCGCGTCGCAGGCGGTGCCGAGCGCGGCCTGCACGATGGTCTCCGGCTTCAGGTAGCTCTCGGTCGCACGCGCCGGCCCGATGCACACCGCGCGGTCGGCCAGCCGCGCCGCGGCGCTGTCGCGGTCGACGGCGGACACGCCGACGACCGCCTCGGCGCCCGCCGCGCGGCAGGCGCGGACGATGCGCACCGCGATCTCGCCGCGGTTGGCGACGAACACGCGCGCGAGGCTCATGCCGCCG
>DATAAR010000248.1:0-9311 GCA_036259975.1 Solirubrobacteraceae bacterium | reverse complement strand
GCCGGGCGCCGGCGGCGGTCTCGAGCACCGCCGGCGCGCGCGCCGCCGCCGGGTCCGGGCCCGCCCCGGCGTGGGCGACCCCGGCGGCGTCGAGATGGTCGAGCGTGTCGAGCAGCGCCCGGGCCCCGTAGTCGAGCGCGTGGTTGTTGGCCAGCGTGACGCAGTCGACCCCCAGCGCCGCGAGGCGCTCTGCCGCGACCGGCGGCGCGCGGAAGAAGAACGGCTTGCGCGGGTCGGCGAACCGCTCGCCGCGCTCGGAGATGCAGCACTCGAGGTTCACCACGAACAGGTCGGCCTCGGCGGCGACGGCGCGAACGTCGGCGGCCAGGAGCTCGTGCCCGGGGTCGGCGGCCAGCCGCTCGCCCACCCCGCGGCCCAGCATCGTGTCGCCGCCCAGTGCGAGCGTCACGGTCATCCGGCGCGATCATCGCGCCCGCGCGCCGGCCGTGCTAGGCGCGGTCCTGCGCGGCTGAGTAGGCGAGGTTCAGGACGTTCGAGATCCCGTAGACGGTGAACGTGCCGGCGACCACCCGGGTCTCGCGCGGGGCGACGGCGTGCCCGAGCGCCATCCCCGCCGCCACCCACTGAGCCACGCAGTACTGGCAGATCATCAGCTCGCCCATCGCGCGCTGGAGCCCGGTGCCGCGCGCCTCCTCCTCCACCTCGCCGTAGCCGGCGTCCTCCTTGAAGCGGGTGAACGGCGCGCGCAGGACGCTCGTGACGCGGTCCTTGGCGATCAGGCGGCTGAGCTCGGCGGTGGCGGCGCCCAGGAGCATCGCATCGCCGAGGCCGAAGCGCTCGGGCAGGCGGTCGCGGCGCCGGGCGGCGAGCAGCGCGGCCGCGAAGAGGCCGTTGAACGCGACCGTCAGCGCGCCGTAGGCGGCGAGCGGCCGGTGCTGGGCGCTGTGGCCCTCGGTGGGGTCGGCGGGCATGGCGGATCCCTACCCCGCGCGGCGGCCCACCACGCCGGGCCGCCGCCGATCAGTCGACGACGCGCAGCTCCTTCGGCAGCGAGGACGCGACCTCGGCGCCGTCGTCGGTGACGATCACGAGATCCTCGATCCGCACGCCCACGGCGCCGGGCACGTAGACGCCCGGCTCGACCGTCACGACCATGCCGGCGCGCAGCGGGTCCTCGCCCTGCTTCGACAGCCGCGGGCCCTCGTGCACCTCGAGGCCGACGCCGTGGCCGAGCCCGTGGCCGAAGTGCTCGGCGTGCCCGGCGTCGTCGATGATCGCGCGCGCGACGGCGTCCACCTCGCGGCCGGTCGGCCCCGGGCGCACCGCCGCCAGCGCCGTCTCCTGCGCGCGCAGGACGAGGTCGTAGACCTCACGGTCGCGCGGGTCGACCTCGCCGGTCGCGAACGTGCGCGTGCAGTCGCTCGCGTAGCCGTCGAGCTGGGCGCCCCAGTCGACCACGCACAGCGTCCCGGCCGGGATCTCGACGTCGCGCGGGACGGCGTGCGGCAGCGCCCCGTGCGGGCCGGCCGCGACGATCGGCGGGAACGACGCCGCCTCCGCGCCCAGGCGGCGCATCGTGAACTCGATGTCGAGCGCGACGTCGCGCTCGGTGCGCCCGGCCAGGCCGCGCGTGAGCACCTCCGACAGCGCCTCGTCGGCGAGCCGGGCGGCCGCCCGCACGCGGTCGAGCTCCTCGGCGTCCTTGACGGCGCGGAGCGCCTCGACGGCGCCGCCCGCGGCGACGAGCTCGACGCCCTCGCGCACGAGCCGCCCGAGCTTGGCGTGGTCGCGGACGCTCATGTGCCCGTCGTCGAAGCCGAGGCGCAGCTCGCCCTCGTCGGGAAGCTGCCTGACGATGCCCTCGAGCAGGTCGGTCGAGATCTCGCGCGACCACCCCTCGGCGAGCTGCTCGGCGGCCTGCGTGAGGTAGCGGAAGTCGGTGACGAACCGCAGCGTGCCGTCCGTGCCCACCACCGCGGCGCCGTTCGTGCCGGTGAAGCTGGTCAGCCAGCGCACGTTGACGAGGTCGGTGACGAGCAGCGCGCCCAGGTCGCGCTCGTGCAGGGCCTCGACCAGGCGCTCGGCGCGCGCGGCGGACGTCGGGGTGGTGGCGCTCATCGCTCCAGCTCCTCCTTCAGACGGGTCAGCGCCTCACGGTAGCCGTCGGGCCCCTTGCCGCTGACGGTGGCGACGCAGAGGTCGCGGATCACCGAGATCTTGCGGAAGTCCTCGCGCGCGCTCACGTCGGACAGGTGCACCTCGACGGCCGGCAGCGCCGCGATCTCGAGCGCGTCGTGGATCGCCCACGAGTAGTGCGTCCACGCGCCCGGGTTGAGGACGATGCCGTCGCTGAGGTCCTGCAGCCGGTGCAGGTGCTCGACGAACTCCTCCTCCGAGTTGGTCTGGAAGAAGCGGGTGGTCAGCCCCAGCTCGCGGCCGAACTGCTCGATCTTCTGCTCGAGGCGGTCGAACGTCAGCCCGCCGTAGTGCTGCGGATCGCGGCGACCGAGCTGGTCGAGGTTCACGCCGTGCATGACCTCGATGCGCGTGCGCAGGGCCATCAGGTCGCCAACTCTCGCACGGCAGCGTCCAAGTCGGCGGCAGCCACCGGCTCGCCGTGGCGCACGTCGCCCGCCGCGCGGACCAGGACGAACGGCACCTCGCCGCCGACACGCTTCTTGTCGCGGGCGGTCGCCGCGACGACGGCGGCCGGATCCGCGCCGTCCAGCCGGATCGGCAGCCCCGCCGCGGCGAGCAGCTCGCGCACCTGCGCTCGCAGCGCGTCCTGGCCGCTCAGCCGCAGCGCGGCGAGCAGGCCCAGGCCGACCGCCTCGCCGTGGCGGTAGCGCGCGTAGCCGGTGACGGTCTCGATCGCGTGGCCGACGGTGTGGCCGAGGTTGAGCACCTGGCGGGCGCCGGCGTCGCGCTCGTCGGCGGCGACGACGCGCAGCTTCGCGCGGGCGCAGGCGACGACGATGTCCTCGTCCACCGGCGCGCCCGCCGCCACCCGGTCCCAGAGCGGACCGCCCGCGATCAGCGCGGTCTTGACCACCTCGGCGTAGCCCGCCGCGCGCTCGGCCGGCGGCAGCGTGTCCAGGGCGCCCGGGTCGACGAGGACGCCGGCGGGCTGGTGGTAGGCGCCGACGTAGTTCTTCGCCTCGGGCAGGTCGACGCCGGTCTTGCCGCCGTAGGCCGAGTCGACCTGCGCGACGATCGTCGTCGGCACGTGCACGACCGGGACGCCGCGCTGGTAGGTCGCCGCGACGAACCCGGCGAGGTCGCCGACGACGCCGCCCCCGACGCCGACCACGTGGTCGGCGCGCGTGGCGCCCGCCCGCACGAGCGCGGTCCAGAGGCGCTCGGCGGTGGCGAGCGTCTTGTGCTCCTCGCCCGCCGGGATCGTCTCGACGGTCTCGGCGCCCTCGAGCAGCGTCGGCTGCGCCGCCGCGACGTTCCCGTCCGTGACCGCCAGGCGCCGGCCTGAGGCGGGCCACGGCGCGCGCCGCGCGGCCCCCGCGCCGACCCATACGGGGTAGTCGCCGGAGGCGGCGGTCGCCCACAGCAGCGTGAGGCCGTCCGGGCGGTCGCGCAGCGCCGTGGCCGCGCGGGCGGCGGTGCCGCGGCCCCGGCCGGGGACGATCGCGCGCGCCGCCGCCTCGTAGGTCGCGGCGCGCTCGGCGTACAGCGCGGCGAAGCGGTCGCGGTCGCGCGCGAGCGGGCGCCCGCCCTCGGCGGCCCGCGCCCAGGCCGTGTCGAGGTCCACGTCGACGAGCACCACCGAGTGGCGGGCGAGCGCCGCGCGGACGCGCTCGGAGCCCAGCGCGCCGCCGCCGAGCGCGACGACCTCGCCGTCCGCGCGCTCGAGCAGCTCGCACACGAGCGCCTCCTCGGCGGCGCGAAACGCGGGCTCGCCCTCGCGGTCGAAGAACGACTGGATCGGCTCGCCGAAGCGCTCCTGGAGCAGCCGGTCGCTGTCGCGGACCGGCACGCCGAGCTCCGCCGCCACCTCGCGAGCGGCGGTCGACTTGCCGGCCGCCATGAAGCCGATGAAGACCAGCGCGGGCCTCAGCGCCGCCGCCACCCGATGCGCTCCTCGTAGCTCGCCAGCGCCTCGCGCACGTCGTCGATGTGGTCGCCGCCGAACTTCGCCCGGTAGGCGCCCGCGAGCACGATCGCGACCATCGCCTCCCCCACCACCCCGGCCGCCGGCACCACCGCCGAGTCGGTCCGCTCGCGCAGCGCCTGGGCGGGCTCGCGGGTGACGATGTCCACCGAGCGCAGCGGCTTGGTCAGCGTCGGCAGCGGCTTCATCGCGGCGCGCATCACGAGTGGCTCGCCCGTCGTCATGCCGCCCTCGAGCCCGCCGGCACGGTTCGTCTCGCGATAGAAGCCGCGCTCCTCGTCGTAGAAGATCTCGTCGTGGGCCTCGGAGCCGGGGCGCCCCGCGACGTCGAACCCGTCCCCGAAGGCCACTCCCTTGCACGCCTGGATCGAGCACAGCGCGCCGGCCAGGCGGCCGTCGAGGCGCTCCTCCCAGCTCACGTGCGAGCCGAGGCCCGGGACAAGGCCGAAGGCGATGACCTCGAAGACGCCGCCGATCGACTCGTTCGCCTTGCGCAGCGCGTTGATGTGCTCGACCATGGCGCGGCTCGCGCCGGGGTCGAGCGTGCGGACCGGATCGTCGTCGACCGCGGCGAAGTCCGCGACGGTGAGCGGCCGCTCCGGCCCCGGGGCGTGGACCGTGCCGATCTGCACGACGTGCGAGCGGATCTCGACGCCCAGCGCGCGCAGGAAGGCCTTCGCGAGCGCCCCGCCGGCCACGCGCGCCGCGGTCTCGCGCGCGCTCGCGCGCTCGAGGATGTTGCGCACGTCCGTCGTGCGGTACTTCCACGTCCCGACCAGGTCCGCATGGCCGGGCCGCGGCAGGTGCACCTCGGGCACCTCCGCCTCCACCGGCCACGGGTTCATCCGCTCCTCCCAGTTGGCGAAGTCGCGGTTCTGCACCTGGAGTGCGACCGGCCCGCCGAGCGTCCGGCCATGACGCACGCCGCCGGTCACGTGCGCGCTGTCGCGCTCGATCTTCATGCGCCCCCCGCGGCCGTGGCCGAGCTGGCGGCGCGCCATGTCGCCGTCGATCGCCGCGCGGTCGAGCTCGAGGCCCGCGGGCAGGCCCTCGACGATCGTGGTGAGGCCCGGGCCGTGGGACTCGCCCGCGGTGATGAGCTTGAGCGCCATGGGCGCGCAAGTCTATGTTCGGCGGTGCTACCGCGTTTCGGCGGGCTTCACCGACCGGAACGCCGCGACGCCCGGCTGCCTGGCCGCAGGCAGCAGCGGCGGTAGGTCCGCGGAGCCCTGCGCGGCGGCGGACGCCTGGGCGCGCCTCGCGCGGACGAGCACGCCGAGAGCCGGCACGTAGCGGTACGCCCGCACGGAGGCCGCCGCGGCGCGGACGACCTCGAGGCCGGCGCCCGAGCGCCGCGTTTGCGCGGCTCGGGCTGCCGCCCCGCGGGCCGCACGCCGGTCGATGTGGAGCAGCTTGAGGTAGTACCACGTGGCCGGCCGGTCGTCGGACTCGGCGAACCGGAAGTACTCGGCGTCGCCGCTCCGAAGCTCGATCGTCCTGCAATCCGCGGCCGAGGGCTTGCATTCGCCGTTGCCGCTCGCCGACGCCTTCGACGACACGAGGAAGGCGGCGGTCTTGCCGTCGCCCAGCACGCCGAGGTAGGCGACGGCCGGATGCGTCGCGCTCGGCAGCGCGGTCAGGCGCGCCACGTTGCGCAGGTTGCGGCGCTCGCCCTCGGTAGGACCGAAGCGCAGCGTCACCTCATACGTCGCGACGGTCCGCTCGGTCACCGGGCGTGAAGCACGCGGAGCGACGCTGCGGCCCTCCGTGCTCGACGACGGGGCGGCCGGCGTCACGAACGGCACGGACACCTTCGGCTCGGGCGCGGAGCGGCCGCCGGACGTGGGCTTCACGGCCACGGACGCTGTGGATCCGGCGCCGGCGGGCGCGGTGCTCGCGGCGCTCGGCGCCGGGGAGGCGCCGGAGGCGGCAGAGGTGCCCGCCCGGCGTTCGGACGTGCCGCCGAATGGATCGCGGAGGGGACCACCGCGGTCGCGCGGCGCAGGGACGGACTCGTCCAGGGTGACCTGCGCGCGCTCCACGCGCGGGGCGGGCACGGCGGTCTGAGGCGCAACGGGCGCCACGGCCGACTCGCCGCGGAGCACGAGCACCGGGATCGCGGCGATGGCGGCGAGCAGCGCGACCGCCACGGGCCAGAGGCGCTTCTCGACGAGATCGGAGATCAGATTGCGAGCGAGCTTCTTCATGGTGTGACTCCGCCGGCGGTCGCCGTGACGATCGGAGCCGAGGACCCAGCCGGCTGGGCCGCGGCGCCGCTCGCGCCCGCGGAGGACTGCGCGGTCGCGCCAGCGGGAGTCTTCGCCGCCGGCATGGTGTACGCCGTCGCGGTGATGCTGGCCTGCACCGCGCCGGACGAGGCGGTGAGGTTGACGTCGTTCACCGACAGCAGCCGTCCGTTGACGCGCAGCTTGTCGGCCGGTCCCTGCACGAAGTCGTCGAGTCGTCCGAGCAGACGCTGCATGTCGAGGAACGAGCCGTTGAAGACGAACGTGAACGGCAGCGGGCTCGGACCGGCCGTGGACGCGGGCGCGGCGCCTGCGGACGCGGATCCCGGGCTCGACTGTGCCGCGCCCTTCTCCGCCTGGCCGACCGCGGCCACGGCCCCGGGCGTGGAGGCGGCGGTCGCGGAGCCGGTGCCCTCGCCGCCGGGCGCGATCGACGCGAAGTCGATGCGCGCGCCGCGCGCGGCGGACTGAACCTCGTACATGAGCGTCGGGACGTCCTCCTCGGCCGGCACCGCCTTGCCGAGCGTGGCCACCGCCGCGTAGTCGGCGAGGTAGCGCCGCTTCGCGTCGCCGGCGTGAGCCGCGGCGGTCCGCGCCTTGTCCAGGCGCGCCTGCTCGGTCGCAAGCTGCGCGCTCGCGCGCTCCGCTTCACGCTGCTTCGGAGCGAGGACGCCGAACCAGGCGGCGGCGATGAGACCACTGCCGACGAGGACGGCGATCAGGATGCGGTTCTGGCTGCTCACGGCGTGGTGCCTCCGGTCGACTGCGGTGCCGGCGCCGCGGAGGCGCCGTGCGCGCGCAGATACAGCGTCATCTGGAACTGCGCGGAATCGTCGCCGCAGCCGGCGGAGGACCCGGCGCTCGCACCGGCCGACGGCCCCGAGCCGCCGGTGGCGCCAGTGGCGCCGGACTTCGCCGACGACTTGAGCTGCACGCGCTGGACTCCGTCGATGCGGCGGAGCTCGACCATCAGCCGCGCGACGCCGTCCTGGCCGCCCGCGGCGCAGCCGCCGAGCTCGACCGTCGGCTGCGAGGCTGCGGCGCCGGCGCCGGCCGGGGCGGCGGCGGCCGTGGTGCCGCCCTGGGCGCCGCCGGCGGCTCCGCCGTGCAGCGAGGTCAGCTTCGCGTCGGCCGGCATCGTCCGCGCGATCTCCCGCAGGGTGTGGGCCCAGTCGAGTCGCTGCCCCGCGATCGTCGCGATCGCCTGCGCACGCTCGCGGCGCAGCGCGGCGAACTCCGTGTAGGCGCTCAGCTCACGCGCGACCGCCTCGGCCGCGTCGGCCTGCCGCGTGACGCTCGAGAGCTGCGCGCGCTTGTCGCTCACCGACTTGGAGAGCAGCGCGTATGCGCTGATCAGGACGAGGACGACGGCGAGCGCGCCGAGCAGCGCGTAGACGCCGGGGGCAGAGCTCGAGCGGCGCTCCCCGGCGGGCATGAGGTTGACGGCATTCATGCCGGCACCTCCGCGACGGCGAGGCCCGCGGCGATCGCCGCGCGCTCGGGCTCGAGTCCGTCGGACGTTCCGCGGACCTTGCCGGTCTCGACCGGGAGCCCGAGGTGCGCCGACAGAGCGGCGGCGAAGCCGGGAATCGAGGCGGCGGGGCCGGTGAGCACCGCGCTCCGCACGGGCACGCCGCCATCCATCGTCCGGTGGAAGTCGAGGTTGCTGTGGATCTCTGCGGCGATGCGGCGACCACCCTCGAGCAAGGCCTGGCGCGCTGCGACGATGATCTCGGGGTCGCCCTCCACAAGCTCGACCGGGTGCTCGAGCCCGACGTGCTCGAGCCAGCCGCGCGCGTGCTCGAGCGTCAGGCCGCGGCGCTCTGCGAGCTCGATCGCGACTCCCTCGATGCCCCGTGACGACGTGCGCGTGTAGAGGCACATCGGACCCTGCGCCACGGCCATGTTCGTGAGGCCGCCGATCGAGAGGTAGAGCACCGCGCCGTCGTCGCTGACGTCCGGGCGGTAGAGCGCCCGAATCATGGCGAACGCGGACAGGTCGATGCCCTCGGGGCGCAGGCCCGCGCCGCGCACGGCCGCGAGCATGCGGTCGACCATCTCTCGCCGCGCGGCGACGAGCAGCACCCGCTGGCGCGGGCCCGCCCCGGTGTCGACGACGTCGAGCGGCTGGAAGTCGAGCACCGCCTGGTCCAGCGCCATCGGCACGTGGTCCTGGGCGTGGAACCGGACCGCGGTGTCGAGCTCCTTCGGATCGGCGAGCGGCGGCAGCTCCATCACGCGGACGACGATCTTCTGGCTCGCCAAACCGACGCGGATCCGCTTCGAAAGGCCCTTGTTCGCCTTCCACAGCGCGCGCAGGGCGTTGGCGAGGCCCTCGACGTCGCTGATCTCGCCGTCGCGGACGATGCCGTCGTCGAGAGCGCACGTCGCGGCGCGACGAACGCTGATGTGTCCGTCGACGGCGACCTCAGCCGCCGTGACGCCGCGGCTGTCGATCTCGAGGCCGACGAGGTTGTCTGAACGCTTTGCCATGAGCACCCCGTCCATCGGCGCCCCACTCGGCCGTCTTGATCCGAGGCCGGCCATGATTGGACATGCGTCCAGGCCGGCCGGCTTCGTCAGAAGCGGTCGAGGTAGGCGCCGACCAGCGCGTCGCCGGCGAAGAGCGAGACGATCGCGCCCAGGGCGAGGAACGGACCGAACGGCACGGCGGTCTTGCGCCCTTGGCTGGCGCCGTGGCGGGCGATGATGGCGGCGCCCACGAGGATGCCGGCGACGAGCGCGATGAAGATCGCCGGCGCGACGGCGCGCCCGAGATAGAGGCCCAGCATCCCGGCGAGCTTGACGTCGCCCATGCCCATTCCCTTGGGGTACAGCAGCGCGGCGAGCAGGAAGAACCCGCCGGCCGCCGCGCCCGCGATCAGCTGCTCGGGCAGGAACGAGGGATCGATCGCCGCCCCGGCCACCACGGCGGCGACGGCGCCGGGCAGCGTGATGGCGTTGGGGATGAGGCGCCGGTC
>DATAAR010000247.1:0-4899 GCA_036259975.1 Solirubrobacteraceae bacterium | reverse complement strand
ACATCGATGCGATCCATTGGCCGGTCGCCGAAGAAGGGAGCCAAATGGCGGCGGAGGTAGCCACGGTAATCGGCGATCGTGGTGCGCTTCCGCTCCATGACGTTCTCGAGGTGGGCGACGTAGGCCTCCCCCGCCTCACCGATCGTCCGCCGCTGCCCGTGCGCGACGACGACCGTGGCATCCACGCGCCGGCGCAGCTCGCGCTCGGCCTGGGGCGCGCGAAGCCGTCGGCGTAGCCCGGCGTGCGCTTGAGGCCGAGCTTGCGCTTGACGCGCGTGCCGCCGCCCCACCACGAGCCGTACCAGCTCGCGCGCCCGCCGCGGTGGACGACGACGTACAGCCGCCCGGTGCCGTAGGAGCGCTTGGCCACGCCGGAACTATGCGAACCGGTTGGGACGCTCCGCCCAGGCAAATTGGAACCCATTGGAACCTTGGGCGCGTCCGGCGCTCGCCCTCATACGTCCCCGCAAGGTGCCGAACGCGCGTGCCAGCGGCTCGCCCGGACGCACGAAAGCCCCGGCAGATGCCGGGGCTTTCGGCCGTCGGCGCTGGTGCTGTCACCACCACCGTCGGCGGATAGCGGGGGCGGGATTCGAACCCGCGACCTTCGGGTTATGAGCCCGACGAGCTACCAGACTGCTCCACCCCGCGGCGGTAGCGACCAGTCTAGCAACGGCTCGCCGAAGGCATCAAGACGACTCAGCCGCCACGTTCGACGCCCTCGAACGGCGGCTCGCCGCGGCGGCGCTCGGCCCCGCCGGCCGGCGGCTCGACGCCTCCGCGCGAGCGGCGCGTGACGCGCGTGAAGATGAGCCAGATGATCGCCACGGCGACGATCACGCCCAGGATCGTGCCGACGATCAGGCCGGCGCCGATCCCCTCGCTCGGGGCGCTCTGGCTGTGCTGGGCGAGGACGGTCAGCGCGAGCGTGCTCATGGGTCCGCCGTTCCCCGCGGGCGCCCGGGGCATGCACCGGTTCGGGCCCCCGGTGGCCGGGTACGGGCGGACCCATGGAGACCGATAACCGCGACCAGCTGCCGCCCGACGACGGCGCGGTGGAGGAGTCGGGCACCGGCGAGCTCGGCGGCGCCGGCGTGGCCGGCGGCCGGGGCGAGGGCGTCCCCGGGGGTCCGGACTCGTCGCCCTACGAGCCCGGCGAAGGCCCGACCGCCGACGAGGAGACCGGCATCACCGGCGACCCGGACGAGCGCTGAGCGGCGTCCGTGCGCCGGTGCGCGTCGCGGTCGTCGACCTCGGCACGAACTCGACGCGCCTGCTCGTCGCCGACGTCGGCCCCGGTGGCTCGATCGCCGAGCTGGACCGCCGGACGACGGTCACCCGCCTTGGCCAGGGCGTCGACGCCACCGGGGCGCTCGCACCCGAGGCCGTCGACCGCGTGCTCGCCGTCCTGCGAGACTACCGGCGCGCGATCGACGAGCACGGCGCCGAACGCACCGTCGCGGTCCTGACGAGCGCCGTGCGCGACGCGTCGAACGGCGGCGCGTTCACCGAGCGCGTCCGCCGCGAGTTCGGCCTGGACGCGCGCACGATCGGGGGCGACGAGGAGGCGCGGCTGACGTTCCTCGGCGCGACGGCCGAGCGCCCCGTCGGCGCGCCCGCGCCGGTCGTCGTCATCGACATCGGCGGCGGCTCGACCGAGTACGTGGTCGGGGACGCCTCCGGGCCGCACTTCCACGCGTCAACGCAGTCGGGGACCGTCCGCCAGACCGAGCGCCACCTGCACTCCGACCCGCCGACGGCGGAGGAGCTCGCGAACCTGCGCCGGGAGGTGCGCTCGATCATCGAGCACGCCGTGCCCGCACAGACGCGGTCGCGTACGCGCGCGGCGATCGCGGTGGCCGGTACGCCGACATCCCTCGCCGCAATAGACCAGAAGCTGGAGCCGTACGACCCGGATCGCGTCCATGGGTACGTGCTGACCCGGGAGCGCGCCGAGATGCACCTCGACGCCCTCGCCCGCATGACGAACGACGAGCGCCGCGCAGTGCCGGGGCTGCACCCGGCGCGCGCCCCCACGATCGTCGCCGGGGCGCTCCACCTGGTGGAGGCGCTGGACGCGTTTTGCCTCGATTTCACCGAGGTTTCCGAGCACGACATCCTGCGCGGCGCCGCCTTGGAAGCGGTGCATCGGCGTAGCTGAGGGTGCACGCGGAGCGCGTCGGCCGGCTCGCCCGGGCCATGCCGACCCGCGCGATCCCCGCTGCCATCGGCCCACTCGTCAGCGCACCGGATTCCGTCCTTATCTCACAACCTCTGTGGACAAGACTGGACGAATGTTTGATTGCCGCGTATCTTCATGGGCGCAGAGAATCGACCGGCTGGCAAAGGGGTGATCGTGCCGTTCTTGGTGTGATCGCCGTGGCGCCGGCCTCATAGGTTCGGGCGAAGCCGCATCGAATCGGCGCCTCCCGCCGCTCGGACCGTCGAACCCGGCCCCTTCATGGCACGTACCCCTGCCCGTCCTGTCGGGGCCAACTTTGGAAGCCGCTCCATCCGGGGCGGCTTCCAACGTCTCCCGGATCGATCGTCGCCGCGCCGTCAGGCGAGGTTCGACGTGCGCGGATAGGCGACCGACGGGTCCGTGAGCACGTTCACGAGCGCCGGACGCCCCGCCTCGAACGCCCGCACGAGCGCCGGGCGCAGCTCGTCCGGGCGCTCGACGAGCTCGCCGTGGCCGCCGAGCGCCCTCACGACCTCGTCGTAGCGGGTGCCGGGCCGCAAATCCGCCACCACCGAGTAGCCGTACAGGAACTCCATCGGGTGCTTCTCGAGCGCCCAGATGCCGTTGTTGCCGATCACCGCGACGACGTCGACCCCGTGGCGGGCGAGGGTGTCGAACTCCATCCCGCTGAACCCGAACGCGCCGTCGCCGACGAGCAGCACCACCTGGCGCTCCGGATGCGCGAGCTTCGCGGCCAGCGCGTAGCCCGGGCCGCATCCGAGGCAGCCGTACGGGCCCGGATCCAGCCAGCAGCCGGGCTCATAGGTGTCCATCACGCGCCCGCCGTAGGACACGAAGTCCCCGCCGTCGCCGACGACGATGGCGTCGCGGTCGAGGACCGCGCGCAGCTCCCCGTACACCCGCATCGGATGCAGCGGCACGCGATCGTCGGCGAGCTCGACCGCCTCGGCGAGGCGTCGCTCGCGCTCCGCCTCGCGCAGCGATGCGACCCACGCGCGCGTCCGCGCCGGATCGCCGCCCGCGCCCTCGCGCAGCGCGTCGAGGATCCCGCGCAATCCGCCGTACAACCCGGCGGCCACCCCGCGCGGGTGCTCGCGCTCCGGCGCGGCGCGGTCGATCGCGACGATCTCGGTGTCGGCGCCGAACGCCTGCCCGAAGCCGAGCCGGAAGTCCATCGGCACGCCGACCACGAGCGCGACGTCGGCGCCTTGCAGCGCGGGCCCTCGCGCGCGCGAGAGGAACAGCTCGTGGTCGGCGGGCACGCAGCCGCGCGCGAGGCCGTTGAGGAACACCGGGATGCCGAGCGCCTCGACGAGCGCCACGAGCGCACGCTCGCCGTGGCCCCAGTACAGGTTCGTGCCGGCCATGACGACGGGGCGCTCGGCCGCGCGCAGCAGCGCCACCGCGCGCTCGAGGGCGGCGCCGTCCGGCTCCGGCCCGGCCGCCGGGTCGGGCAGCGGCGCCGGCCGCACGTCCTCCTCGGCCTCTGCGAACACGTGGTCGAGCGGGAGGTCGACGAACGCCGGGCCGGAGTGCGGCGCGAGGGCGGCCCCGAGCGCGTCGTCGACGAGCCGGGGCATCGCCGCGGTCGAGCCGGCCGTCACGGCGTACTTGGCGACGGGGCGGACGAACGGCACGTGGTCGATCTCCTGCAGCGAGCCCTGGCCCCACCGCCACGCCGGCGCACGGCCGCCGAGCACGAGCATCGGCGAGCGGCTCTGCGCCGCGCCGGCGAGCGCGCTCATTCCGTTCGTCACGCCGGGGCCGGCGGTCAGCGCCGCCACGCCGGGACGGCGCGTCACCTTGGCCCAGCCCTCGGCGGCGAACGCGGCGGCCGACTCGTGGCGCACGTCGACGAGCGCGAGGCCCTCCTCGCGGCAGCCGTCGTACAGCGAGAACAGGTGCCCGCCCGACAGCGTGAACAGCGTCGTCACGCCGTGGGCCTTCAGCCGCCGCGCGATCAGCCGCCCGCCGTGCAGCCGCGTCGCGGGCTGCGCCTCGGTGCCCATGCGCGGGACGCTATCGGCCGCCCCGACACATCGCCGCGCTGCATCGGACGCGCCCTCACCGCCCGCCGCGTCGCTCGCCGGGCTCCTCGGCGCCGAGCTCTTGCTCGACCTCCGCGAGCCACTCGCGGTGCGCGTCGAGCACCCGCCGGGCCAGGCGGTGGTTGAGGCGCAGGTAGCGCTCGCGATGCGGGAGACGGCGCGCCTCGGCCTCCGCGGCGTCCAGCGCGTCGTCGACCTCGTCGAGGTCGGCATGCAGGCCGCGCACGCCCTGGAGCGCCCGCGCGTCGCCCACCACGTCGGCGGCGAGGACCTACGTGATCGAGGGCGAGATCACCGTCTTCACGCCCGACACGGAGGTCGTCGGGCCGGGGGCGTTCGTCAACGCGCCCCGCGGCGTCCCGCACACGTTCCGCGTCACGAGCCCCGGTCCCGCGCGCTGGCTGGTGACCTCGTGCCCGGCCGGCTTCGAGGCGTTCGTGCGCGACTACGGCGAGCCCGCGGCGCGCGACGAGCTGCCGGTCCTCGACGGCCCGCCCGACGTCGAGCGCCTCGTCGCGACCGCGGCCGCCCACGGCATCGAGATCCTCGGCCCGCCCGGGATGCTCCCCGCCGAGCTGCCCGCGCGCGCCACGTAGCGCGCGCTCAGCGGCCCCGCGACGCGCGCACCGCGTCGCGGGCCGCGGCGCC
>DATAAR010000246.1:0-15642 GCA_036259975.1 Solirubrobacteraceae bacterium | reverse complement strand
TCCGTCGGCAGCCCTGCGGCGAGCAGCGTGAACAGCATCGAGGATGCGGTCGCGAACGCGACGCCGAACAGGGCGTAGGCGATCGCGAACACGACGATGCCGGGCGCGACCGCCGCGAGCGCGAGCGCGGGGGCCGGCGCGAGCGCGGGGGCGGCCGGGTCGACGCTCGCTGCGGGCGCCGCGGTCGTCGCGGGCGGTGGCACGGGCGCCGCGGGATTGACCGTCGTGGCAGGCGGCGTCGCGGGCGGAGCGGTCACCGCCGGCGTGGGCGCCACCGGTGTCGTCGGCGCGCTCGGCATGCCCTCGATCGTGGCGAAGGCCGTCACGACCGCGCTCGCCGTCGTGGTCGGTGCCGGCGGAGCCGGGTACGTCGCGACGCACGAGCCGCAGTCCGGCGGCGCGCCGGCGGCGATCACCACCCACGCGGCACCCCCGACGGCTGGCCCGGCACCGGCCGCGCCTGCCGGTCTGCCCGCCCTTCCCACGCTGCTCACCGGCTCCGGGACGCCGCCGCCGGTCGCATCCACCGGCCCGACCGCGGCGCCGGGCGGCGAGGCCCCGACTTCTGCGGACACGACCGCTGCCAGCGATCCCGACGCGCCGCCGAGCACCACGCAGTCGTCGTCGACGGCGAACCCCGTCGCGCCCGACCCCGCACCGGCACCGAGCGACTCGGGTGCGCCGGCGGACGCCGCCCCCGCCACACCCGCCGAGCCGAACGAGGCGCCGGCGGACAGCGCACCGCCCGCCACGACGGAGGGTCCGGGCGAGACCACGCCGGCCGGCGCGACCGAGGCGCCCGCGGAGACTCCGCCGGCCACGCCGAGCGAGCCGCCGGCGGAGACCACGCCGGACGCGACGAGCGAGCCGCCCGCGGAGACCCCGCCGGCCACGCCGAGCGAGCCGCCGGCCGAGGCCAGCGAAACGCCGGGCGACCCGCCGACCGAGGCGACCGAGGTGACCGAGCTGACCGAGGTGACCGAGGCCACCGAGCTTCCGAGCGACGTGGCGCCCGAGGGCGTGCTGGCACTAGGCGACACGCCGCTGGATCCGGTTTCGGCGCCGTAGGCGGCCGACCCGGCGCACAACCCACGCCATCACCGGGCCGCCGGTTCACTCGTCCTTCGGCGCGAGCATCCCCGACTCGATCGCGTCGGCGATCTTCACGTCGTCGGGCAGCGCGGCGAAGCGCTCTCTGACCCAGGCCGGCGCGTGCTCGAGCTGCGCGCTGAGCGCCGCCCGCGCGTGGGCGTCGTTCGTGTTGGCCCGGTCCTCGCGCGTCCAGTAGCTGTCGTGGCCGTAGCGGTGCGGGTAGTGCGTGCCCTCCACGATCGCCACGTCGAACCCGCGCATCGCGTGCTTCATGCCGAACGTCCACGCGTCCATCGCGCCGCGGCCCTCGTCGTAGCCGCCGACGGCCTCCCAGAGCCGCCGCGTGAAGAGGTAGTTGCCGTGCGACGCCGGCACCTTCGACGTGGTGAGCACGTGCTCCAGGCCGGAGCGGCCGTCGCGGTGGGCGAGATGCCAGCTGTGGGTCGGCTTCTCGGGGTCGTCCGTGAAGAAGCGGACCTCCTCGACGGAGGCGGCGTCGAGACCGGTGCGGCGCAGCTCGCGCAGTTCGGCGGCGGCCGCGCCGGGCGGAACGAGGTTGTCCGAGTCGACCATGCGGATGAGGTCGCCCCGCGCGGCCGTGATCGCGACGTTGCGGGTCGCCCCGCCGCCGCGGTTGAACGGATTGCGCATCACCCGGACGACGTCGGGGCGCTCGGCGGCGAAGCGGGCGAGGATCTCGCGCGTGCGGTCGGTTGACGCGTCGTCGCAGACGACGACCTCGTACGGCACGTCGAGCCGCTGGTCGAGCACCGAGCGCAGCGTCGCGGAGATCGTGGCCTCGCAGTTGTAGGCCGGGATGACGAAGGAGACCTCGGGCCGCGCAGTGGCGGCCGTCGCCCGCGCCGGGGCCTCGGGGCGGCGCAGCAGGAACATGCCGCAGCCGTAGGTCAGCTCCCGGAACTCCGCGGGGTCGCGGTGGCGCGAGAAGCGGCCAAAGTCGTCGACGACCGAGAACTCGATCAGCTCGAGCTGGTTGAAGCGCTCGAGAATGTCGACCGGGTCGTGGATGCGGTGGGCGTTGAACTGCACCCGTGGGCGGCCGATCGGGCCGGAGAACAGCAGATGGCCGCCGGGCGCGACGACTCGCTGCAGCTCGGCCATCGCCTTGCGCGAGCCCTCGGGGTCGAGGGGATCGCCGTAGCGGCCGAGGCCGATGTGCTCGACGACGTGCAGCGAGGACACGGATTCGAGCGACTGGTCCGCGAACGGCAGGTCGAGGATCGAGCCGGCCATCGTCGTGAGCCGCTCGATGTCGACGTGCAGCGGGCGAATGTCGACGAAGACGACCTCGGTGATGGCGGTCAGGAACCCGACGACGTCGATGCGCGAGCCGATGTCGACGTGCCGGGCCGGGCGCGCCTCGGCGACCCGGTTGGCCGCCCAGACGTCCTGGTGGAAGTAGTGGCTGTCGAGCTCGTGCGTCTCGCGCCAGTCGCCGAGCTGGGGGAAGAGGTCCTCGTCGCGGACGTCCTCGCCGCCGGGCATCGCGCGGTACGCGGCGAGGTCGCGGTCGAAGCGCTCCTGGTCGGTCAGAGCGGCGGGTCCGATGACATGGACCGGCGCGGGGGCGGGCGCCGGCTGCTCGCCCCGCGCGAGCGCGCGCAGCGCCTCGATCCGCGTCTCGTCGAAGCGCGGCAGGTCGCCAAGTGTGCGCCCGCGCGTCAGCAGCGCATGGGCGGAATCGCCGAGCGTGGGGTCGCCCTCGGCCGCGGGCACGGCGAGCGCCAGCAGGTCGGGGCCGCCGTCGCCGTCGATGCCCGCGGCGGCGAGTGCCGGCTCGATGATTCCCGCGAGCGTGGCCGGATCGCCCTCGGGCGCATACAGCACGAGCGTGGCGTCGTCCTCGGGTCCGAACGCGTCGGCGTAGGCGGCGAGCAGGCTGGGCGTCTCGACGATCTCCGAGACATATGCGACGGTGACGAAGGAGCGAGGGCCCTCGGCCGCTGCCATGCCGGGAGAGGTACCCGGTGGAGGGTCGGAAGCTGCGCAGGCGCGGCCGTACCGGCTACCGCTCGCCGCAGGCCGCGCTGATGGAACGCCCGTATGGAGATGCTGCGACGCCGCTGGCAGCCCGTGGTGGTTCCCGCGGCCGAGTCGATCCAACCATAGGGCGGCGTCGCACACGGGCCTCGACCGGCCCTCCTGCTCTGACACAGAAGGCGGCACCGGCGTCGTCGCCGCGGGGCCCACCGGTAACGAGCCCACAGGCCGGCCGGATGGCGCGGCCTGTCGGCACGGGCGACCCCGTGGGAGCGCACATGTCAACCGTCTGAAGCAGCACATGACCTGTTGAACGACGAGCGCGCCGCGACACAGGCGGTCGCCGGCGGACCGGCAGACCAGGCGCCGGGCATCCGCGCCATGCGTTCCGCGCCCACGGCGCGTCCGACTCCGGCAGGGGCCGGCGCTGTGGCCTCGGGCTCGCGCCCGATCGCAGCGGCGGCGGGTGGAGGTCGAGCCGCTCAGGCGACGCGCCCGCGCCCGAGCGACGGCACTCCGGATCTCAGAGACCGACGTGGTCTGGGTTGACCGGCGGCCGCGGATCGTCGCGCGGCGGCTCGGCGCTGCCGCGCTCCTCGGTCGCCGCGGGTTTCTCGCGCGGCGTCAGACCAGGCGCCTTGATCTTGACCTTGCGCCCGTCGCGCATCGTCAGCTCTGGCGCCTTGGGCTCGAGGGGCTCGCCGGGGATCGGGGTCATGGGAGCGAGGCTACTCCCGGACGGCGAACTTGACGAGGGCCTTGCCGCCGCACTCAGCGGCGGGCGGCCGGCACGACCACGACCGGGACGATCTGGCAGCCGCAGGTCAGCGACGCTCGGGCACCAGTCCGAGCTGTGCGCGTGCCGCGATCATGCGGCGCGCGAGCGTCCGGTAGGCCGGGCGCATCGCGTGGCGCAGCGCGCTGCGGTGGATCTGCCCGGGGTGGCTGCGGTACACGTACGTGTCGCGGTCGATGCAGACCGCGGGATGGACGCCGGCGACCGCCAGCAGCAGGAGCACGTCGGGGCCCGCGACCGAGGCCGGCCAGCCGCCGTGGGCCAGCACGCACGTCGTGCGCCACATGACGCTGCCGACGACGATCGAGCACGATCCACCGCGCCGCTCCCAGTCGCGGACGAGCACGCCCGGCTCCAGGCGCCCCGGCGGATACGGGTTCTTCGCGATGACGCGGCTGCCGTCGGCGCGCAGCTCCAGGGTCCGCCCGAACGCGAGACCGAGCTCGGGATCGACGCGCAGGGCGGCGGCCGCGGCCGCGAGCGCGCCCGGCAAGAGCAGATCGTCGGCGTCCACCGTCTGCAGCACCGGGTGGCGCACGCGGGCGAGCGCCAGGTTGCGGGTGATCGACTGACCGAACCAGCGCCCGTTGGCGTCCAGGCTCACGCGGGAGTCGGAGCGGATGTCCGCCGGAATGCGGCGAACCAGCGAGCGGCCGCCGTCGACCTGGATCACCCATTCCCACTCCACCCCCGCCTCGGCGTCGAGCGCGGCGTGCAGCTCGGCGAGGTAGCGGCCCACCGGGTGACGCACCGGCGTGAGGATGGACACGCGCACGGGTGGCCGGCGCATCACGATCGCCATCCGCGGTCGGACTCGGCGACGATCCGCGGGGCGGCGAACGGGAGCCGCGGGTCTTCAGGCGAGGTCTCGCTCACGGTGACGGGACGCTAGTGGACCGGCCGAGGTCGAAACGCGCGCGGCGTAGCAGCGCCGCGCCAAGCGCGGCCACTGGCGATGGTGCGGATCACGGCGATTCCGTCGCGCGCGCGACGGCGCTGCCGTCGGTGCCTGAAGGGGGCAGCGCGCCCGCGTCGCGTCGGACGCGGGGCGCGCTCCTGCGGGTCTCGTCGGAGCAGCCGGTCGCCTTGCGGGCGTCTACGGCACGGCCACGGCCGGGGTCAGCGAGCCCGTGTCCGCTCCGGCCTGACCGGTTTCGCGGAGAAGGCCCGACGATGCCTTGAAGCCCTTGACGATCAGGTAGATGCCGAGCGACGCCTCCCAAGCGATCTCCGGGACCGTCGCGATGAACTGCCAGACGGAACGCGGCTCGAAGGCGCCGAACATCACGGCGATCCCCGAGGCGCACACGAGC
The DNA here is from genome assembly GCA_036259975.1 of Solirubrobacteraceae bacterium. GTDB lineage: Bacteria > Actinomycetota > Thermoleophilia > Solirubrobacterales > Solirubrobacteraceae > JAOPZW01. Next base: position 10,440 of record DATAAR010000246.1, on the reverse strand, counting down.
GGCCCTCCGACGAGGCCCAGCACGGCCATGCGCCGAGGCACCAGGCCGGAGCGGTACATCAGGTAGCCCAGGAGCAGCCCGTTGCCGACCCCGACGACGAAGCCGGGTCCGAGCAGGAACGTCCAGTCATGGATGGCGACGAGCGACTGGCCGATCGCGACGAGCGAGTCGGCGTCCGCGCCCGCGGCCTCCTGCCGCAGCGTCACGACAGAGAGCAGGCTGATGATGCCGACGGCGATGAAGACGCACTCGACGACACGCGCCGCCACGTAGCCGAGAGCCAGGCCTTCGTTCTGGCGCTTGAGGATCGGGAACAGCGCGAGCGCCGTGCCGATGTTCGCGATGATGAGCAGCAGCTCCAAGAACGCGCCGAGGAACACGCGGGTGTCGGCGCCGGCGCCGACGATGTAGTCGGGGTCGCTGAGCACCGGGTCGTACAGGAGCACGGCTGAGATCGCGGTGACGAAGGTCACGACGAAGAGCACTCCCGTGATGAGCGAGAGCTTGCTCGTGGTCGGTCGCGTCGGTCGTGTGTTGACGGTCATGGCCTCTCCCTTCGGGACCTTCGTACGCTGTACGAAGCACCGTACTCGTACGCTGTACGAGCCCGCAAGGCGGAAAACCGAACTCCAACGATGGGCAGACCGCAACACGCCACCCACCCGCGCGCGCCACTGAGCAAGGAACGCGTGCTCCACGCCGCAATCGCGCTCGCCGCGCGCGACGGGATCGAGTCGCTGACCATGCGCAAGCTCGCCGACGAGCTCGGCGCCGGCGCGATGTCCCTCTACCACTACGTGCCCAACAAGGAACGGCTCCTCGACGAGATGATCGACATCGTCTTCAGCGAGATTGAGCTGCCGTCGACCGACGTCGACTGGAAGACCGCGATGCGCCGGCGGGCCATCTCGACCCGCGAGGTCCTCAACCGCCACCGCTGGGCCGTCGGCTTGATGGAGTCGCGCAAGACCCCCGGGCCGGCCAGCATCCGACTCCACAACGCCGTGCTCGGTTGCCTGCGCGAAGGCGGCTTCTCGATCGAGATGACGATCCACGCCTACTCCGTCCAGGACGCCTACATCTACGGCTTCGCCCTCCAGGAGAAGAACCTGCCGTTCGACACCGCCGAGGAAAGCGCAGCCGTCGCCGAGGAGCAGGCCCGGCACTTCGCCGAGCGCGCTGAGGACCGGCGGGCCGCCGCGCTCGCAGAGGAGTTCCCCTACCTGGCCGAAGTCGTCGCCGGGCACGTCGCCGAAGTCGGCTACGACTTCACGGCCGCATTCGAGTACGGCCTCGACCTCATCCTCGACGCGCTCGACAAACGCCGGGACACGGCCTGAGCACGGGGCGGCCGGGCGCGGCGCCGTGCGCCCTGTGGCCTACGCGCGCCAGTGGCTCGCGGTGAAGAGCACGAGCACGGGCACGATCTCGAGACGACCGAGGTACATGAGCGCCGTCAACGTCAACGTCGACACGTCGCTGAATGGCTCGAAGGAGCCCATGGGGCCTGCGAAGCCGAGGCCTGGACCGGCGCCGCCGAGCACGCTGGCGGCCGCGGCCAGTGCCTGGAACGCGGTGAGGTCGATGCCGCTGAGCGCCGAGTCGACCAGGATCACCACCGCGCCCGCCGCGCACACACCGAGGTACAGGAAGACGAACACGATGATCGCCCGCAGCGCCCGGTCGTCGACGACCTCGCGATTCACGCGCAGCGGCGCAACGACCTCCGGGTGCACGGTCTGGTCGATCTCGCGCATCAGCATCTTGGCGATGACCAGGTGCCGCACGAGCTTGATCGACCCGCCGGTGGAGCCGGCGGAGGCGCCGATCAGCACGATCCCGAACAGCACGAGCGCGGTCAGGGGCGTCCACTCGTTGAAGTCATCGCTGGCGTAGCCGGTCGTCGTCATCATCGACGTGGTGTTGAACACTCCGTGCCGAAGCGCCTCCGCGCCGTCGAGCGTGTCCGCGCTCAGGAGCTCGACGACCACGATCGCCGATGCCAGCACGAGCACGACGGCGCCGGTTCGGACCTCCTCGTCCCGCGCGATCAGGCGTGGGCGCCTGGCCACGACGACGGCATACAGCAGCGCGAAGTTCGTGCCGGCGAGCAGCATGAACACTGCGATCGCCCACTGCGTGGCGGGCGCGAACGGCTCGATCGAGCGCGGCTCGGGCGAGAACCCGGCGGTGGCGATCGTCGTGAACGCGTGCGCCGTCGCGTTGAACAGATCCATGCGCGGATCGACACCCGTCCAGCCCAGCGCGGTGAGGACGGCGATCTCGAGCGCCGTGAGGCCGACGTAGAGCACGACGAAGCGCGTGGCGCTCTGCCTGATCGTCGTCGCCAGCGGCAGCTCCGGACCCGGCGCCTCCGTCTTGAACAGCGCCTGGCGACCGCCGACGCGCAGGCGCGGCAGCACGGCGATGAACATCACGATGATCCCGACGCCGCCGATCCAGGCCGTGAACTGGCGCCACATGGCCATCGAGCGCGACAGCTCGTCGATGCGCCGCACGACGCTCGAGCCGGTGGTGGAGAATCCCGACATCGACTCGAACAGGGCATCGACGGGACGCGCCAGCTGGGGCTCGGCGAGCAGGTACGGCAGCGACCCGAAGGCCGCGACCAGCACCCAGATCAGCGACACGACGAGATAGCCCTCGCGCGAGCCGATCCGCTCCCGGCCGGTCGTGACCCGCTCGAGGCCGAGGCCGAACCCCGCAGTCGCGGCCGCCGCAACCAGGAACGGCCAAGCCGGCTCGCCGTAGGCAACGGCGATCGCGGCGGGGAAGAGGAACGCCGCACCCAGGTACTTGACCAGGTAGCCGACGAGGTTCAGCGCGCCAGGGACGTCGACGCCGACTGCACGCAGGGCGCCCGGTGCTCGAAGCGCTGCCCGCTCCATGGCGGTGGATCATCGGCGATCACCGCCGCGCGCGGGCGCCCGCGTCGCGGACTACGCTCGCCACATGCGAATCGTCGTGCTCGGCGCCGGTCACGTCGCACGCGCCTTCATCGAGGCGCTGCACGAGGAGCACGACGTGACGGTGATCGATGTCGACCGAGCGCGGCTTGCCGCCATCTCGGAGCGCTCCGACGTGCGGACGGTCCAGGGCGACGGAACGCGCCGGCACGTGATGACCAAGGCGGGCGTGGCCGACGCGGACCTGTTCGTCGGCTGCGGTCCCCACGAGCAGGCGAACCTCGTGTCCGCGATGCTCGCCAAGCGGATGTCGCGCGCCCAGACGATCATCCGCGCGACCAGCCCCGCCTACCTCGAGGCCTGGCGGGAGCGAGAGATCGACGTCGACTTCATGGTCTCGCCGGAGATCGAGACCGCGAACGCCATCTCCGCGATCCTCGGCATCCCGGCCGCCCGCCACACCGACATCTTCGCCGACGGCAAGGTGCAGATCGTCGAGCTCGACGTGCCCGCCGACGCGGCGGAGGGGCCGCTCATCGGCCGCCCGCTGCGAGACGCCGCCGTGCCGGCCGACTCCAAGGTCGCCGGGATGATCCGCGGCGACCGCCGGATCGTTCCCGGCGGCGACGAGCGGATCCTCCCGGGCGACCGCGTGGTCGTGATCGGGTCACCGGCGTCCGCCCGAGCGTGGAGCCGAGTCGCGGGCCGCGGCGACGTGCGCGTGGACGACGTCGTGATCTTCGGCGCCGGGCGCATGGGCACGACGATCGCGGGCGCGCTGCTCGAGCGCGACATCCGCGTACGGCTCGTGGACGCGCAACGTGAACGGGTGGCCGAGGTGGCGGCGGCGATGCCCGAGGTGCGCGCGTTCCACGCCGACGCGTTCGATCCGGAGTTCCTCGACCGCGAGCGCATCGGCCGTGCCCGGGCCGCGGTCTTCTGCCTCAACGACGACGCAAAGAACCTCTACGGGGCGGTCCTCGCGAAAGGGCACGGCGTGCGCCTCACGATCGCGCTCGTCCACGACGAGGTCTCCGTCGACGTCTACGAGCGCGGCGGAGTCGACGTGGCGATCAACCCCCGCCAGGTGACAGCCGAGGAGATGGTCAGGTTCGCCCACGACCCTCGCATTCGCCAGATCGCAATGCTCGAGGGCGACCGCTTCGAGGTCCTCGACCTGACCGTACGCCCCGACTCGGAGCTGGCCGGCAAGCCGTTCACCGAGTTGCCGGCGACGGGCTCCGTGATCGGAGCCGTCATCCGAGATGGCAACGTGCTGTTCCCCCACGGCTCCGACGTCCTGCGAGCCGGCGACCGCGTGATCGTCTTCGTCGAGGCGCGCCGGGCATCGCTGGTCGAGCGGGCGCTGTGAGGCGATCCGGCGCGACGTGCGGCCCGTCGACCGCCCGGTCTAGGCGGCCGCCGCGGCCGGGGCGTGCGAGGCGCTGTGCACGGCTTCGGCGAGCCCGTCGTGGTAGTGGTCGGCGAACATCTTCGCGACGAGCTCGCCGCGGCTCGACACGCCGGCCTTCTCGTAGACCGACTTCAGGTGGTCCTGCACGGTGTAGCGGGAGAGGTGCAGCTCGCGGGCGATCTCATTGGTCGTCAGCCCTCGGGCGAGCGCTCGGGTCACGTCCACCTCGCGCGGCGTCAGCTCGTAGGCCTCCACGATCAGCGGCGCGACCTCGCTCGCCTTGGCGGGCTCGATGACCACGGCGGCGTCCGGGCCTGTCCCGTCCGCGCCCCGCAGGCACGACGCGTGGATGAGCAGCCAGACGCCGCTGCGCGTGCGCGCGCGCGTCCGCGTGGCCGCGGCCGTCGCCCCCGCGGCGGCCCGCGCGCGCGCCTCCTGCGCGGCGACGGTGACCTCGCTGGGTACGTCGAGGCCGAAGACCGGATCGCGCAGGCGGCGGACACTCTCGAGGTCCTCGAACCAGGCCACCGCCTCCGGCGTGGCGGACACGAGGCGGCTGTCGGCATCGATGATCGCCATCCCGGGACCGCGGCCGGCGGCACTGCGCGCCGGATGCGAGATGAGCGACAGCCGCAGCGCGCGCCCGACGATGGGCGCGATCGTCTCGACCAACGCGACCTCCGCGTCGTCGAAGCCGCGCGTGGTGCCCGCCCGGTTGAGGTGGAGCAGCCCCCAGCTGCGGCCGCCGGCGTTGAATGTCGCGCGCAGCTCGGCGTCGGCGTCCATGAGCGTCCGCAGCTCGCGCCACCGCGCGCTGCGCTCGGGGCGCCCACCGGTCGCAGCGTGCAGGTCGGCGACCTGCCGCGGGCCGCGGGCGAGCTCGGTGAACTTGTTGAAGTCCGGCACCTCGAACTCGTACTCCCAGAACGGGGCGCACACGGTCTGCGGCATGCCGTACGTGACACCGGCGCCGAGTCCGAGCAGCGTGTCCGGGTCCGTCGCCGCGAGGACCAGCGCGTCGACCGGAACCGCGTCGCGCAGCTCCTCGGCCACGCGCTCGACGAGGCGCTGGGTCGGCAGCTGCTCCGCGGCGAGCGCGTCGATCCGTCGCACCGCGCGCGCGAGCTCTCCGGAGGCGCTTGCTGACATGGGGCGACGCTATTCCGGCCGCACCCGTTACGGCGATGCGGCTATCCCCACATCGCGGGGCGGCTGACCGCCCGTGTACCGCGGCCGCGGCCGCCGACCCCCTGAATCGAGGGGGTGCGGGCGACGCGATCACCCCGCGTCTGCGGGATCGACGGCGGGCACGCCGGGCCCGACCATCGGCGCATGCTCACGACGACCCACTCTTCACTCACCGAGGCGCTCACCGGCCATGTCGTGCTCCCCGGCGACGCCGACTGGGACGAGGCCCGCTCGGCCTTCAACCTCCTGCTCGACCAGCACCCGGCGGCGGTCGCGTTTCCCGCCGACGCCCAAGACGTCGCTGCGGCGGTCGCCTACGCGCGGGGCGCGGGGCTGCGCGTCGCGCCCCAGGCGACGGCCCACAACCAGGGCCCGCTCGGCGGCCTGCAGGACACGCTGCTGCTGAACGTCCGCGCGCTCCAGGAGGTCCGCGTCGACCCCGCGGCCCAGCGGGTCCGGGTGGGCGCCGGCGTCAAGTGGGATCGCGTCGCGCCGCGGCTCTCCGCTCACGGCCTGGCAGGTCTGCACGGGTCGTCACCGGATGTCGGGATCGCCGGCTACTCGCTCGGCGGCGGCATGGGGTGGCTGGCGCGCAAGCATGGCCTGCAGGCCAACGCCGTCACCGCGCTCGAGGTCGTCACCGCCGACGGGGAGCTCGTGCGCGCGGACGCCGACCACCACCCGGACCTCTTCTGGGCGCTGCGCGGCGGCGGCGGCAACTTCGGCGTCGTGACCGCGATCGAGTTCGCCGTCCATCCGGTCGACGAGCTGTACGCCGGCGCGATGTTCTTCCCGTTCGAGCGCTCGTCCGAGGTGCTGCATGCCTGGAGCGCGTTGCTGCCCACGCTGCCGGAGGAGCTGATGTCGTGGGCGTCCCTGATGCACTTCCCGCCGATCCCCGACGTGCCGGCGTTCGCCCGCGGGCGCTCGTTCGCCGTTGTGATGGCGGCGTTCCTCGGCACCGAGACCGAGGGCCGCGCGCTCCTGCGACCGCTGCGCGAGCTGGGGCCTGCGCGGGACACGTTCGCGACGGTCCCACCGGTCGTCCTCGGCGACCTCGCCATGGACCCGCTGGACCCGCTGCCGCTCCACCTCACGCACCAGCTCCTCGAGGGGCTGCCACCGGAGACGATCGACGAGCTGATCGCGAAGGTGGGTCCCGGCTCGGGCCGCGGCGAGACGGTGACGCTGCTCCAGTTCCGGCACATGGGCGGGGCGCTGGCGCGCGAGACGCCCGGCGCCGGCGCCCGCGCGACGCTCCCCGGCGAGGTCTGCATGATGGCGCTGGGCGTCGTCATGGACGAGTCATCGGACGCCGCGGTGCGCGCCGCGCTCGCCGATATCGACGCGGCCGTCCTGCCGCACCGCGTGGGCGACTACCCGAACTTCGTCGAGGTGCCGGCCGACGCGAGCAGCTTCTTCGCGCCGGACGTCTGGGCCCGCCTGCGCGAGGTCAAGGCCCGCTACGACCCCGCCGACCTGTTCGCGGGCAACCACCACGTTCCGCCGGCGGTCGCGAGCGGGCAGTCGTGAGCGACACCGGGGCGTCGTCGGGCGTCCGCGGTCGGCGTGTGGGCGATCACGAGGCGCGGGTACGGGTCAGGTCAAAGCGAGGCGAGGAGATCTCAGATGAGCGACATGTTCGTGTTCCGTGATTCGTTGGAGCCCGAGGGCAGCACCGCCCTGCCGAAGGAGTCGGGCGCCGGCGCGCCGGAGACGGACGTCCGCGACCTGGCGGACTTCAAGGTCGAGGCGACGGACGGTTCCGTCGGGCGCGTCCTGGAAGCGACGTACGAGGCGGGAGAGAGCTACCTGGTGGTCGATACGGGCGGGACGATCCTGAGCAAGCGGGTGGTCCTGCCAGCCGGGGTGGTCGAGCGCGTCGATCGTGATGGTTCGACGGTCCACGTGGACCGCTCGAAGGACGAGATCAAGGGCGCCCCGGAGTTCGACGAGGAGCGCTACAGGACGGCCGGGTACCGGGATGAGCTCTCCCGGTACTACGGCCGCTAACCGGCGCGCCGACACCGGTGTCGCACGTGGCGCAGGGCGATCGGCTCCGTCGTCGCTAGCCTCGGACGCGATGAGTGTCGCCGCCCGTTCGCTGTTCGCGTTCGACGACTCCTACGTGCGTGAGCTCGAGGGGCTGTACGTCCCGTGGCAGGGTGCGCCCGTGCCGGAGCCGAGGTTGCTGGCGCTCAACGAGGATCTGGCCGGGGAGCTCGGCGTCGACGTCGAGCAGCTGCGCGCGGATGCGGGCGTCGACGTCCTGGCCGGCGCGGTGGCTCCGGCCGGGGCGTCCCCCGTCGCTCAGGCCTATGCCGGCCACCAGTTCGGGTCGTACTCGCCGCGGCTCGGCGACGGACGCGCGCTGCTTCTGGGGGAGGTCGTCGATACGCGCGGTCGTCGTCGCGATCTGCACCTGAAGGGCTCGGGGCGCACGCCGTTTGCGCGTGGTGGCGACGGCAAGGCGGTCGTCGGCCCGATGCTGCGCGAGTACCTGATCGGCGAGGCGATGCACGCGCTCGCGATTCCGACCTCCCGCGCCCTCGCCGTCGTCGCGACGGGCGAGGACGTCATCCGAGAGACGGTCCTGCCGGGGGCCGTGCTCGCGCGCGTCGCGGCGAGCCACATCCGCGTCGGCACGTTCCAGTACGCCGCCATGAACGGCGGGCCGCAGCTCGTCCGCCGGCTCGCGGACTACTCGATCGAGCGCCACCACCCGCATGCCGCCGAGGCCGACAACCCGTACCTCGCCTTCTACGAGAGCGTGATCGACACGCAGGCGTCGCTCGTCGCCCAGTGGATGCTCGTGGGTTTCATCCACGGCGTGATGAACACCGACAACATGGTGATCTCGGGCGAAACGATCGACTACGGCCCGTGCGCGTTCATGGACGCGTTCGATCCGGCCACGGTCTTCAGCTCGATCGATCACGGTGGCCGCTACGCGTACGGCAACCAGCCGCTCCTCGCGCAGTGGAACCTCGCACGCCTGGCCGAGACGCTGCTGCCGCATATCGACGACGACACCGACACGGCAGTCGCGGCCGCGACCGACGCGCTGCAGACCTTCACCGAACGCTTCGATCGCGCCTGGCGCGCCGGAATGCGCGCCAAGCTCGGGCTCACGGAGGCCGACGAGACGACCGACGCGCTGATCGACGACTTCCTGAGGCTGCTGCACGAACAGGCCGTCGACTACACCTCCAGCTTCCGGGCACTGTCGGCCTCGCTGCGCGGCGACTCGAGCGCCGCCTCTCGTCTGTTCATCGAGCGGTCCGCGTTCGACGCGTGGGCGGCGCGCTGGCGCCAGCAACTGGCGCACGAGTCATCCGACGCGCACCAGGTCGCGTCGGCGATGGACCGTGTCAACCCGGTGTACATCCCGCGCAACCACCGCGTCGAGGAGGCGCTCACCGCCGCGACGGCCGGGGACCTCGAGCCGTTCGAGCGGCTGCTCGACGTCCTGGCCCGCCCGTTCCACGAGCGACCGGGCCTCGAGTCGTACGCCGCGCCCGCTCCGGCGAGCTGGGGCGCGTACCGAACCTTCTGCGGCACGTAGCCACAGGCGACACCGCAACCTCCCAGGGCGCGGGCGCCGGTCGCGTTTCGCGCCAGGAGCTCGCGTGTGGATGGTCCGTTAATGTCGGACCGGTGGATCACCTCGCCATCCCGGTGCGTGACCAGGAGCGATCGCGCCGCTTCTACGAGACGTATTTCGGCTTCGGCGGGCGCCCACCGCGACGCTATGACGACGGCGTGCTGATGCTGTACGACGCCAAGGGCTTCGCGCTCGCGCTGGGACCTGCCGACGACGAGATCGCTGCGCCGTCGTGGATGCATTTCGGCGTCGGACTGCCCGATCGCGACGCCGTGCTCGCGCTTCGCGACCGCCTCGCCGCCGACGGCGTCGAGCTCGTCGAGGAGTGGGATGAGCCCGCCTACGTCAGCGTCAAGTGCCGCGACCCGGACGGCTACATCGTCGAAGCGTCTTGGGAGCCGGAGCGATGAGGCGTCGGCGACACGCGCTTGGGGTCATCGCGCACCGCGCGAGCGAGTGAGAGCACGCGGACGTGGACGCTGCCGAGCTGCGCCGGTGGTGCCTCGCCCAGACCGGGGCCGTGGAGGACTTCCCGTTCGGCCCCGAGCACTCGGTGTTCAAGGTCGGCGGCAAGGTGTTCGCGATCAGCGCGCTCGACCGCACGCCGCTCGAGGTGAGCGTCAAGTGCGAGCCCGAGCTGGCCGTGCAGCTCCGCGTCACCTACGCCGCGATCCGGCCCGGCTACCACCTGAACAAGCGCCACTGGAACACGGTCACACTGGACGGCAGCCTGCCCGACCAGCTCATCCGCGATCTCGTCGAGGACTCCTACGACCTCGTCGTGAGCGCGCTCCCCGGGCGCACGCGCAGGCAGCTCGGATGGGCGCCCGAGGCACGCGCGAGCGGCTGAGCGCTCCGTGCGGTCGGTGCCGCGCCTCGCTCAAGCGGATATGAGCGCTTATGCAGCGCGACGGTCGGACGTCGTCCAGCGCAAGGGCGACAGAGCGTTGCGCTCGCTTCTCTCAGCGCATCGCACGCGGTTCGCGTGCTTCGGCGGGCCTTCAAGAGCGCGCGGCAGTGCCGATTGCCGGGCAATGAGCAGGTCGCCTGCGGCTGCTCGTGACTGTGTCCCGCACCGTTCGACCGGCCGCGGCTGCTCGAGATGGAGGGCGCCTGCAGTCGGCTCGGCTCGGCATGCTCGGCGCGCTCTTCCTCGAACTCGCGGTGGCAACCAGACATTCGCCGACTGCGGCAACTCGTCGAGAAGCGGGCGAGCGGAGACCTCGCGGTCGTCGTCGTCGAGCGGCGCTAGACGACCTTCGTTGGCCCGTCCAGGGGCGGAGATCGTCGGCGGTGCCGAACAGCCG
>DATAAR010000245.1:0-15405 GCA_036259975.1 Solirubrobacteraceae bacterium | reverse complement strand
GACGACATCGACCTCGCGATCCTCGACATCGCGATGCCGACCATGACCGGGCTACAGGCCGCGCGCGAGCTGTCGCGCCACCGGCCCGACCTCAAGATGCTGATCCTGTCGATGCACGACGACGAGGGCTACCTGTACGAGGCGCTCAAGGCCGGCACCGCGGGCTACGTGCTCAAGTCCGTGGCCGACCGCGACCTCGTCGAGGCCGTGCGCGCCGCGATGCGCGGCGAGCCGTTCCTCTACGCGGGCGCCGAGCGCGCGCTGGTCCGCGACTACGTGCAACGCGCGCGCGCCGGCGAGGAACTGGCGGAGGACCCGCTCACGCCGCGCGAGCAGCAGATCGTCAAGCTCATCGCCGAGAGCAACACCAACCGCCAGATCGCCGAGCTGCTGACGATCAGCGAGAAGACGGTCGAGACTCACCGGGCGAACATCCTCGAGAAGCTCGGGATGCGCGACCGCGTCGAGCTCACGCGCTACGCGATCCGGCGCGGCTTCGTCGAGCCCTGACCAGCGGATACAGGGTCCACCCCATGGTCGCCGCCGCGGGCGGCGGCGAGGCTCTCCGCCATGCCCGCCGCCATCCGCGTCCTCGTCGTCGACGACCACCCGGCCGTCCGCACGGGGTTGCTTGCGATGCTCGCCGACGAGCCGGGGATCGAGCCCGCCGGCGCCGCCGCGAGCGCGAGCGCCGCGCACGAGGCGTGGCTGGCCAGCGACGAGCGCCCCGACGTGGTGTTCGTCGACTACCACCTGCCCGACGAGGACGGGCTCTCGCTGTGCCTGTGGCTGAAGACCGCCGATCCGGCGCCGGCCGTCGTCATCTACTCCGCGTTCGCGGACGAGGGGCTCGCGCTGCCCGCCGTGGTCGCCGGCGCCGACGCCCTCGTCGGCAAGTCCACCGATCCGGCCGAGCTCAGCGACGTGGTGCGCGCCGTCGCCGCCGGCCGCCGGTGCCTGCCGCCCGTGTCCCCGCGCGTCGACGGCGACCTCGGCGCGCGCCTCGCGCCCGAGGACCTGCCGATCCTCGGCATGCTGCGCCACGGCGTGCCCGCCGCCGAGATCGCGGCCACGCTCGGCCTGGACGCCGCCGAGCTCGCCACCCGGCGCTGGGCGATGCTCGAGCTCCTCACCGCCGTCCCCGAGCGCATCGAGCGACGTGGGGCCGCGCCGGCGGTTCAGGCGATGCGGACCGCGTCCTCCCCGAGCGCGATCACGTCGCCCGGGTGAAGCTGACGGCCGCGGCGCGTCTCGACCTCGCCGTTCACGGTCACCGCGCCGTCCGCGACGAGCGCGCGCGCGTCGCCGCCGGAGTCGGCCAGCCCGGCGAGCTTGAGCAGCTGCCCGAGGCGGATCGTGTCGCCGCGGATCGCGACCTCGCGCATCAGCGGTCGGACAGCTCGCGGTCCTCGGCGATCCAGTCCATCCCGGCCGACGTGAGCGCCCACGTGCCGTCGTCCAGGCGCACGACGCGGCCCTCCGCGGCGAGGTCGGCGAGGTTGAGCGGCGTGCGCATGTCGTCGCGGTGGCGGCCGATCGCCTCGTCGACGGCCGTCACCGGCACGCCCGTCCCCGCCCGCCCGCCGGAGAGGTCGGCCAGCGCGGCGAGGACGTGCGCGAGGTCGCGGCGGCTCATGCGCCGATGGTCGCACGTCTGACGGGCCGCGCCCACCGCCCGCGGCGGTGTCCGCGGGCGCGTCTGCTCGGCCCTCGTGGTCGAGGCGCCGAACGCGTCGCCGAACCCGCCGACGCCGGTCGAGCACGCGCGTGGGTTCCGGGTCAGCCGCGCGCCGGTGCGCGAGGCGCTGCGCTCGCTCGTCGAGATGGGCCTCCTGACGCCGGTCCAGGGCCGCGGCGGCGGCTCGTTCGTCAACCGCGTCGACTCCGCACCGGTGGCCCGCATCCTCGGCGAGGCGATGGACGTGCTGCTGCACCACGACGCGATCAACGTGGCGGAGCTGCTCGAGGCCCGGCGCGCCGCTCGAGCGGACCTGCGCACGGCTGGGCGGGCAGCGCCGCTCGGCGCGCGACGTCGAGGCGATGGCGGAGTTGCTCGACCAGGCGCGCGACGAGGCGCTCTGGGACGCCGGCTGGCTCGCGCTCGACGTGTGCTTCCACCGGGCGGCGGCGGACTGCGCGCGCAACCGCGTGCTGGTCGTGCCGCTGTTCGCGCTGCACGCGATCGTCCAGCCGCGGCTCAACGAGGCGATCCTGCCGCTGCTTCGCCGCCGCGACATCAACGCCGAGCACGCCGCGATCCACGAGGCGATCCGCGATCGCGGCCCGGACGCGGCAACTGCCGCCGTGTCGACCGCCACCTCGACCGGCTCGAGCGGCTGTACCGGCGCGCCGGCGTAAGGTGACGGGCATGGGCGGCGACCGCAACGAGTTCTTCTCACCGGCGACGCTGGCGCCGCCGTTCGGCTGGAGCCACGCCGCGAGCGTCGCGCCGGGCCGCGTCGTCTGGATCGCCGGGCAGTTGCCGGTCGCGGCCGACGGCACGCCGGCCCCCGCCGGCGATATGGCGGCGCAGACCCGGCAGTGCTTCCAGAACGTGGGCCGGGCGCTCGAGGCCGCCGGTGCCCGCTGGCCCGACGTGGTGAAGCTGACCTACTTCGTGACCGACATGTCCGGCGTCGCGACGATCCGCGCGGTCCGCGACGAGTTCGTCGACACTGCGCGCCCGCCGACGAGCTCGCTGGTCGGCGTCGCGGGGCTGGTGCTGCCCGACGCGATGATCGAGATCGAGGCGGTCGCGTGCCCGCCGGACTGAGCGGGCCGTCCTAGCCGACGCGCAGCGTGCCGTCCACCCGCGCGGCGGCCCCGTTCTGGGGCGCGACCGTGACCACGACGGAGACCCGCCGCCCGGGCCGGCGGCGCAGCGCCCGGGCCGCGGTGGCGGGGACGCGCAGGCGGATCGTCGCGCGGCGACCGCCGCCGACCTCGTAGTGGGCGGCGGCGAGGCGCCGGCCGCTGCGCGCGACGGACACGGTGCCGGTGCAGTCGGCGCCCCGCTCGCAGCGGACGCGCACCGGGATCGCGTTCGTCGTCGTGAGGCGCAGGGCGGTCGTGGGGACCGAGGCGCGGGCGACCGGTGCGGGGCCCGGCCGGGGCATGTGCCCGGCCGTGGGCGGCGCTCCCGGGAGCGGCGCGGTGCCGACGGGCAGCACCTCGACAGCGAACTTGCGCATCGTTCGCTTGCCGGTGATGTCGGTGGCGGTCACGCGGGCGGTGTGCCGCCCGGGCGTGGTCCACACCTTCGTGACGCGCGCGCCGGTGGCGAAGGTGCCGTCGTCGAACGTCCAGGCGATCGTCACCGGGCCGCCGTCGGGGTCGACCGCCTCGGCGATGAACCCGGCCGGCGATCCGGCGGTCACGCGGAGCGTCCAGTGCACGGACGTCAGCACCGGCGGCCCCGCCGCCGTCGCGGTGGCCGGGGCGGCCGCCGCGGACAGCGCGGCGACGGACAGCGCGAGCGCGAGCGCGCGGACGAGCGATGCGGTCATCGCCCCCCTATCGGCCCGGCGCCGCTGCGAGTTGAGCGCGGGCGCTCGCTTGGGCCGCCGGCTACGCGCCGAGGCCGGGGCTCGCGCAGCGCTCGCTGGCGAAGCCGCCCTTGTTCGTGGCGTAGTCCCACATCAGGATCTTGCCCGGCGCGATGCGGTTGTAGAGCGCGACGCGGGCGCCGCGCACGAACGTCGCCAGTGGAGCGAGCGAACGGCCGGCACGGCGGTCGTAATTGCCGAACAGCGTGACGCTGCCGCACCGGATCGTCGCGGGCACGGCGAACCTGCCCCCGACGCGCGTGCCCGGCCGGTGCGCGGTGAACGTCCGCGTCAGGGTCGTGCCGTCGGCGAGCGTCACCCTGACCGTGTTCGGGCCGGGCTGCAGGGCGGCGAGCCGCGACCGGCTGCACGCCGGCCGCGCGATCGGTGCCGGCGACCAGCACACCTGGGTGATCCGTCCGCGGGCACGGGGCACGTCGGCGATGAGCACCTGACCGGCGTGGAAGTTCGCGGTCTGCCCGCCCGAGAAGATGGCGTGGACGCGCAGCCCCGAGGCGGGCGTCTGCGCGGAGGCGCTCGTCGCGCCGAGGGCGGCGGCGGTGCTGAGGACGGCGGCAATGGTGGCGGTGCGTGGCACGGGATCTCCTGGGTGAGCGGGACGGGCGCCACCGTACGAGCGCCGGGGCGCCGAGGTTGTGCCGTTCATCAGAGGGCGATCTCGCGCTCGAGCGCCAGCGCGTCGCGCAGGCGGCGGTCGTGCGTCGCGACGACGATCGCCCCGGGCCCAGTCCGCGAGCGCGGCCTCGAGCACCTGGAGCGACGCGAGGTCGAGGTGGTTCGCGGGCTCGTCGAGCAGCAGGCAGCTCGCGTGGCGATGCCCCAGGACGGCGAGCTCGGCCCGCGTGCGCTCCGCCGGCGACAGCGTCGCCGCGGACCGTTCCGCCATGTCGGCTTCGAGCCCGAAGGCGGCCAGCGCGGCGCGCGCGGCCCGTTCGTCGACGCCCGTCAGCGCGCGGCCAGCGGCAACGCGCCGCTGTGTGCGGTTGGCCACACTCCTTGCCCGATCGACCGGCCGGCACTCAAAGTCGACGGGCACCCGCCGAACACCGTGTCGAGTCATGTCCGACCTCGTCTCCAAGGTGCTCGCCGGCGGCCTCTCGGCCGCGATCTTCCTGCTCTGGTGGCCCGCCCACGTGCCCGCCGACGGCCCCGAGTGGCTCGTGGTCCGCGGCCTGCTGTGGACGCTCGCGTTCGAGATCCTGCTCGTCTCGTTCTGCCCGCTCGAGCGCGCCATCGCCACCGCCGTGCGCGAGCGCGGCGCCGGCGCCCTGGCGCCGCGGCCGCCGGCGCGCGCCCTGGGGCTGGCCACCGCGGGGCTGGCGATCCCGGTCGCGCTTGTCGTCGGCACCGGCACCCAACTCGGCGCCCCCGCCCCGGCCGCCGCGACCGCGCAGCAGAAGGTCATCGTCAAGCGCGAGACCGTGCGCCGCGAGGTGGTCGTCAAGCGCGTCAACCACGTCGTGCGCGTGCCGGTGGCCCAGGCCCCCGGGGCGACGCGCACCGCGGTGACGGCGCCCGCGCCGGCCGCCGCGCGGGGCGCCGCGGCCCCGACGCCCAAGGCCGCAACGACGCCCGAGCGCGCCGCCGACACCCGCATCGTCGCCACGGCGCCCAAGCGCGAGGCCCAGACCACCCCGGCGGCCACGGCCAAGCCGAAGACCTCGACCGCCGCCAAGCCGACGGCCACCACGCCGGCGCCCGCCGCGACGGCGCCCGCGGCCGCGCCGGCCGCCCCCTCCTCGAGCGCCGGCGCCACGGGCCCGCTCCCCGGCACCTGAGGGGCGCGGCCGAGGCGCACGGGCGCGCCCCGGCCGAGTCGCGTAGCGTCGCGGCCCGTGAGCACCCGATCCCGCCTCGGTGCCCTCGGGCGCCGCGCGCGCCGCTTCGGCGCCCGCTACGTCGCCGCGGAGCTCGCGCTGCGCACCACCCGGCGCGCCGGTGAGCGCTTGGAGGACACCCTGCTCGAGATCGAGGGCGCGCGCGGCGTGTTGGGCCCCGCCCACCAGCGCTGGCGGGACAACTCCGCCGCCGAGAACCGGCGCCGTTGGGAGCAGTGGGACTGGTCGCATCTCGGTGAGGAGTGGACCGCGTCCGAGCCGTGGAAGCGGGCGCTGGTCGACGAGGTGCTCCTCCCCACCATCCCGCCCGGCGGCACGGTGCTCGAGATCGGGCCCGGCGGCGGGCGCTGGAGCGTGGTCCTGCAGCCGCGCGCCGAGCGGCTGATCCTCGTCGACGTCGCTCAGCGCCCGCTCGACCTCGTCGCCGAGCGCCTCGGCGAGCGCGGCAACGTCGAGTACGTGCTGACGTCCGGCTCCGCGCTCGTCGGCGTGGGCGACGCCAGCGTCGACGCGGTGTGGTCGTTCGACGTCTTCGTCCACGTCGCGCCGGTCGATCAGGCCGGCTACCTGGCCGAGATCGCGCGCGTGCTGCGCCCGCGCGGCGTCGCGGCGATCCACCACGCCGACGGCCGCAACCGCGGCGTGGCGCCGAGCCGCCAGGGCTGGCGCGCGCCGATGACCGCGGAGCTCTTCGCCGCGCTCGCGCGCGAGCGCGGCCTTGCCGTCGAACGCCAACTGCGCTCCTGGTCTGGGGGCGCGCACGGCCTCGACGCGTTCAACGACGTCATCACCGTGCTGCGCCGCCCCGGCTGAGCGGCCCCCCGCCGGACGTTCAGCCGAGCGCGTGGGCCGCCGCGTGCGGGGGCGCCGCGGCTGCCGGAAGCCGCCCGCCGCGCCCGCACCCATGGCTGCGCTGCAGCGCGGCATCCCGGCGGGCGGGCGGCTGCGAGCAGGGCGTCTCCGGCGCGTGCGCCACCGCGCCCGAGCGCTTCGCCGAGAGCTTCGCCAAGTGGGCGACGGGCGACATCGGCGTCGACCTGTTCATCGGCTACAAGGTGCCGCCGCCGACGCCCACGCTCGACGCCTGGGGCGAGCCGCTCGCGCGGCTCGCCGCCTCCGCCACGGTCTAGCCGGGCTCCTACGCCGGCTGCTCGGCCCAGGGCTGGTAGGTGCCGAACGACCACACGTTGCCATCGAGGTCGCGGGCGGTGAACTCGCGCGAGCCGTACTCGGTGTCGTACGGCGCGCTCACGATCTCCGCCCCGGCGTCGCGAGCGCGCGCGTGGAGCGCGTCGGGGTCGTCGACGACGACGTAGATCGAGGCGCTACCTGGAGGCGGAGCCACGGCGCTGAACGCATTGGACTCCGGCGGGCGGACGGAGCCGAGCATGATCATCGCGTCGCCGAGGACGAGCTCGGCGTGCGCGATCATGCCGCCGGGCTCGTCGACCACCATGCGGCGCTCGAAGCCGAATGCCCGTCCGAGCCAGTCGATTGCGGCCGGCGCGTCGCGGTAGCGCAGGGCGGGGAAGATGGTCTGGGTTCCGGTCTGGGTGCTCATGCCCCGAGCCTACGCCCGGAACCGCGCGCCGTCTTGGACGAATGCGACCTCGGAGCCCCGCGGGGCGGTAGGGTCCGGCGCCGCCGCCCCGCGGGAGGGCGCGCGCGGACAGACTCGACAACGCACGCTGTGGAGGTCACGACATGAAGCTCAGGCTCGCGGCCGGGGCCGCGGCCGCCGCCGCCGCGCTCGCGGCTCCGGCCGGCGCCGACGCGGCGGTGATCGCGGCGCAGGGCGGCTGCTTCTTCGGCGGCCAGCGGGTGCCGCTCACCGGCGGCGCGTTCACCCCGGGCGCGATCGTGACGATCGGCGGCGGCCTCGCCGGCACCGCCCAGGCCGACGCCGCCGGCAACTTCACCGCCCGCCCGCAGGCGCCGTCGATCAGGACGATCGCGCCGCGGACGATCACGGTCACGGCGACGGACGGCGCGAACGCCGGCAACACGGCGCGCACCACCGTGCGGGTGGTCCGCGAGCCGCTGGCGACGAACGCCCCGGTCAGCGGGCGCCCGCGCCAGGTCACGACGTGGCGCTTCGCCGGCTTCCCGCGCAACCGGCCCATCTACGGCCACTACGCGATCGGCGGGCGCGTGCTGGCGAACTTCCGCTTCGGCCGCGCGCGGGGCCCGTGCGGGACGCTGACCGTCCGCGCGCGGCGCGTGCCCGTGGCGGCGCGCCGCCTGCGCACCGGCACGTGGCGGCTGCAGCTCGACAACCGCCGCACGTACCGCCGGACCACGTCGCCGCGACGGGTCGTGCGCTTCCGGATCTTTCGCGCGGTCACATAGCCGCCGCTCAGCCGGACCGGCGCCACCGGCGCCTCCAGCGCCGGTCCTCGCGGCGCTCCAGGCTGTCTCCCATGAGCCAGAACATCGGCGGCCACAGGCCGACGAAGAGCGCGCGTCGCTCGGCGTTGCCGCGCTCGTCCTGATCGACGGTCTTGGCGCGGATCCACAGGCCGATGCACAGCCCGATCGCCCCGAGCGATCCGAGGTGCAGGTGCCAGCCGCGGATGCCCGCGTCGTGCAGCGCGTCGGTGAGCATGCGCGCCCAGTTACCCGCTCGGGCGGCCGCGCACGAATCCGGGCGCGGACCTGGCGGGTAGGCGCACCGCGATGCCCCGCCGCCCGTCGCCCGCCCGCCGCCTCGCCACCGCTGTCCGCTGGCCGGTGGGGATCGCGCTGACGAGCTGGAGCTACATGTGGCGCACCACGCCCATGCACCGCCGCGAGGAGGTCGGGGCCGTCGAGGACGACAGCCCGCCGCCGCTGCCCGCGGGCGTAGATGCCGACGAGGTCCAGCATCCGAGCGACGGCGCCGGGCCGCTGTTCCATCGCCGCTACGCGATCACGGTCCGCGAGGCCCGGCTGTCGCCCGAGGAGCTGATCGGGCGCGTGGCCCGCGACCTCAACCGCGTCGCCCCGACGGAGTTCGCCGTGTTCCAGAAGGTCCACGGCCCCGACGAGGACATGCGCGTCGGCGACGAGTACGTGGTGCGCATGGCCGCCCCCTGGGACGGCCCCGTGCGCGTCGTCAGGGTCACGCCGCACTCGTTCCGGTTCGTGACGCTCGCCGGGCATCTCGAGGCCGGCCAGATCGAGTTCCGCGCCGGCCAGTGCCCCGGCGGCCTGCGCTTCGAGATCGAGTCCTGGGCGCGCAGCGGGGATCGCCTGTCGAACCTGCTCTATCACCGCCTGCGCATGGCCAAGGAGATCCAGCTCCACATGTGGACCTCCTTCCTGGAGCGCGTCGCGCGCGAGTCGGGCGGCCGCCTGACCGGCGGCATCGACATCCACACTCGGCGCGTCGAGGCGGGCGCCGGTGAAGCTTGAGCGGCTGCTCGGGTACCCGGGCGAGCCGCGCACGGTGGCGGACCTCCGCGGTCGCGGCTACAACTTCGACCCCGCCCGCCTGGGCGAGCACGTGGTGCGCGAGCGCTGGCACCACGACGACCACCGCCAGCCGCTGCCGCCCGAGCCGCCGGGCGAGCCGGTCCCCGGCGGCACGTTCGAGCTGGCCAAGGCGCTGATGCGCGACTACCGATTCGCGGACGGCTCGGCGGTGCGCGGGATCTTCGAGCAGGATGCGCCGCTCGAGGGCCGCGACATGCTGCTCGTCGCCCGCTTCCTCGGGCTCGACTTCCGCCTCGGCGTGCGCGTCGGCGAGGTCACCGACGAGGTGCGCGACGTGGGCGGCCGCCCGGTACGGGTCTGGGGCTGGAACTACCGCACGCTGCGCGGCCACCTCGAGCACGGGCAGATGGACTACGAGGTCTGGAAGTGGCTGGACACCGGCGAGGTCGAGTTCCGGATCGCGGCGGTCTCGCGCCGCGCGCGCGTCGGCAACCCGCTCGTGCGGATCGGCTTCGCGCTCCTCGGCCGCCGCGAGCAGCTCAAGTTCTACCGCCACACCTGCGCGCGGATGGCCGCCCTGACCGCCGCGCGCACCGGCCGGCCCGCCCCGTCGCCACCGCGCGTCGAGGCCTGACGCGCCGACGCCGCCCTGACATATCGTGCGGCGTCGTGAGCGCACGCGCCTGGGCCGGGTTCGCTGCGATGTCGACGGTGTGGGGCATCCCCTACCTGTTCATCAAGGTCGCCGTCGACGACGGCGTGCCGCCCGCGGTCGTCGCCTGGGCGCGCGTCGTGCTCGGCGCCGCCGTGCTGCTCGGTCTCGCCTCGCGCGCCGGCACGCTGCCGACGCTCCGCGGCCGCGGGCGCTGGCTGGCGCTGTTCGCGCTGTTCGAGATCGCGATCCCGTTCCCGCTGATCGCGGCCGGCGAGCGCCACGTCGACTCGTCGGTGGCGGCCATCATCATCGCCGCCGCGCCGCTGATCGTGGCGCTGCTGGCGTTGCGCTTCGACGCCAGCGAGCGCGTCTCCGGCCGTCGGCTCGTCGGCCTCCTCGTCGGCCTCGGCGGCGTCGTCGCGCTGGTCGGCATCGACATCGCCGGGCGCACCGACGAGCTGCTCGGCGCGGGCGCGATCCTCATCGCGGCGGCGGGCTACGCCGCCGGTCCGATGGTCCTGAACCGGAAGCTGGCCGACGCGGACCCGCGCGCGACGATGGGCGCGAGCCTCGCGATCGCGGGCGCGATGCTGACGCCGCTCGCGCTGGTCGACCCGCCCGCCGCCGTGCCGTCGGCGGGCGCGCTCGGCGCGCTGCTCGTCCTCGGGCTCGTCTGCACCGCCGCCGCGTTCGTGATCTACAGCGGCCTTGTCGCCGAGATCGGGCCGGGGCGCGCCCTCGTCATCACGTACGTCGCCCCGGTCGTGGCCGTGGCGCTGGGC
Organism: Solirubrobacteraceae bacterium; assembly: GCA_036259975.1. Lineage (GTDB taxonomy): Bacteria > Actinomycetota > Thermoleophilia > Solirubrobacterales > Solirubrobacteraceae > JAOPZW01. The sequence goes on along the minus strand of DATAAR010000245.1, from coordinate 5,150 downwards.
GTCGGCGTGCTCGGCGAGCGGCCCGGGGCCGGCGCGGTCGCCGGCCTGCTGCTCATCATCGCGGGTTCGTGGCTGTCGACCGACGGGCGCCTGCCGCCCGGGGCGACGGCGACGCTCGCGCTGCTCGGGCGGCGGCTGCGCCGGCGCGGTGGACCGGAGCCCGGCCGTCAGCTCAGCAGCGCGACGATCAGGATGATTACGACGATGACGAAGATGCCGACGAACGCCGGCACGATCGGCCGCTGACGCCACCAGAACTCGGGCTTGGCCCGGTCGCGGGTGTAGCGACCCTCCGGCGGGGTGCCGACCCAGTCGTCGTCGTCGCGCCCGCTCATGGCCGCGATCTTGACGCACGCGGCGGCGGGACACCTCAGGTGCGAGGTCAGCAGGCCGGCAGACGGTGTTTGAAGATCCCCGCCCGGCGAGCAGACCAATCGTTGTACCGGCAAGCAATCGCAGGTTGGAGGCAGTGATGAAGCTCGGCACACTCGCGATCCGGGGCGTCGTCGGCCCGCTCTTCATCGGCCACGGCACGCAGAAGCTGTTCGGCTGGTTCGGCGGCCACGGCCTCGAGGGAACCGCGGGCTTCTTCGAGCAGGGCCTCGGGCTGCGCCCCGGCAAGCGCCACGCGACGACGGCCGGGCTGTCGGAGGCGCTCGGCGGCGCGCTGCTGACACTCGGCGCGCTCACGCCGGCGGCCGCGGCCATGATCTCGGGCTCGATGGTGACAGCCATTCGCAAGGTCCACGCGAGCAAGGGCCCGTGGGTCACCGAGGGCGGCTACGAGTACAACGCCATGATTCTCGCGACGATGTTCGCGATCACCGAGCACGGCCCCGGGCCGATGTCGGTCGATCGCGCGCGGTTCCCGCGCATGAAGGGCACCGGCTGGGCGCTGCTGCAGCTCGCCGCCGCGACGGCGGGCTCCTATCTCGCGACGGAGAAGCTCAACGAGGCCGCGCCGACCGAGGCGACGACGCCGCAGGTCGTCGAGCAGCCGACCGACGAGCCGCGCTTCGCGCGCGAGCAGACCCCCGCGCCGTCCAGGACGAGCGCCTGACGCCGCCCGGCCCCGTGGGCGCGGGTAGGATCCGCGCCCGCCCGGCCGCCCATGCACGAGAAGCGCATCGAGATCCGCTGGCGTGACGTGGACAACTACGGCCACGTCAACAACGCCGTGTACCTCACGTACCTCGAGGAGGTACGCGACGAATGGCTGGCGAACACGCTGCGCGACGAGGAGGCGGTGTGGGACTACGTCATCGCCCACATCGCGATCGACTTCCGCCACGAGGTCCGCCAGGCCGACGACGACGTGATCGCGAGCTGCCGGCTCGAGCGGATCGGCACCTCGAGCGTGCGCACCCGCGAGCAGGTCCGCACCGCGGCGGGCGCGCTCGCCGCCGAGGCCACCGCGGTGCTGGTCGCGCGCGACCGCACGACCGGGACCTCCCGGCCGATCGCGCCCGCAGAGCGGGCCGCGTTCGAGCGCGACCTCGAGCCGGCCGCGGCGGGCGACTGAGCCGGCTCAGCCGGTGTTCCGCATGCCGGCCGCGATCCCGTTCACCGTGAGCAGCAGCGCGCGCGCGAGCGCGGCGTCGGGCTCGCGGCCGTTCGCCCGGTCGGCGCGCCAGCGCTCCAGCAGCGCGACCTGCATGTAGTGCAGCGGCGCCAGGTAGGCGTTGCGGACCTGCAGCGTGCGGTGCAGGACCGGGTGGGCCTCGAGCAGCTCGCTGCGACCGGTCACGCGCAGGACCTCGGCCACCGTGAGCTCGTACTCCGCGCGGATCGTGTCGTAGAGGCGGTGCAGCTCGCCCGGCACCAGGCGGCGGACGTAGTGGCCGGCCAGCTCGAGGTCGGTCTTGGCGAGCGTCATCGCGACGTTCGAGAGGAAGTTGTCGAAGAAGTGCCAGCGGCCGGGCAGCTCGCGCAGGCGGTCCTCGAGGCCCGCCTCTCGGGCGGCCCGCAGCCCGCTGCCGACGCCGTACCAGCCGGGCACGATCTGGCGCGACTGCGTCCACCCGAACACCCACGGGATCGCCCGCAGTCCCTCGAGCCCGGCGCCGGAGTCCGGTCGACGCGACGGCCGCGACCCGAAGTGCAGCTCGCTGAGCAGCTCGACGGGCGTGGAGGCGAAGTAGTAGGCGGGCAGGTCGCGGTCGTCGACGAGCGCGCGGTAGCGCGCGGCCGCGGCGTCCGAGACGACCTGCATCGCGTCCGACCAGCGCATGACCTCCTGGTCGGAGGAGCGCGGGCGCTTGTGCAGGATCGTCGACTCGACGACCGCGGCCAGCGTGAGCTCGAGGTTCTCGCGCGCCAGGCTCGGCACGAGGTACTTGTCGGAGATGACCTCGCCCTGCTCGGTGAGCTTGATCTCGCCGTGGAGGGTCCCCCAGGGCTGGGCCAGGATCGCGTCGTGCGTCGGCCCGCCGCCGCGGCCGATGGTGCCGCCGCGGCCGTGGAACAGCCGGAGCCGCACGCCGTAGCGCCGGGCGGTGTCCCGCAGGTGGCGCTGGGCGCGGTGGATCTCCCACTGGCTCGTCGTGAGGCCGGCCTCCTTGTTGGAGTCCGAGTAGCCGAGCATCACCTCCTGCACGTCGCCGCGGAGCGCGACGACGCGCCGGTAGGCGGGGTCGTCCAGGAGCTCCGAGATGACCTTGTCGGCCTCGTGGAGCTGCTCGACGGTCTCGAGCAGCGGCACGAACCCGATCTCGGCCACGCCCGCGTGGATGTCGACCAGTCCGGCCTCGCGCGCGAGGAGCACAGCGGCGAAGACGTCGTCGGCGCCGATGCACATCGAGACGATGTAGGACTCGATGACGTCCGGCCCGTAGCGGGCGAGCGCGGTGCGGATCGCCTCGAACGTCGCGTAGGTGCGCGCGCCGTCCTCGTCCAGCGGCGGCGGGCTGGGCGCGAGCGGGCGGCGCGAGCCCAGCTCCGCCGAGAGCAGCTCGCGACGCTCGTCGCGGGACAGCTCGGCGTAGCGGCCGTCGCGCTCTTGCAGGCGATCGAAGAGCTGCCCGAGCGCGTGGTGATGGGCGTCGGCGTGCTCGCGGATGTCCATGGTCGCGAGGTGCAGGCCGAACGTCATGAGCGTGCGCATCGCACGCTCGAGGCTGCCGTGGGCGACGAGCTCGCCGCGGTGGACCAGCAGCGACTGGCGGATGACGTCGAGATCGGCGCGCAGCTCGGCGGCACCGCGGTAGTCGCGGCCGGGCTCGTGGGCGGCGCGCTCGGCGATGCGCGTGCGGGTGTTCTCGAGCTTCTGGCGGATGCAGGTGAGCTTGAGGCGGTAGGGCTCCTCGGCGTTGAGGCGCCGGTAGCGTGGGTCGAGCTCGTCGAGGCGCTCGAGGTCCGCCTCCAGCGAGGCCTCGAGCTCGGGCGTGGCCCCGGTGATCCGCACCGAGGAGGACAGCTCCTGGCGCAGGTCGTCGACGAGGTCGAGCGCGTCGCGAATCGCGTGCTCGTGCTGCAGGGCGAGCACCTCGAGCGTCGCGTACGCGGTGACGTTCGGGTTGCCGTCGCGGTCCCCGCCGATCCAAGTGCCGAACGTCAGCGGCCGGGCGTCGGCGGGGAGCTCGACGCCGATCCGGGCGAGCTCCTCGCCGAGCGACTCGAGCGTATGCGGCACGGCGTCGTGATGGAGGGCGTCGAAGTAGTAGACCGCGTTGCGTGCCTCGTCGATGGGATCGGGCCGCACGACGCGCAGCTCGTCGGTCTGCCACAGCAGATCGACGAGCTCCTCGAGGCGGCGATGCACGCGGCGCTCGGCGACCGGGTCGATCGGCAGGCCATCCGACCCGAACGCGCGCTCCCATTCGTCGAGCAGGCTCGCGATCCGGCGGATCTTCGTGAGCACGCTCCGGCGCGCGGCCTCCGTCGGATGTGCCGTGAAGACGGGGCGCAGGTTGATCCGGCGCAGGTCCGCGGCCACTTCGTCGGGCGTGTGGCCGGCGGCCTGGATGCGGTCGATCGCCTGCGACAGCCACGTCCCGTCCTCCACGCGGATCGCGGCGAGCTCGCGGCCGCGGTGGACCTGCTCGGCGACGTTGACGAGGTAGAAGTAGGTCGTGAACGCGCGCACGAGCCGCGTTGCGCTGTCGGTGTCGAGGAGCGCGAGGACCCCGGCGGCGGCGTCGCGATCGCTGCGCATGAGCGTGCGGACGTGCTCGACGAGCTCGAGCAGCTGCTCGCCCTCCTGGCGCACGAGGGTCTGCCCGAGCAGCCCGCCGAGCGTGCGGATGTCGCGGCGCAGCCCGGCGTCGGTCCCGGCGGGGATCGGCGCCACGGCGGCGGGGGTGGGCAGGGCAGCGGTGTGCTCGGCCATCAGTCAGCTCTCGTCTCGGTGGACCGTATCGGGGGAGAACGCGGGCAGGCAGATCGCGACGTAGTGCGCCCCGCCCGGCTCGGGCGTCGAGTAGCGCACCCACTCCCCCGCGCGAACGAGGACGGCCTGCCCGGCGCGCACGTCGTCGGCGCCGCCCTCATGCTCGACGCGCAGCGCGCCGTCGATCACGAGCGTGTACTCGTCGAACTCGGGCCGCTGGCCGGGCTCCGCCCAGCCCTCCGGCGACTGCATCCGCGCGACGCTCAGGCGCTCCTCGCCCGTGTTGACGCGCCCGACGAACTCATCGATCACCTTCGGCTTCGTACCGGCGGCCTCGACGCGGCTGGGGCTCTCGATGATCTGGGGCACGCCGCATCAGTCCTGGGTGCGCTCGGCGGGGAACGTCGGCTCGAGCGCTGCGCGCACCTGCTCGAGCGCCTGCGGCCCCGCCTCGAGGTTGCGCCCCACCGCGACGCCGGCGAGGAACGCGCCGACCGGCGCGCCGGGGCGCGCGACGCCCTGCGCCACCTCGCGGGCGAAGTCGAGCACCCACTGGACGGTCTGCTTGTCGCCCACCCAGCGGCCGTCGTCGGGCAGGCCCAGCGCCGAGATGGCGTCCTGCGCCCAGTCGTAGAGCGTGCCTTCCATGCGTCCTCCTGCGGGATCGGGTTCGGACGCGGAAGGGTACGGGTCCGGCTCGCGGCGCTCTGCTCCGGGGCCGCTTTCGGCCGGGCCGTCCGGTGGGGGTGGTGCGTTCTCTGCTCTCGGCGGCAGAGACCGCACCACCCCGTGCTGACCGGATCAGGCGGCTGCGGGCGCCTCG